>NZ_JBYSYE010000001.1:128181-518904 GCF_058782925.1 Pseudomonas sp. FW305-E2 | reverse complement strand
CTTTACGCCCCTCCCTCGGACAATTTCCCCAAAGCGGCCCAAGCCGTAACACGGGGAGAACCACACATGAACATGCTCGACGGGCTGTCACTGCTGCTGGCAGTGGCATTGGCGTTTTATCTGCTGGTGGCGCTGCTGCGCGCCGATCGCAGCTAGGGAGCGGCCATGCACAGTTACGATTTCGCCTTGCTCCTGGCATTCTTTGCCATCGTGGTGCTACCAGCACCCTGGCTCGGGCGGTTCTACTTCAAGGTCATGGAAGGCCAGCGTACCTGGCTGACGCCTGTGCTGGGGCCGGTCGAGCAGGGCTGTTACCGGCTGGCGGGTGTGAACGCCAGCCAGGAGCAGAACTGGCGGCAATACACCCTGGCCCTGCTGGCGTTCAACCTGGTCGGCTTCCTGCTGCTGTTCGCCGTGCTGCTGTTGCAGGGCTACCTGCCACTCAACCCTCAGCACCTGCCTGGCCAGGAATGGTCGCTGGCGTTCAACACCGCCGTCAGTTTCGTTACCAACACCAACTGGCAGGCCTACAGCGGTGAGGCGTCGGTCAGCTACCTGAGCCAGATGCTTGGCCTGACCGTGCAGAACTTTGTCAGCCCTGCCACCGGCCTGGCCGTGCTGGTTGCCCTGTGCCGCGGTATCGCCCGGCGCAGCGCGACGACGCTGGGCAACTTCTGGGTCGACATGACCCGTGCCACCCTCTACGGCCTGTTGCCGCTGTGCTTGCTGCTCGCGCTGTTGCTGGTATGGCAGGGCGTACCGCAGACCTTTGCCGACTACGCCCACGCGCTGACCTTGCAAGGTGCCGACCAGACCATTCCGCTGGGGCCGGCTGCCAGCCAGATCGCCATCAAGCAATTGGGTACCAATGGCGGTGGCTTCTTCGGCGTCAACTCGGCGCACCCGTTCGAGAACCCAACGGCCTGGAGCAACCTGTTCGAGGTGGCATCGATCATCCTCATTCCGGTGGCGTTGGTGTTCACCTTCGGTCACTACGTGAAGGACCTGCGTCAGAGCCGCGCCATCCTCGCCTGCATGCTTGCCCTGTTCCTGATCGGCGGTAGCACGGCGCTGTGGTCCGAGCACCAGCCAAACCCGGCCCTGGACAGCACGCAGGTGCAGCAGACCGCCCCCCTGGAGGGCAAGGAAAGCCGCTTCGGCACCACCGGTTCGGTGCTGTGGGTGGTCACCACCACCGCCGCCTCCAACGGTTCGGTCAACGCCATGCACGACAGCCTGAACCCGCTGACCGGTATGGTGGCGATGATCAACATGATGGTCGGCGAGGTGATATTCGGCGGCGTCGGCGCGGGCCTCTACGGCATGCTGCTGTTCGTCCTTATCGCGGTGTTCCTGGCCGGGCTGATGATTGGCCGTACCCCGGAATACCTGGGCAAGAAGCTGCAGGCCCGTGAAGTGCAGCTTCTGGTGGCAACCCTGCTGGTGATGCCGGTCGGCGTGCTGGTACTTGGCGCCATCGCCGCCAGCCTGCCCGGCCCGGCCGGGGCGGTCACCAACCCGGGGGCGCATGGTTTCAGCCAGTTGCTGTACGCCTATACCTCGGGCTCGGCCAACAACGGCTCGGCCTTTGCCGGGTTTGGCGCCAACACCGTGTACCACAACCTGATGATCGGCCTGGCCATGCTCATCGGCCGCTTCGGCTACATCCTGCCGATACTGGCGTTGGCCGGCAGCCTGGCGGCGAAAAAAAGCGCGCCGCTGGGGCAGAACAGCTTCCCGACTCACGGCCCGCTGTTCACCGGCTTGCTGCTGGTGACCATCCTGCTGGTCGGTGGCCTGACCTTCCTGCCGACCCTGGCCCTTGGGCCAATCGCCGAACACCTTAGCCTGGGTTTTTGAGGACCGATCATGAACATGCCCATTCCTGAAGTGAATAGCCGGCACAATGCCAAGGACCAGACCCGCTTCGCCGCGCTGTGGCGCCCGGCGCTGGTGCAGGCGTTCGTCAAGCTCGACCCGCGTCAGCTCAAACGCTCCCCGGTAATGCTGGTGGTGGCCCTGACCGCGGTGCTGACCACCGTGCTGTGTTTCGCCCCCGGCGGCGGCGTGAGCACCGGCGTTGCGGTGCAGATTGCCCTGTGGCTGTGGTTCACCGTGTTGTTCGCCAACTTCGCCGAGGCGTTGGCCGAAGGCCGTGGCAAGGCCCGCGCCGACAGCCTCAAGGCCGGCAGCCAGGGCCTGACCGCCCAGCGTCGTCTGCGTGATGGCCGCTACGAGACGGTAGCTGCCAGCGCGCTGCGCAAGGACGACGTGGTACGCGTGGTCGCCGGCGAAATGATCCCCGGCGACGGCGAGGTGATTGAAGGCATTGCGGCCGTCAACGAGGCGGCCATTACCGGCGAGTCCGCGCCGGTCATACGCGAATCAGGTGGCGACCGCTCGGCGGTGACCGGCAATACGCGGCTGGTCTCCGACTGGCTGCTTGTCCGCATCACCAGCAACCCGGGCGAGTCGACCCTGGACCGCATGATCGCCCTGGTTGAAGGGGCCAAGCGGCAGAAGACCCCGAACGAAATCGCCCTCGACATCCTGCTGATCGGCCTGACCCTGATTTTCCTGATCGTGGTGGTGACCTTGCAGCCGTTCGCCCACTTCGTGGGTGGCAGCCTGCCGCTGATCTTCCTGGCCGCGCTGCTGGTGACGCTGATCCCGACTACCATCGGCGGCCTGCTGTCGGCCATCGGTATCGCCGGCATGGACAGGCTGGTACGGCTGAATGTCATTGCCCGCTCGGGCCGCGCCGTCGAGGCGGCCGGGGACGTGCATACGCTGATGCTCGACAAGACCGGCACCATCACCTTCGGTAACCGCCGCTGCAGCGCACTGCATGCTGCACCGGGCATTACCGCCAAGGAACTGGGGGAGGGCGCCTTGCTGGCGTCGCTGGCCGACGACACCGCTGAAGGCAAATCGATTGTCGAATACCTGCGCCAGTTGCACGACTTTGTCGACCCGCCTGCCGGGCAGTTCGAAGCGGTGGCGTTCAGTGCCGAGACACGCCTGTCGGGCATCGACTTCCAGCAGCACCGCTACCGCAAGGGCGCCGTCGATGCGGTGCTGGCATTCGTCGGTATGCAACGCCTGGAAATGCCGGCGGCGCTGGCCCGTGAAGTCGAACGCATCGCGCAGAGTGGCGGCACACCGTTGCTGGTGTGCGTCGACAAGCGTTTGCTGGGTGTGATCCACCTCAAGGACGTGGTCAAGCCTGGTATCCGCGAGCGCTTCGCCGAGCTGCGCAAGCTGGGCATCCGCACGGTCATGGTGACCGGCGACAACCCGTTGACTGCGGCCGCCATCGCCGCCGAAGCGGGGGTCGATGACGTGCTGGCCGAGGCCACGCCCGAGAAGAAGCTGGCGCGTATTCGCCAGGAGCAGAATGACGGCCGCCTGGTTGCCATGTGTGGCGACGGTGCCAACGACGCCCCGGCACTGGCCCAGGCTGACGTAGGCATGGCCATGAACGACGGCACTCAGGCTGCGCGGGAGGCCGCCAACATGGTCGACCTGGACAGCGACCCGACCAAGCTGCTGGACGTAGTCCAGGTCGGCAAGGAGCTGCTGGTCACCCGCGGTGCGTTGACAACGTTCTCCATTGCCAACGACGTGGCCAAATACTTCGCCATCCTGCCGGCGCTGTTCGCTGCCATCTACCCGCAACTGGGTGTGCTCAACCTGATGCAACTGGCCAGCCCGCAGAGCGCCATCCTGTCGGCGATCGTGTTCAACGCGCTGATCATCATCGTGCTGATCCCGCTGGCGCTGCGTGGGGTGCGCGTGCAGGCGGCCAGTGCGGCGCACCTGTTGCGGCGCAACCTGCTGATCTACGGGCTGGGCGGCATTGTGGTGCCGTTTGCCGGGATCAAGCTGATCGACCTGCTGCTCAACGCCCTGAACCTGGTCTGAGGAGGCCGCCATGACTGCTTATCTACGCCCGGCATTGAGCCTGGCTTTGTTGATGACCCTGGTGACGGGCGCCCTGTATCCGCTGGCGGTGACCGGTATTGCCCAAGTCGCTTTCCCGAACCAGGCCAACGGTAGCCTGGTACGCGATGCGCAAGGCCAGGTGCGGGGTTCGGCATTGATCGCCCAGGACTTCCAGGGCGATGGCTGGTTCCACTCGCGGCCCTCGGCAGGTGCCTACGCGACCGTGGCCAGCGGCGCCAGCAACCTGTCGCCGAGCAACCCGGCGCTGGCTGAGCGGGTAAAGGGCGATGCGGCTGCGTTGTATCAGGCGCAGCAGGGGCCAGTGCCGCAGGCGCTGCTGACCACCTCGGGCAGCGGCCTGGACCCGCACCTGCCACCGGAGGCGTTGGCCTATCAGATCCCGCGGGTGGCGGCGGCACGGCAGCTGCCGGTCGAGCGCTTGCAAGCCTTGCTGGAACAGGCCACCCTCCACCCATTGATCGGCCCGCCGGTGGTCAACGTGCTGGCGTTGAACCAGGCCTTGGAAAAGCTCGCCATTGTCAGGTAATCGAAGCGCTGGCAGGAAGCCTGTAGGAGCGGGTTCACCCGCGAATGCGGTGGTGGTGCCACTGACGTATTCGCGGGTAAACCCGCTCCTACACGTTAAGGGGGCTTTCCCTGAAGTGGCCGACTGCTGGAAAAAGCAAAGGATGAAACATGAGTGACTCCGCCCGCGCCGATGCGCTGTTGGCCAACCTTCCACGCACCGGCCGGGGCCGGCTGAAGGTGTTCCTCGGCGCTGCCCCCGGCGTCGGCAAGACCTTCGCCATGCTCCAGGCTGCACACGCCCAGCAACGCCAGGGCGTGCAGGTGTTGGCCGGGGTGGTCGAAACCCATGGCCGCGCCGAAACCGAAGCGTTGCTCGGAGGGCTGCATCAGCAGCCCTTACTGCGCAGCCAGTACCGTGGCGTCACCCTCGAGGAAATGGACCTTGACGGCCTGCTGCGTGCCGCGCCGGCGTTGGCCCTGGTGGACGAACTGGCCCACACGAACGCCCCCGGCAGCCGCCACGCCAAACGCTGGCAGGACGTACAAGAACTCTTGGCCGCGGGCATCGACGTGTACACCACGGTCAACGTCCAGCACCTGGAAAGCCTCAACGACAAGGTCCGTGACATTACCGGCGTACAAGTGCGCGAGACCCTGCCGGACTGGGTGCTGCAGGAGGCGTTCGAGCTGGTGCTGATCGACCTGCCTCCGCGAGAGCTGCTCGAACGCCTGCGTGAAGGCAAGGTGTACGTGCCCGAGCAGGCTCGGGCGGCCATCGATGCGTATTTTTCGCAAACCAACCTCACCGCCCTGCGCGAGCTGGCCATGCAGACCGCCGCTGCTCAGGTCGATGCCGACCTGGCCCACGGCTATCGTCAGCGCGGCCAGGAGGCGCCGGCCTTGCGCGGCCGGTTGCTGGTGGGCATAGACGGTGACGACCAGGCCGAACGCCTGGTGCGCCATGCCAGCCGCGTGGCCCAGCGCCGCCACCTGCCCTGGAGCCTGGTGCATGTGGACAACGGCCGCCTGCGTGACGAAACCGCACGGCATCGTTTGCAAGCCGCGCAGCAACTGGCCGAGCGACTGGGCGGGGAGGTGGTGCTGCTGCGGGCTGGGGAAGTGGCCCGCACGCTGATCCAGCATGCTGTCGAGCGGCGGGCCAGCCTGGTGCTGGTCGGGCAATCCCGCAACCGCCTGCGTCGGCGTTTGTTCGGCGCGGGTGTGGCGGCGCGGCTGCTGCGCGAAAGCCGTGGCCTGGAAATCAACGTGCTGGACCGCGACGTGCAGCCGCCAGCGCCGCGTTCAGCCGTGCGGCGGGTGTGGGTGTGGCGTCATTACCTGCTGGCGCTGCTGGCCACCGTGTTGGCTGCGGGTCTGGCCTGGGCGGTGTCCAGTGTGCTGGCGCTGCCCAATATCTCGCTGGTGTTCCTGGCGGCGGTGTTGCTGGTCGCAGTGCGCAGTAGCCTGGGACCTGCGCTGGCTTGCGCCGCGCTGTCGTTCCTGGCCTATGACTTCCTGTTCATACCGCCCAACTTCTCGTTCACCATCCAGCGCGAAGAAGACGTGCTGACCCTGGTGTTCTTTCTGTTGATGGCTGCGCTCACCGGCAACCTGGCCGCGCGCCAGCGTCGCCAGTTGCAGGCGCTGCGCGAGACCCAGGCGCAGACCAGCCAGTTGCTCGACCTGTCTCGCCGCTTGACGGTAGCCACCGACCGCCAAGCCATATTCAAGGCTGCCGGCCAGCACCTGGACGGCTGGCAGGACACCCAGGTGTGCTTGCTGGAGCGCAACGCCGAAGGCCAGTTGCAAGTGGCCAGCGGGGAAGCCTGCACCTTCAGCGACACCGAACGGGCGGCTGCCGATTGGGCCTGGCAGCACGGGCAGGCCGCCGGCCACGGCAGCGATACCCTGCCTAATGGCCGCTGGTGGTGGTGGCCATTGGCGGTGGACGATCAGCCGCTGGCGCTGCTGGGCGTGCGCCCGCGCAACGGGCAGCCGCTCAGCGACCCACGGCGGCGCCTGCTCACCGCCCTGGGCCAGCCCCTGGCCCAGGCCCTGGCCCGCGCACGCCTGGCCGAACAGCTGGAAGCCGCACGCCTGCACGGCGAAACCGAGCAACTGCGCAGCGCCCTGCTGGCTTCCGTATCCCATGACTTGCGCACGCCGTTGACCGCCATGCGTGGCAGCATCGACAGCCTGTTGGCGTTGGGCGATGCGATCCCGGCTGAAGACCGCCGCGAGCTGCTGGAGGGCACCCGAAACGAAGCCGAACGCCTCGATCGCTACATCCAGAACCTGCTGGACATGACCCGCCTGGGCCATGGCGGCCTCAAGCTGGCCCGCGACTGGGTGGCCCCGGCGGATATCGTCGGCAGTGCGCTCAACCGCCTGCGGGTGGTGCTGGCGCCGCTGCGTGTGCACACGGACGTGCCGGCCGAGCTGCCATTGCTGTTCGTGCATGCGGCGTTGATCGAGCAGGCACTGGTCAACGTGCTGGAAAACGCCGCACGCTTTTCGCCGGCCAATGGTCGGCTTGAGCTGCAGGTGGCGGTGCATGACGACCAGCTGCGCTTGACCGTCAGCGACCAGGGCCCCGGCATTCCCGAAGCCGACCGCGAGAAAATCTTCGACATGTTCTACACCGCCGCCCGTGGCGACCGCGGCGGGCAGGGTACCGGGCTGGGCCTGGCGATCTGCCAGGGCATGATCGGTGCCCATGGCGGGCAGATTCTGGTGGGCGAAGGCATTGATGGCCAAGGCACCAGCATCACTCTATGCTTGCCGCTGCCTCCTCAACCTGAAGCCGAAAGCGAAACCCCATGAGCCAGTCCGCCACCCTGTTGGTCATCGACGATGAACCGCAGATCCGCAAGTTCCTGCGTATCAGCCTGGCCTCGCAAGGCTACAAGGTGCTGGAGGCCGCCACCGGTGCCGAAGGGTTGGCCCAGGCGGCACTGGGCAAGCCGGACCTGGTGGTGCTCGACCTGGGGCTGCCGGACATGGACGGCCAGCAGGTACTGCGTGAGTTGCGCGAATGGAGTGCAGTGCCGGTGATGGTGTTGTCGGTGCGTGCCAGTGAAGTGCAGAAGGTCGATGCGCTGGATGGTGGTGCCAATGACTATGTGACCAAGCCGTTCGGTATCCAGGAGTTTCTCGCGCGCGTGCGGGCGTTGCTGCGCCAGGTGCCCCAAGCCGGCGGCTCGGAAGTGGCGGCCAGCTTTGGGCCGCTGACGGTGGATTTTGCCTTCCGCCGGGTGACGCTCGAGGGTGTTGAGGTGGCATTGACACGCAAGGAGTATGCTTTGCTGGCGCTGTTGGCCGGGCATCCCGGGCGGGTGATTACCCAGCAGCAGCTGCTCAAGGATATCTGGGGGCCGACCCATGCGGAGGATACCCACTACCTGCGCATCGTGGTCGGGCATCTGCGACAGAAGCTGGGCGATGACCCCACGGCGCCGCGGTTCATCATTACCGAGGCGGGGGTTGGCTACAGGCTGGTAGCGCCGACAGCATAACCCTCCCAAAGGCGATCGGCAGGGCCTGGACGTGCGCAAGGGTGTCAGGCCCTGGGGGGCTCCTTCTCGAACAGCTGGCGCATGACTTCCAGGTAGCGTCGCGCGCCCAGGCCCAACGGGCGCGACTTGATCCAGATGATGTCTACCCACAAGCGCAGGCGGCTGGCCATGTTGTCGAAGCGCACCTCGGCCAGTGCGCCCGAGGCAATCAGCGGTTCGACCAATGGCTGCGGCAGGTAGGCCCAGCCCAGCCCGGACTGCACCAGGTCCAGCGTGGCCAGGTAGCTGTCGGTCAGCCAGATGCGCCGGGACAGCACCATGCGTGGGTCCGATCCGGTGGCCTTGCCCGAAGCCACGATGATCTGCCGTTGTTCGGCAAAGGCCTCTTCAGGCAATGGCGTACCGCTGTTCTGCCCGGCCGGATGGCGCGGTGAGGCAACGGCCACCAGCAGTTGGCTGCCGGCTTCGAGGAAGGATTCGCGCTCATCGATGCCGGGCCGTTCGAACACCAATGCCAATTGCACACTGCCGTCATGCAGCAGGCGAATGGCCTCGGTCTGGGTGGCCGAACGTACCTCGACTTCCAGGCTGGGAAATGCCTGGGCGAGGATTTCCAACGGCTGGCTCCAGCGGCCGGTCTGCAACTCGGGCGCCATGGCGATGGTCAGGCGCTTTTCCAGGCCTTTGTGCAATTGCAGGGCCTGGGCATCCAGCAGGTTGAGTTGGCAGATGACCTGCCTGGCCTGAGGTTCCAGCGCCAGGGCGGCGTTGGTGGGCAAGGCTTTGCGCGTGGCCCGGTCGAACAGGGGCAGGTCCAGTTCCGCTTCCAGTTGGGCGATTGCCATGCTCACGGCTGAAGGCACACGGCCCAGCTTGCGGGCGGCGGCGGAGAACGAGCCGGCATCGAGCACCGCGAGGAAAATCGCCAGGGAGTCGCTGGTAAAGGCCATTGTCGAAAACCTGCTGACGGGAGCGTTGTGGCCGAAAAGTATGAACACTCATCGGCCAGCTTCACAATCCCTACAGCCCTTCACCCAGTACCTGATCAATACAATCGACAAAGTAGTCCACGCTCGCCCGGCTGGTGCACATCGGTGGCTTGATCTTGAGGATGTTCAGGTAGTCGCCGGTCGGCTGCATGAAGATGCCCAGGTCACGCAGGCGATCGCACAGCATCATGGTTTCTTCGGTGGCCGGCTCCAGGGTGGTGCGGTCGCGCACCAGTTCCAGCCCCAGGTAGAAGCCCGAACCATGTGCCGCTCCGGCCAGCGGGTGCTTGTCGACCAGCGCCTGCAGGCGTGCCTTGAAGTAGCGCCCGGTGTCACGGGCGTTGTCCCACAGGCCTTCCTCCTGCATGACATCCAGCACCGCCATGCCGATGCGGCAACTGACCGGGCTGCCACCGGCCGAGGAGAAGAAGTAGCCCTCGGCCTCCAGCGCCTCGGCGATTTCGCGACGGGTGATGACCACGCCCAGTGGCTGGCCGTTACCCATGCCCTTGGCCATGGTAATGATGTCCGGCACCACGCCCTGTTCCTCGAAGCCCCAGAAGTACTCGCCCAGGCGGCCATAGCCCACCTGCACTTCGTCGGCGATGCACACCCCGCCGCGGGCGCGGACTTTGGCATAGGCTGCACGCAGGTAGCCTGCGGGCAGTGAGATACCGCCGGCATTGCCGTACACCGGTTCGCAGATGATGCCCGCCAGCTGACGGCCACGGGCGTCGAGGTCAGCCAGCTTGGCGTCGACGTCTTGCAGGTAGTCGGCGGCGCTGTCGGCCCCGCGGAAGCGGCCGCGGAAGGTGTTCGGTGCTTCGACCGGGTGTACCCAGTCTGGGCGGGTTTCCAGGGCTTGCGGGTTGTCGGCGATCGACGTGGAGATGGCATCGGTGGCCACCGACCAGCCGTGGTAGGCCTCCAGCACACTGAGCAGATCGCGCCCGCCACTGTAGGCCCAGGCCAGACGAATCGCCAGGTCGTTGGCCTCGGTGCCGCTGTTGACCATGAACACCCGGTCGAAACCTTCGGGGGCCAGGTCCAGCAGGCGCTCGGAGAATTCGGTGATTGCTGCGTAATGGAAGCGCGAGTTGGTGTTCAGCAGCGACCACTGCCGCGCCGACTCGGCAACCATGCGTGGATGGCCATGGCCCAGCACCGCGACGTTGTTGAGCATGTCCAGATAGGAACGGCCCTGCATGTCGATCAGGTAGTTGCGCCAGCCACGTTCAATGTGCGGCGGTTGCGCGTAGTAGTGCTTCTGCGAGCGGGCGAAGCTGGCATCGCGGCGGGCCAGCAGCGCTTGCGGATCGGGTAGCGGCTCGGCATCGCAATCGAAGCCCAGCAGGGCGGCCGGTGACGGGCACAGGGCCAGCCAGGCGGCGGCTTGTGAAGGCGTGGCGAAGCGCGGCGGATGGATGCCATTGTCCAGGCACAACTGCACGCTGAGGAAGCCGCAGCTGCTGCCCAGGAACTGGCCCTTTTCCACGGCCTGGCCGTCTGCCGGTGCGTCTTCCAGGCCTTGCAGCCACAAAGCCCAATGCGGGGTGCGCAGGCAGCCCCGGCCGTCGCCGCGGTGCTGCCAGGTGCCGGCTGCCGGCGCTTGCACCGGGCTGCCGTTGGGCACATGCAGCTCGACGCCAAGGGCGCAGGTGGCGGGTTCGTCGGGGCGGTCGATATGGGTTTGCGACAGGCGATACTGCCCGTGCAGGCTGCAGGCCGGGGCAGGGTGCAGGGTTAATAGACGTTGGTCGAAGCCGGGTTGCTCCCAGTTGCCCGCTTCACAATGCTCGCTGAGCACGCCGAGGTCCACGCGCGTCACCGGTTGCCCCGCAAGTTCGGGCAGCAGCGGCGCGCAGCCGGTCAGGTCTGGCGTGGCGGGCTGCAGGCCGGCAGCTTGCAGGATGGCCGCTTGCATTAGCGCGAAAGGCACGGCGGTGGCGGTATCGAAGATTTCCCACTCATGGGCGACGTTGTCGCGGGTGTACTGGTTGCCCGGGTCCACGGCCAGTTGCTGCGCACTGCTCAGCACCAGCACTGCCGCGCGGTTCAGTACCAGAGGCCACAACGCACGCAGCTCGGCGTCGGTCAGCGGGTTGAGCGCCTGGTAGGCGCTGATCGCCGGCAGGATCCGCAGCGGGTCGCCTTCGGCGTGATGCAGCAGCGCCGCGCAGGTCACCGACAGGTCGGCGATGCGCCACGTGCGCAGCAGGTCGCCGAAGTCGATCACCCCTTGCAACTGCCACTGGCGCTCGCCATCACGGGCCCAGACGGTGTTGTCGTCGGTAATGTCCAGGTGCACGGCCTGGCTTGGCAGCCGATCAACCAGCGGTGCGAGGTGTTCGTCGGCGACGCGGGTGGCGTGTTCGATGCGGACGCGTTGCTCGGTGTTGTGCAGGACGGGCAGCAGATGCTGGATCAACGCCTGGGCGTGTTGCGGGTCCCACTGCAGGGTGCGCGCAAGGCCGGGGTGGTCGAAATCGGCCAGGGCGCTGTCGAGCCGCGCGCACAGCCTGCCCATTTCGGCCATCACCTGCGCTGGCATGTACTTGAGACGCGTCAACGGTTGACCGTCAATGTAGTCGAGCAGGCGTACCCGCAGCGGTTGGCCATCAACCTCCACGGCCAGCAAGTTTTCGCCGCTGTGCGCCGCACGTACTGCGGGCACCGACAGGCCGTGCTCACGCAGGTAGGCGAGGGCGGCATGCTGCGCCTCCAGCTCCACCTTGGCGTAGCTGTCATGACAGGCCTTGAGCACGAACTGCCCTCCAGCCGTGTCGACCCGGAAGTTCAGGTCCTGCTGACTGCCCAATGCCGACAACCCACCGGCAAGGCCGTAGTGCATCTGCAGCAAGGCATGCGCCTGGGCTTCGCTGAGCGTGGGGCCTGGCAGGCCGGCGCGCTGGATGAGCTGCTCGAGGGCAGGGGAGACGTTTTTTTGTTGTTGACTGGGCATGGGCTCTACCGTTGGAGCAGGGGTGACAGCAGCGACTGTATGCCCGATCTGGCTGATGATGAAAGACGATCGTGATCAGAAATCCTGATAAATGGCAGCCCTTTGCCACGTACCTGGGTTGATGTTTGTTTTTAGTAAGCATTACCATTTACATTTAGTTTCACTTCCTCAGCGCTGTCAGGAATTTACCAATGCCTTCCCGTATTCCCTCACGCCCCGCATTACTGGCGATCTGCTGTTCCGTAACTCTGATGGCGCAGGCTGCCGAGCCGATCCAGCTGGAGGCGACCGATGTCAGCGCCGATGCCTTGAAAGCGCGGCCCGACGCGTTACCGGACGAGTTTGCCGGAGGCCAGGTTGCCCGTGGCGGGCGAATGGGCGTGCTGGGTAACCAGGACTACATGGATGTGCCGTTTACCATGACCAGTTATACCGCCAAGGTGATCGAGGACCAGCAGGCGGAGGATATCGGTGACGTCTTGGCCAACGATCCTTCGGTGCGTGAATCATTCGGCTTCGGCAACCAGTCCAAGGTGTTCGTGATCCGTGGTTTGCCGTTGGCGGGCGACGATATTTCATTCAATGGCCTGTACGGCATCTTGCCGCGACAGATCATGTCCACCGACGGCGTCGAGCGGGTCGAAGTGTTCAAGGGGCCCAATGCCTTCCTCAATGGCGTAAGCCCGACTGGCACCGGCCTGGGCGGCAACGTCAACCTGCAGCCCAAGCGCGCCGGCGATGAGCCGACCCGCCGCTATACCCAGGACATCAGCTCTGATGGCCGCATTGGCGAGCACCTGGATATCGGCCAGCGCTTCGGTGAGGACAACCGCTTCGGCGCTCGCCTGAATCTCAGCCAGCGTGAAGGTGAAACCGCCGTCGACGACCAGGACCAGCGCACCAAGCTGTTCACCGCTGGCCTGGACTACCGCGGCGACAACTTCCGCGTGTCGGCTGATATCGGCTACCAGAAACAGCGCATCAACCACCTGCGCAATTCGGTGCGCCTGGGCAGCACCGCGACCAAGGCGCCGACCGCACCGGATGCCAGTCACAACTATGGCCAGAACTGGAGTTACAGTGAGTCGGAAGATACCTTCGGCATGGTGCGTGGCGACTGGGACCTGAGCGACAACTGGACCGCCTACCTCGCCGGCGGCGCCCGTCACACGCGCGAGCAGGGTACCTACGGCACGCCGGTACTGGTCGGCAACAGCGGCGCAGCGACGATGACCGCTTCGGACATCGTGCACGGCGAAGACAACACCAGCTTCAGTACCGGCCTGAATGGGCGGCTGCAGACCGGGCCGATCAGCCACCAGATCGCCGTGGGAGCCAATACCATGTGGACCCAGGCGGAAAACGCCTACATCTTCTATTCGCCAATCAACACCAACATTTACGACACCGTGCAGCAGGCCAAGCCGGGCACGGTCACCAGCACGGGTGGCGACATGGGTGACCCTGGTGTCACCGGCAAGACTCGCGCGCGGAGCATCGCCATTTCCGACACCATTGGCGTCTTCGATGACCGCCTGCTGCTGACTTACGGCTTGCGACGGCAGCAACTGCGGGTGGAAAGCTACACCTACGATGGCACTGTCTCCCAAGGGCAGCCCAACCTGGCGAATGACGGCAGCCGCAAAGGCGACCCGTACGAGGAGTCGATCACCACACCGGTCTATGGCATCGTTTTCAAGGCTACCGACAGCATTTCCTTGTATGCCAACCGCATCGAAGGCCTGGCGCAGGGGCCGACGGCGCCAGCCAATGTGTCGAACGCCAGCGAGATGTTCCCGCCAGGCCGCACCAAGCAGCTTGAGGCTGGTATCAAGTTCGACCGACAGACCTTTGGTGCGAACCTGGCCGTGTTCCGTATCGAGAAGCCTTCGGACGGCTACACCTTGAACAACGTCTTCGTTCGCGACGGCGAGCAGGTCAACAAAGGCCTGGAGTTGAGTCTGTTCGGCGAGCCAGTCCAGGGCTTGCGCCTGATGGCCGGCGGCACGCGCATGACCTCGGAACAGAAAAATACCGCCAACGGCAGCAACGATGGCAACCATGCCATCGGCGTGCCGACGTTCCAGCTCAATGCCAGCGTCGACTGGGACGTGCCCGGCGTGCCGGGGCTGGCGCTGAATGCGAGGATGCTGCGCACCGGTGGCCAGTTCGTCGATGCGGCGAACAATGTCAGCCTGCCGACCTGGAACCGTTTCGATGCCGGTGCCCGTTACAAGTTGAAGGTAGCGGAGAAAGACCTGACCTTGCGGGTGAACGTGGAGAACTTGACCGACAAGAACTACTGGGCCTCGGCTAACGGCGGTTACCTGACCCAGGGTGACCCGCGACTGGTGAAGTTCTCCGGGACCATTGATTTCTGATAACCCCGGACGTACGCAATCTCATCATTCCAGGTGTCCTACGCCCGATTGCGTCAGGGCGGCAGGGCGCCTGCCTTGGGTTTTGCGGTGTTGCGTAGATCGAGCGCCGCCCGCGCGGCGCTCGATCTCAAACACGCCGCAAGAATCAAGGCGAACACACACCCTTTCCCTAAGAAGCCTCAACCTCCAAAAACGCCGCCTCCAGCAACTGCCGCGTATAGGGATGCTGCGGCGCATGGAAGATTGCCTGCGCGTCCCCTTGCTCTACCACATGCCCATGCTTGATCACCATCAATTGATGGCTCAACGCCTTGACCACTGCCAGGTCATGGCTGATGAACAAGTAGGTCAGATTGTACTTTTGCTGCAGATTACGCAGCAGCTCGACCACTTGCCGCTGCACGGTACGGTCCAGCGCCGAGGTGGGCTCATCCAGCAGAATCAGCGCCGGCTTCAGCACCAGCGCCCGGGCAATCGCTATGCGCTGGCGCTGGCCACCCGAAAACTCATGGGGGTAGCGATGGCGCGTGCGGGGGTCCAGGCCTACTTCCTCCAGGGCCGCGATGATCGCCGCTTCCTGTTCCTGCGCGGTGCCAATGCCGTGGATGCGCAGCCCTTCGCCGACGATATCCGCTACGCACATGCGCGGGCTAAGGCTGCCAAACGGGTCCTGGAACACCACCTGCATTTCCCGCCGCAGGGGGCGCACGGCTTTCTGGTTCAGCCCTTCGAGGTTCTGCCCATGAAAGCGAATGCCGCCTTGGCTGGAAATCAGCCGCAAGATCGCCAGGCCCAATGTGGACTTGCCCGACCCGGATTCGCCCACAATGCCCAGCGTCTGGCCCTGGGGCAAGCTGAAGTTGACCCCGTCCACCGCCTTCACATGGTCGACCGTGCGCTGCAGAAAGCCCTTCTTGATCGGGAACCACACCTTGAGGTCATCCACCTCCAGCAACGGCGCGCCCACCGGATTGTGCGCCGGCAGCCCGCTAGGTTCGGCATTGATCAGCATCTGGGTGTAGTGGTGCTGTGGCGAGCTGAACAGCGTGGCGCATTCGGCTTGCTCGACAATTTGCCCGCGCTGCATCACGCACACGCGGTGGGCGATGCGGCGCACCAGGTTCAGGTCATGGCTGATCAGCAGCAGGGCCATGCCCATACGCGCCTGCAATTCCTTGAGCAGCTCGAGGATCTTCAGCTGCACGGTCACATCCAGCGCCGTGGTCGGCTCGTCGGCAATCAGCAGCTCGGGCTCGTTGGCCAGCGCCATGGCGATCATTACCCGCTGGCGCTGGCCGCCCGACAATTCGTGGGGCAGGGCCTTGAGGCGCTTGCGCGGCTCTGGAATGCCGACCATATCCAGCAACTCCAGGGTGCGCGCAGTCGCTTCCTTGCCCGTCAGGCCCTTGTGCAGCAGGAGGATTTCGTTGATCTGCTTCTCGATGCAATGCAGCGGGTTGAGCGAGGTCATCGGCTCCTGGAAGATCATCGCAATGCGGTTGCCGCGAATGCGCTGCAGGGTCTTCTCGCTCTGCTGCAGCAGGTCCTTGCCTTCGTAGCGAATGCTGCCGCCGGGGTGCCTGGCCAGGGGATAGGGCAGCAGGCGCAGGATCGAGTGCGCGGTGACCGATTTGCCCGAGCCACTTTCGCCCACCAGGGCCAGTGTCTCGCCTTTGCGAATATCGAAGCTGACGCCGTCCACCACCCGGTTGACCTGGTCCCCGGTCACGAACTCCACGGCCAGGTCCCGCACTTCGATCAGGTTCTGTTCACTCATGTCACTTCCTCGGGTCGAAGGCGTCGCGGGCGGATTCGCCGATGAACACCAGCAGGCTCAGCATCAGCGCCAGCACGGCAAAGGCGCTGATGCCCAGCCATGGCGCTTGCAGGTTGGACTTGCCCTGCGCCACCAGTTCGCCCAGCGAGGGCGAACCGGCGGGCAGGCCGAAGCCGAGGAAGTCCAGGGCGGTGAGGGTGCCGATGGCGCCGGTGAGAATGAATGGCATGAAGGTCATGGTCGAGATCATGGCGTTGGGCAGGATGTGCCGGTACATGATCGCGCCGTTGCGCATGCCCAGGGCGCGCGCGGCGCGCACGTATTCCAGGTTGCGCCCGCGCAGGAACTCGGCGCGTACCACGTCCACCAGGCTCATCCACGAGAACAGCAGCATGATGCCCAGCAGCCACCAGAAGTTGGGCTGCACGAAGCTGGCCAGGATGATCAGCAGGTACAACACAGGCAGGCCGGACCAGATTTCCAGAAAGCGTTGCCCGGCCAGGTCGACCCAACCCCCGTAGAACCCCTGCAGGGCGCCTGCGATGACGCCAACAATGGAGCTGGCCACGGTCAAGGTGAGGGCAAACAGAACCGAGATGCGGAAGCCGTAGATCACCCGCGCCAGCACGTCGCGGCCCTGGTCGTCGGTGCCCAGCCAGTTGTCCGCCGAAGGTGGGGCGGGGGCGGGGACGCGCAGGTCATAGTTGATGCTCTGGTAGCTGAACGGAATGGGCGCCCACAGCACGAAGCTGTCTTTCTTCGCCAGCAGTTCGCGGATGTAGGGGCTCTTGTAGTTGGCTTCCAGCGGGAATTCCCCGCCGAAGGTGGTTTCCGGGTAGCGCTTGAACGCCGGGAAGTACCATTGGCCGTCGTAACGTACGGCGATCGGTTTGTCGTTGGCGATCAGTTCGGCGCCCAGGCTCAGCCCGAACAGAATCAGGAACAGCCACAGCGACCACCAGCCACGGCGGTTGGCCTTGAAACGCTCGAAGCGCCGGCGGTTGAGGGGGGACAAGGCCATGTCAGTGCTCCCGGCTGGCAAAGTCGATGCGCGGATCGACCAAGGTGTAGGTCAGGTCGCCGATCAGTTTCACCACCAGCCCTAGCAGGGTGAAGATGAACAGGGTGCCGAAGACCACCGGGTAGTCGCGGTTGATGGCCGCTTCGAAACTCATCAGGCCCAGGCCGTCGAGGCTGAAGATCACCTCGATCAGCAAGGAGCCTGTGAAGAAGATGCCGATGAACGCCGAAGGGAAACCGGCGATCACCAGCAGCATGGCGTTGCGGAACACATGACCGTACAGCACCCGTGATCGGCTCAGGCCCTTGGCTTTGGCGGTGACCACGTATTGTTTGTTGATCTCGTCGAGGAAGCTGTTCTTGGTCAGCAGGGTCATGGTGGCGAAGTTGCCGATGACCAGCGCGGTGATTGGCAGCACCAGGTGCCAGAAGTAGTCCAGCACCTTGCCGGTGGTGCTCAGTTCGTCGAAGTTGTTGGAGGTGAGGCCGCGCAGGGGGAACCAGTCGAAGTAGCTGCCACCGGCGAACAGCACGATCAGCAGGATGGCGAACAGGAACGCCGGGATGGCGTAGCCGACGATGATCGCCGAACTGGTCCACACGTCGAAGTGGCTGCCGTGGCGCACGGCCTTGGCGATCCCCAGCGGGATCGACACCAGGTACATGATCAGCGTGCTCCACAGCCCCAGCGAGATCGAAACCGGCATCTTCTCGGCGATCAGGTCGATCACCTTGGCGTCGCGGAAGAAGCTGTCGCCGAAGTCCAGCCGGGCGTAGTTCTTGACCATGATCCACAGGCGCTCGGGCGGCGACTTGTCGAAGCCGTACATGCGCTCGATTTCAGCGATCAGGGCCGGGTCCAGGCCCTGGGCGCCGCGGTAGTTGGAGCCGGCCACGGAAACCTCGGCGCCGCCACCTGCAATGCGGCTGGTGGCGCCTTCGAAGCCTTCGAGTTTGGCGATCATTTGCTCGACCGGGCCACCGGGGGCGGCCTGGACGATGATGAAGTTGATGATGAGGATGCCGAACAGGGTCGGAATGATCAGCAGCAGGCGGCGCAGGATGTAGGCCAGCATCTTAATTGGCCTCGTCCGCAGGCGCTTCGCTGACCGCCGGGGTTACATCGGGCTTGATCCACCAGGTGTCGATGCCGATGTCGTACTTGGGCGACACGTTCGGGTGGCCGATGTGGTTCCAGTAGGCCACACGCCAGGTCTTGATGTGCCAGTTGGGGATCACGTAGTAGCCCCACAGCAACACGCGGTCGAGGGCACGGCAGTGGTCGACCAGGCTCTGGCGCGAGTCGGCGTTGATCAGCTGGTCCACCAGTTGGTCGATGGCCGGGTCGCGCAGGCCGATGAAGTTGCGGCTGCCGGGGTTGTCGGCGGCGGCGCTGGACCAGAACTCGCGCTGCTCGTTGCCTGGCGAGTTGGATTGCGGGTAGCCGCCCACGATCATGTCGTAGTCACGCGAGCGCAGGCGGGTGATGTACTGCGAAACGTCGACTCGGCGAATGTTCAGCTCGATACCGAGGTCGGCAAGGTTGCGCTTGAACGGCAGCAGAATGCGTTCGAACTCGGTCTGCGCCAGCAGGAACTCGATGCTTGCCGGCTTGCCTTGGGCGTCGACCATCTTGTCGTCGACGATTTTCCAGCCGGCTTCCTGCAACAGCTTGTAGGCCTGGCGCTGTTGCTCGCGGATCATGCCGCTGCCGTCACTGACCGGGTTGTGGAAGACCTCGGTAAATACTTGCTCGGGCACTTTGCCGCGCAGTGGTTCGAGGATTTTCAGCTCGTTGGGGCTGGGTAGGCCGCGGGCGGCCATTTCCGAGTTCTCGAAGTAGCTGCCGGTACGGGTGTAGGCGCCGTTGAACAGCTGCTTGTTGGTCCACTCGTAGTCCAGCAGCAGGCTCAGTGCCTGGCGCACGCGCACATCCTGGAACACCGGGCGGCGGATGTTGAAGATGAAGCCCTGCATGCCAGTGGGGTTGCCGTTGGGCAGCTCTTCCTTGATCAGGCGACCTTCGCGCACGGCGGGCACGTTGTAGGCGGTGGCCCAGTTCTTTGCACTGACTTCCAGGCCATAGTCGAATGCCCCGGCCTTGAGGGCCTCCAGGGCGACGGTGGTGTCGCGGTAGGCGTCGAAGGTCATGACATCGAAGTTGTAGAAGCCACGGTTGATGGGCAGGTCCTTGGCCCAGTAGTCCTTGACCCGCTCGTAGCGCACCGAGCGCCCGGCCTTGACCTCGGCGACCTTGTACGGGCCGCTGCCCAACGGGATTTCCAGGTTGCCGCGGTTGAACTCGCGGTTTTCGTACCAGTGCTTGGGCAGTACCGGCAGCTGGCCGAGAATCAATGGCAGCTCGCGGTTGTTCTTGTGCTTGAACTTGAACAGCACCTTGAGTGGATCTTCGGCGACCACTTCGGCGACGTCGGCGTAGTACTGGCGGTACAGCGGGGCGCCGTCCTTCATCAGGGCGTTGAAGGTGTACACCACGTCGTCGGCGCCCATCGGATGGCCGTCATGGAAGCGCGCTTCAGGGCGCAGGTAGAAGCGCACCCAGCTGTTGTCCGGGGCCTTTTCGATCTTGCCGGCCACCAGGCCGTATTCGGTGAACGGTTCATCCTGGCTCTGGCGCATCAGGGTGTCGTAGATAATGCCGATGTTCTCGGCCGCCACGCCTTTGTTGATGAACGGGTTGAGGCTGTCGAAGCCGCCGAAGCTGGACTGGCGGAAGGTGCCGCCCTTGGGCGCATCCGGGTTGACGTAGTCGAAGTGCTTGAAGTCGGCGGGGTACTTGGGTGGCTCGTCGTAAAGGGTGAGCGCGTGCTGCGGTGCGGCCAGCGCGGGAAGGCTCAGGCAGGCGAGCAACAGGCTGCCTGCCAGCCGGCGCAGACGGTGCGTTGGCGTCATTGGGCTTTCTCCGAAGTCTTGATCCACCAGCTGTTCAGCCCAAGGGTGTAGGGCGGCGTGGTGACGAAGGCGAACCGGTTGCGGTAGGCCAGGCGATGGTTGTCGAGGTACCAGTTGGGGATCATGTAGTAGTGCCATGAAAGCACGCGGTCCAGGGCGCGGGCAGCGGCGACCTGGTCATCGCGGGTGCGGGCGGCGAGCAGGGTGTCGAGCAGGTGGTCGACCACCGGGTCCTTGACCCCAGCATAGTTCTTGCTGCCCTTTGTCGCGGCCTGGCTGGAATGGAAATACAGCCACTGTTCGAGGCCGGGGCTGAGGGTCTGGTTCAGGGTCATCAGAATCATGTCGAAATCGAACTGGTCCAGGCGTTGTTTGTACTGGGCACGGTCCACGGTGCGCAAGCGCGCATCGATGCCGATGCTGGACAGGTTTTCGACATAAGGTTGCAGGATGCGTTCAAGGTTGGGGTTTACCAACAGCAGCTCCATGCGCAGCTGCTGGCCCTTGCTGTCGACCAGGCGCTGGCCGTTCAGCTTCCACCCGGCTTCAGCGAGCAGGCCCAAGGCCTGGCGCAGGGTCTGACGGCTAATGCCACGGCCATCGGTGTGGCTGACCTTGTACGGTTCGCTGAACAGCTTGGCCGGCAACTGGTCACGGAACGGCGCCAGCAGCAGCCACTCCTTGCCGGTGGGCAGGCCGCTGGCGGCGAACTCGCTGTTGGGGTAGTAGCTGGTCGAGCGGCGGTAGGCGCTGCTGAACAGCGCGCGGTTGGTCCACTCGAAGTCCAGCATCAGCCCCAGCGCCTGGCGTACCCGCGGGTCACTGAATGCGGCCCGGCGGCTGTTCATGAACAGGCCCTGTGTTTGCGTGGGAATGCTGTGCGGGATTTGTGCCTTGATCACTTCACCCCGGCGCACGGCAGGGAAGTTGTATCCGTTGGCCCAGTTTTTTGCCTGGTGCTCGATATAGATGTCGAACTCGCCGGCCTTGAAGGCTTCGAAGGCCACCGTCGCGTCGCGATAGAACTCGTATTCGACCCGATTGAAATTGTACTTGCCACGGTTGACCGCCAGGTCTTTGCCCCAGTAGTTCTTCACTCGCTCGAACACCAGGCGTCGTCCGGGTTGTACCTGGGTGATGCGGTAGGGGCCGCTGCCCAACGGGGGCTCGAAGGTGGTGGCCTTGAAGTCGCGCTTCTGCCAGTAGTGTTTGGGCAGCACCGGCATTTCGCCCAGACGCAGGATCAGCAGCGGGTTGCCGGCGCGTTTGAACACGAAGCGGATGCGTAGCGGGCCGAGGATGTCTACCCGCTGCACTTCCTGCAGGTTGGTGCGGTAGATCGGGTGGCCATCCTTGAGCAGCGTGCGGTACGAGAAGGCCACGTCAGCCGAGGTGATGGGCTGGCCGTCATGCCAGCGGGCTTCGGGGCGCAGGTTGAACACCACCCAGCTGCGGTCCTCGCTGTACTCCACCGAGCGGGCGATCAGGCCGTAGCTGGAGGTTGGCTCGTCACCGGACGGGTCGTACTGGCCAGTGCCGACCATCAGTGGCTCGTTCAGCTCACTGATGCCGTACTGCTGGAAATTGGGCGTGGTAATCGGGCTCGACCCTTTGAAGGTGTAGGGGTTGAGCGTGTCGAAGGTACCAAAAGCCATGGCCCGCAACGTGCCGCCCTTGGGCGCTTGCGGGTTGACCCAGTCGAAGTGGGTGAAGGTGGCTGGGTACTTGAGCGTGCCGAACTGCGCGTATCCGTGGCTTTCGCTCACCATCGCGGCTGCGGGAAAGCTCAAGGCCAGGCTGAGTGACAGCAGGAGGGGACGTATCAAGTCGGCATCCGATCCAGAGGCGTTGGGCTTTGATCGAGTACAGTAACAGCTTGGTGGGGTTGGAAAAAGAGAGGCTTTGAAGGTGCGGGCCCCAAGCCGGGGGCAACAGGTGCCACGGTACCTGTGGGAGCGGCCTTGTGTCGCGAAAGGGCTGCGCAGCAGCCCCGGCAGTTTATGCTGAAAAGTTGAAACACTGGGGCCGCTCCGCGCCCCTATCGCGACACCAGGCCGCTCCCACAAGGCCGCGTGAGGGCCCTGGTTGCGGGATCAATGCCCGAGGTAGACGGTCAGAGTCTGGCCTGGCTTGAGGGCATGGCCACTGCGTGGGTTCCAGCGCTTGAGGTGCTTCATTTCCACATTGAAGCGCTTGGCCACCAGGTACAGGGAATCGCCCTTGCGGACCTTGTATTGCGTGGAGCGCTTCCCGGAGGCGGCAACCCGGTTGCCTGCGGCGCTCGGTGCACTGCCACCGCGCAGGGCCAGAACCTGGCCAGCACGCAGACTGTTGCCGGACAAACGGTTCCAGCGCTTGATGTCCTTGACCGACACACGGTTGACCTTGGCGATGGCGCTCAGGTTATCGCCACGCTTGACCCGGTAGCTGCGCGCCCCCACCGGTGCCTTGGCTTCGGCCACAGCCCGGGCAAACGCTGCTTTCGGCGGTTGCAGGCTGACCAGTTGCTCCGGGTTGAGGTTGGACAGGCTGGCACTGAGCAACTGCGCCTTGGCGGTGGGCACCAGCAGCTGTTTCGGGCCATCGACGGTCATGCGTTTCTTGAATGCCGGGTTGAGCTGGATCAGCTCGTCCTCGTCGATGTTGGCAAAGGCCGCGACCCGGGTAAGGTCCAGGCGGTCATTGATCGCCACCGCTTCGAAGTACGGTTCGTTGGCGATCGGGGTGAGATTGACACCATAGGCTTCTGGCGTGGACACCACCTGCGACAGTGCCAGCAACTTGGGTACGTAGTCGCGGGTTTCCTGTGGCAGCGGCAGGTTCCAGTAGTCGGTCGGCAGGCCGAGCCTTTCGTTGCGCTCGATGGCTCGGCTGACGGTGCCTTCGCCGGCATTGTAGGCCGCCAGGGCCAACAGCCAGTCGCCGTTGAACATGTCGTGCAGGCGGGTCAGGTAGTCCAGCGCGGCGTTGGTCGACGCGGTGACATCGCGGCGGCCGTCATAGAAGTTGGTCTGGCGCAGGTTGAAGTGGCGACCGGTAGCCGGCATGAACTGCCACATGCCGGCAGCGCTGGCGCGTGAGTAGGCCATGGGGTTGTAGGCACTTTCGATGGCTGGCAGCAGGGCCAGTTCCAGCGGCATGTCGCGTTCTTCAAGGCGCTCGACGATGTAGTGCAGGTAGAGGCTGCCACGTTCCCCGGCGCTTTCGATGAAGGTCGGGTTGCTGGCGAACCACAAGCGCTGCTGTTCGATGCGCGGGTTGACGTCGATGCTGTCCTGCAGGGCGAAGCCCTGGCGCATGCGCTCCCAGACATCCTGCGGCGCCTGCTCGGCCGGCTTGACCAGCAGCGGGGAAGGCTTGTGCTTGATCCGCGCCTGGTAGTTGTGCGCGCGAACGCTATCGGATTCGTCGAGCTGACGGGTGCTCTGGCAGCCCACCAAAGTGGCGGCCAGGGCCAGCGCACTGATTTGGGCCAGGCGCGTCAGGGCGACGGAATGAGAGGTTCTGCGGCTACGGGAAGACATCGGCTGATACAGGTATCCGGGCGAAAAAGTTCGGCGATTCTAGAAACCGCTCCGGGCCTGGTCAACCTTTGACCATCACTTGCGATATATCTTGCGGTTATCAGAAGGTGTCCTTCCAAGACCTCAAGGCAGCAAAAACAGCGACATGCGTGGTGTTTGAATGTCCCTTCCATTCGTCTGCTTTTTGTTTAACTAATGTTTCAGAGGTACGCAGAAAGGGGTTGGTCAGGCGCTCCAGGCCGATCGTTGATGGCAAACTGATGCGATTTTCGGCGCGCAAACGGCTAACGTCCTCGAACCGTTGTTGAACGTGCGGGTTGGTCGGTTCCACCGCCTTGGCGAAACGCAGGTTGCTGAGGGTGTACTCATGGGCGCAGTACACTGCTGTCTGCTCTGGCAGGGCCGCCAGGCGGGCGAGGGCCGGCTGCATCTGTTCGGGTGTACCTTCGAACATGCGCCCGCAACCGGCGGCGAACAGGGTATCGCCACTGAACAGGATGGGCGTTGCTGGCTGGTCGCTGAAGAAGGCGATATGCCCCAGGGTGTGGCCGGGTACCGCCAGCACCTGGAAAGTCACACCCAGCACGTCCACCCTGTCGCCTTCGTCCAGTGCCAGGTCGCGGCCGGGAATGCGTTCGTTGGCGGGGCCACAGACCCGTGCGCCGGTCAATTGCCTGAGCCGCTCCACACCACCGACATGGTCATTGTGGTGGTGGGTGACGAGGATGTCGCTCAGCACCCATTCGGGGTTGGCAGCCAGCCAGCGCTCCACCGGGCCGGCATCGCCCGGGTCGACCACCGCACAACGGCGTTTGGCAGTATCCTGTAACAACCAGATGTAGTTGTCGGAGAAAGCGGGGAGAGCATCGATCTGTATCATGGTGCGGATCCGATTCGCCTAGCGTGGCACATGAGGGCATCTTAGCCGCGATGGCGCGGTGGGAGAACCTTCGAGGGAGAGCGCAATGACCGACCAAGCTTTTGCACAGGCCGACCCGGACTGGGTCGAGCTGATCAGCCTGGCCCGTGAGTGGTTCAACGGCCCACTTGGGCAACTGATGCTCAAGGAGGAGGACAAACTGCTGGAAGAAGAGCTCGGGCGCTTCTTTGGCGGCTATCTCGTGCATTACGGGCCCTGCGCCGAGCCACCGCCCAGAGCCCCCCAGGTGCAGCGTAACGTGCGCCTTGGTGCGCCCTTGCCGGGTGTGGAGATTGTCTGCGAAGAACAGGCCTGGCCGTTGAGCGAGCACGCTGCCGACGTGGTGGTGCTGCAGCATGGCCTGGACTTCTGCCTGTCGCCCCATGGCCTGCTGCGCGAGGCCGCCAGTGCCGTCCGCCCGGGCGGGCACCTGCTGATCGTGGGGATCAACCCCTGGAGCAGCTGGGGCATGCGCCATTTCTTCAGTCACGGTGCTCTGCGCAAGGCGCGCTGCATCTCGCCGTCCCGGGTGGGCGACTGGCTCAACCTGCTGGGCTTCGCGCTGGAGAAACGCCGCTTCGGGTGCTATCGTCCGCCGCTTGCCTCACCTGCCTGGCAGCAACGCCTGGAGGGCTGGGAACGACTGGCCGGCGGCTGGCAGGGCTCCGGTGGCGGGGTGTACCTGCTGGTGGCGCGCAAGATGGTGGTAGGCCTGCGGCCTTTGCGGCCGGAACGCCGCGAGCCAATGGGCAAGCTGCTGCCGCTGCCACTGGCGAAAGTCAACCGCACCGCAGCCAACCCCGAAACTGACAAGCACTGAATTCAAGAGTGGTACATGAGCGATAGCGTCGAGATGTTTACGGATGGTGCCTGCAAGGGCAACCCTGGCCCGGGTGGCTGGGGCGTGCTGATGATCTACAAGGGCGTCGAGAAGGAACTGTGGGGCGGCGAACGTGAGACCACCAACAACCGCATGGAGCTGATGGCCGCGATCCAGGGCCTGATGTCGCTCAAACGTGAATGCGAGGTGGTGCTGACCACCGACTCGCAGTACGTGATGAAGGGCATCAACGAATGGATGGTCAACTGGAAGAAGCGCGGCTGGAAGACCGCCGCCAAGGAGCCGGTGAAGAACGCTGACTTGTGGCAGCAGCTCGATGAGCAGGTCAACCGCCACAAGGTGACCTGGAAGTGGGTACGCGGCCATATCGGCCACCCCGGCAACGAACGCGCCGACCAGCTGGCCAACCGTGGGGTCGATGAGGTGCGCGCCCAGCGTTGAGCTGGGGTACAATCGCGGCCTTTGTAACGGATGCAAGTTGGAGCGCCCGCGTGGAGCAGCAGCAAGATAAACGGTTCGTCATTCTCGATACCGAAACCACGGGTATGCCGGTTGGCGAAGGCCACCGGATCATCGAGATCGGCTGTGTCGAGGTCATCGGCCGGCGCCTGACCGGGCGGCACTTCCACGTCTACCTGCAGCCCGACCGCGAGAGTGACGAGGGCGCGATCAACGTTCACGGCATCACGGATGCCTTCCTGGTCGGCAAGCCCCGCTTTGGTGATGTCGCCGAGGAGTTCTTCCAGTTCATCCAGGGCGCCACGCTGGTCATCCACAACGCGGCGTTCGACGTTGGCTTCATCAACAACGAATTCGCCTTGCTGGGCCAGCAGGACCGTGCCGACATTTCGCAGCACTGCACCATTCTGGACACCCTGCTGCTGGCACGTTCGCGCCACCCGGGGCAGCGCAACAGCCTGGATGCGCTGTGCAAACGCTACGACATCGACAACTCGGGCCGTGAGTTGCACGGCGCACTGCTCGACTCGGAACTGCTGGCCGACGTTTACCTGGCAATGACCGGTGGCCAGACCAGCCTGTCGTTGGCTGGGAATGGGGCAGATGCCGAAGAGGACGGGCAGGGCGCTGGCGGCAGTGAGATCCGCCGGATTGTCGGGCGTGCGCCAGGGCGGGTGATCATGGCCAGCGCTGAAGAGCTGGAGGCGCATGCCGAGCGGTTGGCGGCCATTGCCAAGTCGGCGGGTGGGCCTTCGCTGTGGCAGGCCCTGACTGAGACACCAGCCGGCTGATCTTTCGCCCTGCAACATGAAGTGGAGATCGTTGTAGGAGCGGGTTTACCTGCCGAATACGGTGGCGGCTGCGGCGGTGAATGGCGGGGGCAGATTGGCCAGCAGGCCCGGCCCTTTCGCGGGTAAACCCGCTCCTACGACGGCCTGTGTCCAATCACCGACCGGTGCCCAGTAGGAGCGGGTTCACCCGCGAAAGGGCCAGTACAGGCAATACAAGGCTCAACTACCCTGAAATGGACGCCATGTCCTTCGGAGGTAGCCACCTGATGTACAAGGACCTCAAGTTCCCGATCCTCATCGTCCACCGCGCCATCAAGGCCGACAGTGTTGCTGGCGAGCGTGTGCGCGGCATCGCCGAGGAATTGCGCCAGGATGGCTTTGCCATTCTCGCCGCCGCTGACCACGCCGAAGCGCGCCTGGTCGCCGCCACCCACCACGGCCTGGCCTGCATGCTCATCGCGGCCGAAGGCGCTGGCGAGAACACCCATCTGCTGCAGAACATGGCCGAGCTGATTGGCCTGGCCCGTCTGCGTGCACCCAACCTGCCGATCTTCGCCCTGGGCGAGCAGGTGACCCTGGAAAATGCTCCCGCCGAAGCCATGAGCGAGCTCAACCA
The DNA here is from genome assembly GCF_058782925.1 of Pseudomonas sp. FW305-E2. NCBI lineage: Bacteria > Pseudomonadati > Pseudomonadota > Gammaproteobacteria > Pseudomonadales > Pseudomonadaceae > Pseudomonas > Pseudomonas sp. FW305-E2. The sequence goes on along the minus strand of NZ_JBYSYE010000001.1, from coordinate 491,724 downwards.
GTTGCGTGGCATCCTTTACCTGTTCGAAGACACCGTGCCGTTTCTCGCCCGCCAGGTGGCGCGTGCCGCACACACCTACCTCGACGGCCTGCTGCCGCCGTTCTTCAAGGCGCTGGTGCAGCACACCGCGCAGTCCAACTATTCCTGGCACACCCCAGGCCATGGTGGCGGTGTGGCCTATCATAAAAGCCCGGTAGGCCAAGCCTTTCACCAGTTCTTTGGGGAAAATACCCTGCGCTCGGACCTGTCCGTTTCCGTGCCGGAGCTGGGTTCGCTGCTCGACCACACAGGCCCGCTGGCTGAAGCCGAGGTCAGGGCGGCGCGCAACTTCGGCGCCGACCACACCTTCTTCGTCATCAATGGTACCTCCACGGCCAACAAGATCGTCTGGCACGCCATGGTCGGCCGTGACGACCTGGTGCTGGTGGACCGCAACTGCCACAAGTCGGTGGTGCACGCGATCATCATGACGGGTGCCATACCGCTGTACCTGTGCCCGGAGCGCAACGAACTGGGCATCATCGGCCCGATCCCGCTCAGCGAGTTCAGCCCCGAGGCGATCGCCGCGAAGATTCAGGCCAACCCCCTTGCCCGTGATCGTGGGCAGCGTATCAAGCTGGCGGTAGTGACCAACTCCACCTACGACGGGCTGTGTTACCACGCCGGGCTGATCAAGCAGGCCCTGGGTGCCAGTGTCGAGGTGCTGCACTTCGACGAGGCCTGGTTTGCCTATGCTGCGTTCCACGACTTTTTCACCGGGCGCTACGCCATGGGCACCGCCTGCGCGGCAGACAGCCCGCTGGTGTTCAGTACCCATTCCACCCACAAGCTGCTCGCGGCGTTCAGCCAGGCTTCGATGATTCATGTGCAGGACGGGGCCAGGCGGCAGCTGGACCGGGACCGTTTCAACGAAGCGTTCATGATGCACATCTCTACCTCGCCGCAGTACAGCATTCTCGCCTCGCTGGATGTGGCTTCGGCCATGATGGAAGGGCCGGCCGGGCGCTCGCTGCTGCAGGAGATGTTCGACGAGGCGTTGAGTTTTCGTCGTGCCCTGGCCAACCTGCGTGAGCACATTGCCGCAGAGGACTGGTGGTTCAGCATCTGGCAGCCGCCAAGTGCCGAGGGCATCCCCCGTCTGGCCGCGCAGGACTGGTTGTTGCAGCCGGGGGCGCAATGGCATGGTTTTGGTGAAGTGGCGGCCGACTATGTGCTGCTCGACCCGCTGAAAGTGACTTTGGTGATGCCGGGCCTGAGCGCTGATGGTGTGCTGGGCGTGCACGGCATCCCGGCGGCAGTCGTCAGCAAGTTTCTCTGGGAGCGCGGGCTGGTGGTGGAAAAAACCGGCCTGTACAGCTTCCTGGTGCTGTTTTCCATGGGCATCACCAAGGGCAAGTGGAGCACCTTGCTCACCGAACTGCTGGAGTTCAAGCGCCACTATGACGGCAACACCCTGCTCAGCAATTGCCTGCCGAGTGTGGGGGCTGCCGACGCCCTCCGCTACCAGGGCATAGGCCTGCGCGACCTGTGCGACCAGTTACATGACTGCTACCGCGCCAATGCCACGGCCAAGCAGCTGAAGCGGCTGTTCACCCGTTTGCCGGAGGTGGCCGTCAGCCCGGCCCAGGCCTATGACAAGATGGTGCGTGGCGAAGTGGAGGCGGTGCCGATCGAGGCACTACTGGGGCGTGTGGCGGCGGTGATGCTGGTGCCGTACCCGCCTGGCATCCCGTTGATCATGCCAGGTGAGCGGTTCACCGAGGCGACCCGCTCGATCCTGGACTACCTGGCATTCGCCCGAGCATTCAACCAGGGCTTTCCCGGGTTTGTCGCCGATGTGCACGGCCTGCAGCACGAAGGGGGCCGCTACACGGTGGATTGCATCACGGAATGCGCGTGATCTCGACGCCGGAGCGTGCCAGTTCGAAACGGTTATCACCCAGGTGGTTGACCTTGTCGCCGATGGCCAGGCGGTAGGTGGTGATGGGGGCGCCCAGCGTGCTGCCGTCGAGTTGCAGGGTGGATTCCTGAAACTCGTGCACGGGGTAGATGCGGCCTTCGGCGTCACGGGCGTGGAATTGGCCGACCATTACTGCTGCCATTTGGGTGGAAACCTCTGAATTACGTAGGAAATGTATGAAGGCATAGACCGTGAAACAGACGCGGAAGTTTTCGCCCTGCGGAAAAAAAACTTAGGCACTGGAGAACGGTCATCTATAACTACAACGTCTATTTAACCCGCAAAGGTTGGAATTGCCATGAGCCAGGTGTATTCGGTAGCAGTCGTCGTGGGCAGCTTGCGCAAGGCGTCCTACAACCGCAAGGTCGCCCGCGCACTTTCGGAGCTGGCGCCGTCCAGCCTTGCGCTGAAGATCGTCGAGATTGGCGACCTGCCGCTGTACAACGAAGATGTCGAAGCCGAGGCACCGCCGGAAACCTGGAAGCGTTTTCGCGATGAAATCCGCCGCAGTGATGCGGTGTTGTTCGTCACCCCGGAATACAACCGCTCGGTGCCAGGCTGCCTGAAAAATGCCATCGATGTGGGTTCGCGTCCTTACGGGCAAAGTGCCTGGAGCGGCAAGCCGACGGCGGTGGTGAGTGTGTCGCCGGGGGCGATTGGTGGCTTTGGCGCCAACCATGCGGTGCGCCAGTCGCTGGTGTTTCTCGACATGCCCTGCATGCAGATGCCCGAGGCTTACCTTGGCGGTGCGGCGAGCTTGTTCGAGGATTCGGGCAAGCTCAACGACAAGACGCGACCGTTCTTGCAGGCGTTTGTCGACAGGTTTGCTTCATGGGTGAAGTTGAACAGGGCGGTCTGAGCCCCTAATCCTGCTGTGCAACGCCCCTGTGTAGGCGCGGGTTTACCCGTCAGCGGAAGCTGTAGGAAACCCCCGCGTATACGCCAAACCCTTCGCCCGGTGTCGAACGGGCATTGTCCTGGCCGGCGTCGTTGTAGGCCGGCGTCACGGTCGCTGCATAGCGCTGGTTGGTCAGGTTGCGCAGGTCCAGCCAGGTCTGCCAGTCCTGTTTCGGTGAGTCCCAGCCAACGCGTGCGCCGAGCAAGGCATATTCATCGGCGTGGTAGCTATTGGCGTAGTCCACCTGCACCTTCGAAGCCATTTGTGTGTTGACCCCGGCATAGAAGCCGCTCGGCCAGTCATAGCGCAGCTCGGCCTGGTAGTAGTGCATGGGGATGCCGGGCAGACGGTTGTCGCCAAACGTGTCGTCATCACGGTAGTGGAAGTCGCTGAAGGTGTAGGCCTGGCGCAAGCTCAGCTTGCCAGTGCCCGCGCGTTCCCACAGGGTGCTGTCGAGGCCGGCTTCCACGCCTTGGTGCACGGTAGCGCTGGCGTTGAATTCCGAGGTGAAGTTCGGCACTACCTCAACGGCCAGCAGTTCGTGGCGCACTTGCGAGTAGTACCAGGCCAGGTCCCAGCGGCCGAGCGCCGAGTCGCCACGGGCGCCCAGTTCCAGGGTGGTGGCTGTCTGGTTCTGCATCTCGATCGGCTGGATCTGCTTGCCGCCTGTGCTGGGCGCGCTCCAGATCAGCGACCACGGGTGTGGCGGCTCTACCGAGCGGCTCAGGTTGCCGTACACCTGCAAGTCCGGGCGGATGTCGTAGCGCAGCCCCAGGCGGGGTGCATAGTTCCAGTCATGCATGCTCACCTTGCCGCCTTCAGCGGGGTAGGTCACGTCACTTTCGCGGCGTGTGTAGATCATGGCCAGGCCGGTGCTCAGCCACAGGTTGGGGACCAGTTCCAGATCGTTGCCAACATGCAGCACGGTGTCCGAGCCCTGGTAGGTGAAGTCACGGGTGCGCTCGCCGAACACATCGCCATTGCGGGTAAATTGCGAAGCGCCGCTGTTGGGCAGGTGCTTGGTGGTACGCCAACCGACGGTGGTCTTGCTCTCGCGACCGAACAGTGTGTCGCGGCGGAAATAGTTCAGCGTACCGCTGACATCGGTATAGGCGACCTTCAGGCGCATGGGGCCTTCGCGCAGGTCCATCGGGTAGTCGTGATAGACCACGCCGGCTTCCAGGCGCGCCTCGTCGTCGAGGTAGAAGGTGGTCTTGTTGCCCACCCAGGTGCTGCCTGGTTGCGGGCGGCTGTCGTCGCGTGCCAGATAGTTGGGGTTGGCCGCGCGTGGGTGGTGCTTGATCTGGTCTTTGGTCAGGCGCCCAGGCAGTTCGTTTTCAGTTTCCCGGTAGCGCAGGTAGAAGCGGGTTTCCAGGTCGGGGTTGAAGCGGTAACCGACATTGGCGGCAATGCCCTTGGCGCTGCCGCTGCTGTGCGCCTGGTAGCCGTCATATTCCGTGTCGGTCAGGGCCACGTAATAGTCGAGATTGCCCAGCACCTGGCCCGAACTGATGTGCCGATGCTGGTAGCCGCGGCTACCGACCTCGTAGCGTACTTGCAGTGCAGGCGCGTCGTAGCCGGTGTGGGTGACGTAGTTGATGGCACCGCCCAAGGCCAGGGAGCCTTGGTCAAAGCCATTGGCGCCACGCAGCACTTCGGCACGGCTCAGCCACAGCGGTTCGAACAATTCGTAAGGCGTGCCGCCCGGGCCGGTCAGCGGCAGGCCGTCGAACATCGTGTAAACGCCGGAACCGTGCGCCCCCGGCGCGCGGTTGAGGCCCGAGCCGCGTATCGACAGCTTGATGCCGTCGTTGCCTGCCGATTGGGCGAACACCCCAGGCTGATAGGCCAGCACGTCCTGGTTGCTGGCCACCCGGCCTTGCCCCACGCGCTGCATGTCCACCAGGTTGCTGGCCCCCGGTATTTCACGCAGGCGCTCGCTGGCTGCCGTCAGCTCGTTCTGCTCCTCATCGGTGATCAGCACTCGGCCCAATTCGACCGAGGATGCCCCCAGAGCGGGCTGAGTAGCAGCCAAGGCCGCCAGCAGACCGAGGCAGGACGAGAGGGGTAAATCGGAACGCATTGTACGACTCCAGGCGAAAGGCGAATGGACAACGGCGTTGAGACGAGCGAAATGCGGCTTGGAGCACGCAGAAAGTCAGCAAATCGTGCGTAACCTTCGTCATACGGTCTTGTACGAAAGTTCTTTACAAACCACGGCGGTGGAGGTGGGTGGCCTGTGCTTCGTAAGGTGACTGCAGGTAGGCAGTAATGCCTCGCTCAATCACCCGTGGAGTTCAAACATGACTGACAACGCTCGACACTCGCAGCAACCCTTGGCGGACGCCCCGGTTCGCCTGACGCCACGTGAACAGCAAGTGCTGTTGTGGTGTGCTTATGGCAAGAGCTCGTGGGAGATCGGCCAGATCCTTGAATGCAAGGAGTCGACGGTGAACTTTCACGTGTCCAACATCCTGCGCAAATTTGAAGTGCCTACCCGAGTGGCAGCTGTGATCAAGGCCATTCGCTACGGCATGCTGGCCGAGCAGTAAGGGGGGTAGAGCATGAGCAACGATCCTCGGCTACCGCGCTTTGCCGATTGCCATGACCCGTTCTGGCCGCGGGTGGATTTGGGCAGTTTGCGTGAGCACCTGCAACTGCCGCGGTCTGTCAGTGATGCTGCTTTGGAAGTGGCCGCGCGCTGCGCTGCTATCGAGGCTGCACGCGAATTCGCCCGCTGGCGGTCAGTGCTGCGAGAGCGGGGCTACAAGCGCCTTGAGGATGTGGCCGGGCATGATCATGGGCGTGCCTTGCGGGTGTGCTACCTCCGTTTTGTCGAAGCGGCGGTCATGTATAGCCTGGGGTCAACCGCCTGCCTGCCTGTTCCGCGCGGAGGGCAAGCCCATGCGTGAGCGACCTGTTTTAGACAACTTGACCTCGGCATTGGTGGCGTTCCTGGGGGTGGATGGCGATGTGTTGTTCGCCGCGTTGCTGGGGGCATTGCTGGTGAGCGCGGCACGCGATCGATTGATCACCAGTGAGACCAGGCGCCTGACACTGGCCAAGAAACTCCTGCTGGTATTCGTGACCGTGGGCGTGGGTCATTTGTTTGAGCCACTGGTTTCGTCATTGGTGCCTTTGCTGACCCGGGGCATGGCGGCATTCGTGGCCGCTGTGGTGGTGATCCCCATCAGCCTCAAGGTTATGGTCTGGCTGGATACACTCGACCCGCGCGAGCTTATCCAGCGCTGGCGCCGTCGGGGTTAGCCATTGGTTGCGACGCCGAGCTCACTCAGTTGCTGTTCCAACTGCTGGATGCGCTGCTTGTCCTTGATGAACAGCAGGATGGCCTGGCGATCGCTGTGCGAGAGCGTGCGCAGCCGTTCGAGCATGTCGCACTCCCAACCCGCATCACTTGGTGCGGCGTTGTGCTCGGCATGGCCCAGCAATAGCCAGTCCAGAGAGCATGCATGCTTTTTGGCGATGTCTATGCAAAGTGAGTAAGGGATGCTTTCGCGAACCTTCCAGCTGCTCAGCGTTTGCGGGCTGACCGACAGTGCACGTGACAGCTCGGCATCAGTGTTTGCGCCAGTGAGAAGCTTAAGGCGGGTGAGCACCTCAGCAAGTATGTGAGTACTCATAACAAATATCCATGACTGGTTTAATGATATTCCATGGGCTTAAACTACTCGTTATGAATACAGCCCTGCGTTTTAAGGAGCACTTCTGCAATGAGAACCATCAAATTGAAGAATACACCCACAGTTGCAGCCAATACTGATACACAGGCTAGCCTGGGCAATGCTAGCAGGTACTTGCCGTGAGTACTTACAAGCTGGTTTGCCCGCATTGCCACAGCCGGATGCGCATACGTACTAGCGAAGGGCGCCATATTTTCCTGCGAATCGCTTATTTGCAATGCACCACCGAGGCGTGTGGCTGGTCAGTGCGCGCCGAATTCGAAATGACCCATGAACTCTCCCCCAGCGGCATGCCCAATCCGGAAGTGTACCTGCCTTCGGCCAATGGTGATTTGCGCAAGGCCGCCTTGCCGGGCGCAGGCCAGGGCTGCCCGAGTGAGTGAGGCACCCGTGGGCGCAGGTAGCAAAACGTGCAGATAAAAAAACACCCCGCCTAGGCGGGGTGTTTTCTGTTACCGGGGCTGCCGGGGTGATCAACCGATCAGTTGCAGGCCCGCTTGCTGAACCATTTCCAGCAGGGGCTGCGGGTACACACCCAGTACGAAAGCGAGAATGGCGATAGCCAGCAGCATGACACCGCCGGTGCGCTGTTCCCACTTCAGCGGGGCGTCGTGACGACGCAGGTTCGGCTCGACCAGGTACAGGGTAACCATGACGCGCAGGTAATAGTACACGCCGATGGCGCTACCGATCACCAGCGCACCGACCAACCACCACAGGTGCGATTCGACGCCGGTAGCGATGATGTAGAACTTGCCGATGAAGCCGGCGGTCAGCGGGATACCCGCCAGCGACAGCATCATCACGGTCAGTACCGCTGTCAGGTACGGGCGGCGCCAGAACAGGCCGCGGTACTCGTACAGGGCATCGGCGTCACGGCCGCCGTATGGCGAGGACATCAGGGTGATGACGCCGAAGGCGCCCAGGCTGGTGATCACGTAGGTGACCAGGTAAACGCCCATGGCTTCCAGGGCCAGGCCCTTGCTGGCGACCAACGCGATGACCAGGTAACCGAAGTGGGCGATGGACGAGTAACCCAGCAGACGCTTGAGGTTGCTCTGGGTCAGCGCCAGCAGGTTACCAATCAGGATCGAGGCTACGGCAATCACCGCCAGTACGGTGCTGAGCACGCCGCTGCTGGCAGCAGGGGAGAGCATGAACAGGCGTACGACAACGGCGAATACTGCCACCTTGCTGGCGGTTGCCAGGAACGCGGCGACCGGCGCCGGAGCGCCTTCGTACACGTCCGGGGTCCACAGATGGAACGGCACCAGCGACAGCTTGAAGGCCAGGCCGACCAGCATCATGCCCAGGCCCAGCTGGGCCACCAGGCTTGGCATGCTGGTGGTAGCCAGGGCTTTGCCGATCTGGTCGAAGCTCAGGCTGCCGGCGTCGGCGTACAGCAGGGCCATGCCGAACAGCAGGAAAGCCGAGCCTGCGGCCGACAGCACCATGTACTTGATGCCGGCTTCCAGCGATCGCTTGTTGAAGAAGGCATACGCCACCAGGCCGTAGACCGGTACCGACAGCAGCTCCAGGCCGATGAACAGGCCGGCCAGGTGGTTGGCGCTGACCAGCACCAGGCCACCGAGGGCCGACATTAGCAGCAACAGGTACAGTTCTTCACGGTTGCCCGGGAAACCCTTGGAGCCCTCGCCGAGGTAGGCGTGGGCAAGGGTGACGCAGGCCAGCGTCGCGATGAGGATGATCGCCATGTACAGGCAGGCGAATTTGTCGATGGTGATCAGCGAGGTGACCGCCAGCGGCGCGACCTTAAGCGCCGGCAGGAGCGACAGCAGGGCCAGGTTCAGGCCCACGGTGGACAGCAGGAAGGTCTGCGAGTGGTTGCGCTTCCAGGCGATCGCCAGCATCACCACCACCGTGGTGATGGTGGTGATCAGCATCGGCGCCAATGCGATGAAGTGTTGAGTGGTGAATTCCATAGCGCTCTTACCGGGCCGAAGCGAGTTGAGTGAAAGCGGATCCGAGCCACTGCTGCACACCACTCATGGTGGCGGCAGAGGTGTCGAGGAACGGCTGCGGATACACGCCCAGCAGGATCAGCAATACCGCCAGACCCAGAACCATGATCAGTTCGCGACCGTCCATGCCGGCCAGCACGGTGTCGGTCTTGGCCGGGCCGAAGTAGGCGCGGTGGATCATGATCAGCGAGTACACCGAACCGAACACCAGGCCGGTGGTGGCAATCACGGTGATCCACGGTACATGAACGAAGCTGCCGATCAGGATCAGGAACTCGCCGACGAAGTTGCCGGTGCCTGGCAGGCCCAGCGATGCCGCTGCGAAGAACAGGCTGATGGCCGGCAGGTACGCGATGCGGTGCCACAGGCCACCCATCTGGCGCATGTCACGGGTGTGCAGGCGCTCGTACAGCTGGCCGGACAGGATGAACAGTGCCGCAGCCGACAGGCCGTGGGCCAGCATCTGGATCACCGCACCTTGCAGGGCCTGCTGGCTGCCGGAGTAGATACCGATCAGCACGAAGCCCATGTGCGAGACGCTGGAGAAGGCGATCAGGCGCTTGATGTCGGTTTGTGCGAAGGCCAGGAAGGCACCGTAGAAGATACCGATCAGGCCCAGGGTCATGGCGATCGGCGCAAACTCGGCCGAGGCGTTCGGGAACAGCGGCAGGGCGAAGCGCAGCAGGCCGTAGGCCGCGGTCTTCAGCAAGATACCCGCCAGGTCCACCGAGCCTGCGGTCGGTGCCTGGGCGTGAGCGTCAGGCAGCCAGGAGTGGAACGGCACTACCGGCAGCTTCACCGCGAAGGCGATGAAGAAGCCCAGCATCAGCACGTACTCGACACCGGCTGGCAACTCGGCCTTGAGCAGGTCGCTGTAGTTGAAGGTGAGCACGCCAGTGGTGTTGTAGTTGACCAGCACCAGGCCCAGGATCGCCACCAGCATGATCAGGCCGCTGGCCTGGGTGAAGATGAAGAACTTGGTCGCCGCGTAGATCCGGGTCTTCTTGCCATCTGCCGAGCTGTGACCCCAGAGCGCGATGAGGAAATACATCGGCACCAGCATCATTTCCCAGAAGAAGAAGAACAGGAACAGGTCCAGGGCCAGGAACACACCGACCACGCCGCCGAGGATCCACATCAGGTTGAGGTGGAAGAAGCCGACGTGGCGCTGGATCTCTTTCCAGGAACACAGTACCGACAGCACACCGAGCAGGCCGGTGAGCAGGATCATCAGCAGCGACAGGCCATCAAGGGCCAGATGGATGCTGATGCCGAAGCGCTGGATCCACTGGACTTTGTATTCCAGGGCCCAGGCCGGTTCGGCGCCCGGGGCGGGAGCAAGGGTGTAGTCGCCGGTACCCCACAGCCACAGGCCGATGCCAAGCAGCAGGGACATGGTAAGCAGCGCGATCCAGCGCGGCAGGGTGGCGCCGAAGCGCTCACCCAGCCAGCACAGGAAGCCGCCGATGAAGGGGATCAGGATCAGCCAAGGCAAAATCATGACGGGTTGGTTTCCTTTGGCAAAGTCGCAAGATTCATAGTCATACCGCAGCCACTACCACGGCACCGAGCACCAGCACGGCACCCACGGCGATAGAGGCGGTGTACCAGCGCAGTTGGCCAGTCTCGGTCTTGCTCATGGCCACGTGGCCACCACGCGCCATCCGAGGAATCAGGCCGATGGTGCGGTCAACCGGGTCCTTGCGCAGGATGTGGCTGATCAGCAGGTACGGTTTGACGAAAAGCTTGTCGTAGATCCAGTCGAAGCCCCAGGCAGCGAACCACCAGGCCGACAGGACGCGACCGATGCCACTGTTGGCGACGGCGCTGACGAAGCGGCGCTTGCCCAGGAACAGCAGGGCGGCCAGCAGGATACCGGCGATGGCGATGGCACCCGAGGTGATCTCCAGCGCGTGCTTGGCTTCGCCACCGGCATGGCCGGCGCTTTCTGGCAGCACACCGGCCAGCGGCGGGGTGATCCAGGCGCCGACGAAGGTCGACAGCACGATCAGCACGCCCAGCGGCAGCCAGTGGCTGATGCCGTGGCCCGCGTGGGCTTCGGTCTTGGCTTCGCCATGGAAGGCGATGAAGATCAGGCGGAAGGTGTACAGCGAGGTCATGAACGCGCCTACCAGGCCGGCATACAGCAGGCCGGTGTTGCCGCTGGCGAAGGCTTCCCAGAGGATCTCGTCTTTGGAGTAGAAGCCTACGGTCACGATCGGCAGGGCCGCCAGTGCCGCACCACCGACCACGAAGCTGGCGTAGGCCAGCGGCAGCTTCTTCCACAGGCCGCCCATCTTGAAGATGTTCTGCTCGTGGTGGCAGGCAACGATCACCGCACCGGAGGCAAGGAACAGCAGGGCCTTGAAGAAGGCGTGGGTCATCAGGTGGAAGATCGCCGCGTCCCAGGCACCCACGCCCAGGGCCAGGAACATGTAGCCGATCTGGCTCATGGTCGAGTAGGCGAGGATACGCTTGATATCGGTCTGTACCAGCGCAGCGAAGCCTGCCAGTACCAGGGTCACGCCACCGACCACACCTACAAGGTGCAGGATGTCCGGCGCCAGCAGGAACAGGCCGTTGGTACGGGCGATCAGGTACACGCCCGCGGTCACCATGGTTGCGGCGTGGATCAGTGCCGAAACCGGAGTCGGGCCCGCCATGGCGTCGGCCAGCCAGGTCTGCAGTGGCAGCTGTGCCGATTTACCGACCGCACCACCCAGCAGCATCAGCGTGGCCAGCACCATCCAGGTGTCGCCAGCCTGGAACTTCTGCGGTGCCAGCACCAGCAGTTCCTGCACGTTCAGGGTGCCCAGCTGGGCAAACAGGATGAACAGGCCGATGGCCATGAACACGTCGCCGATACGGGTGACGATGAATGCCTTGAGTGCCGCGTTACCGTTGTTGCGGTTGCTGTAGTAGAAACCGATCAACAGGTACGAGCACAGGCCCACGCCTTCCCAGCCGAAGTAGATGAACAGCAGGTTATCGCCAAGGATCAGGAACAGCATGCTGGCGATGAACAGGTTGGTGTACGAGAAGAAGCGCGAGTAGCCGGCTTCGCCACGCATGTACCAGGATGCGAACAGGTGGATCAGGAAGCCGACACCGGTCACCACACCGAGCATGGTGACCGACAGGCCGTCCAGGTACAGGGTGAAGTTCGGCGCGAAGCCGTCCACCGACATCCACTGCCACAGCAGCTGGCTGTACGCGCCGCCCTCAGGCGGGGCGACGTTGAACTGCCAGATGACGTAAGCGGCCGTGGCGGCCGACAGGCCTACCGAGCCGACGCCGATCAGGGCGGACAGGTTCTCCGAGAACCGTCCGCGCGAGAACGACAGCAGCAGGAAGCCGATGAGGGGAAAGACGAAAGTCAGGAAGAGAAGGTTCATCCGCGCATCTCACTGGCAGCATCGATGTCGAGAGTGTGGAAGCGGCGATACAGCTGCAGCAGGATGGCCAGGCCAATGCTGGCCTCGGCGGCTGCCAGGCTGATCACCAGAATGAACATCACCTGGCCGTCGGGCTGGACCCAACGGGCACCGGCGACGACGAACGCCAGGGCAGAGGCGTTCATCATGACTTCCAGGCTCATGAGCACGAAGAGGATGTTGCGGCGGACCATCAGGCCAACCAGACCTAAGCAGAACAGGATGCCGGCGACCGCCAGACCATGCTCGAGAGGGATAGCACCCATGATTTACTCCTTCGCCTCGTTGCGGCCCAGGTGGAAGGCGGTGACGGCTGCAGCCAGCAGCAGCATCGACGCCAGTTCGACCACCAGCAGGTACGGGCCGAACAGGCTGATGCCCACGGCTTTCGGGCCCACGGTGGTACCGCTGATGCCGGCGCCGCTCGGGGCGACGAACAGGACGTACAGCAGCTCCGCCAGCAGCAGGGTGCCGAGGATCACTGGCCCTGCCCAGATACCGGGCTTGAGCCAGCCCCGTTCCTGGGCGACCGAAGCCGGCCCGAGGTTGAGCATCATCACCACGAACACGAACAGCACCATGATGGCGCCGGCGTAGGCGATCACTTCCAGGGCGCCGGCAAACGGCGCACCCAGGGCGAAGAAGATCATGGCCACGGAAATCAGCGAAATGATCAGGTAAAGCAATGCGTGCACGGGGTTGGTGCCAGTTACCACCCGAAGGGTGGAGACCACGGCGATCCCGGATGCGAAGTAGAAAGCGAATTCCATCTTTCTGTCCTTATGGGAGCAAGCTCTTCACGTTGATCGGCTCGGCTTCGTTCTGTGCAGAGCCCTTCGGCTTGCCAGCGATTGCCATACCCGCAACACGGTAGAAGTTGTAGTCAGGGTTCTTGCCGGGGCCGGAGATCAGCAGATCTTCTTTCTCGTACACCAGGTCCTGACGCTTGAACTCGGCCATTTCGAAATCCGGAGTCAGCTGGATCGCGGTGGTCGGGCACGCTTCTTCACACAGGCCGCAGAAAATGCAACGCGAGAAGTTGATGCGGAAGAACTCCGGGTACCAGCGGCCGTCCTCTGTCTCGGCCTTCTGCAGCGAAATGCAGCCAACCGGGCAGGCCACCGCGCAGAGGTTGCACGCTACGCAGCGCTCCTCGCCATCGGGGTCGCGGGTGAGGACGATGCGGCCGCGGTAGCGCGGCGGCAGGTACACGGGTTCTTCGGGGTACTGCAGGGTGTCGCGCTTGCGGAACCCGTGGGAGAACACCATTGCCAGGCTGCGCAGCTGGGTGCCGGTGCCCTTAACGATGTCGCCGATATACTTGAACATGGGTCAAATCCTCACTGGGCCGCGACGGCTGGCGTGTTGTAGAGCACGATCGCAGCGGTCACCAGCAAATTGATCAGGGTCAGCGGCAGGCAGAACTTCCAGCTGAAGTCCATCACCTGGTCATAGCGTGGGCGCGGGATCGAGGCGCGCAGCAGGATGAACAGCATGATGAAGAACGCGGTCTTCAGGGCGAACCACAGGAACGACAGTTGCGGCAGGATGCCGAACGGGCCGTGCCAGCCACCGAAGAACAGGGTTACCAGCAGCGCCGAGATGAGGATGATGCCGATGTACTCACCGACGAAGAACATGCCCCACTTCATGCCGGCATACTCGATGTGGTAGCCGTCGGCCAGTTCCTGTTCTGCTTCCGGCTGGTCGAACGGGTGACGGTGAGTCACGGCGACGCCAGCGATGAAGAAGGTACAGAAGCCGAAGAACTGCGGAATGATGAACCACAGGTTCTGCGCCTGGTACTCAACGATGTCGCGCATGTTGAACGAGCCCACCTGCACCACCACGCCCATCAGCGCCAGGCCCAGGAACACCTCGTACGACACGGTCTGTGCCGAAGCACGCAAGCTGCCCAGCAGGGCGTACTTGTTGTTCGACGACCAGCCGGCGAACAGCACCGCGTAGACCGACAGGCCGGCCATGGCGAAGAAGAACAGCAGGCCGATGTTCAGGTCGGCAACGCCCCAGGTCGGGGTGATCGGGATGACCACGAAGGCGATCAGCAGGGCGCTCATGGCCACTACCGGTGCCAGGGTGAAGATCACGCGGTCGACGAAGGGTGGGTTCCAGTCTTCCTTGAAGAACATCTTCAGCATGTCGGCAGCGATCTGGAACATGCCGAACGGGCCGACGCGGTTCGGACCGTAGCGGTCCTGCCACCAGCCCAGCAGGCGGCGCTCGACGAAGCTGAGCAGCGCACCGCAGACCACCACGGCCAGCAGGACCACGATGGCCCGCAGCACGGTGAGGATCACATCGATCACTTCGGGGGTGAACCAGCTCATTGTGCTGCCTCCTGCAGACCTTCGACGGATGCACCGAAGATGGCAGGCGGAATGCCAGCCAGGCCTTTCGGCAGCGCGACCAGGCCAGCGCCCAGCTCTTCATTGATACGCAGCGGCAGGCGCAGGGCCACACCGGCGACGTTGAGGCTCAGCAGGGCACCCTCGTTGACGCCCAGGCGGTCGGCTTCGGACTTGGCCAGGGCAACGTAGGCAGCCGGGATGCGTTCTTGAACCGGGGCGGCGCGCGAGGAGCTTTCTTCGCTGCCGAACAGGTGGAAGAACGGTACGGCAGTCCAGGTACCACGGGCCGGGTTGAAGGCCCCCGGAATGGCGTTGAACCAGTTCAGGCGGTCGCCTTGCGATTCGATCAGGCGTACGCCTGGGTCACCGGCACGCAGGTGGCCACCGACCTCGTCCTGAAACTTGTTCCAGGCTTGTGGGGAGTTCCAGCCCGGCGACCAGGCGAACGGCACCTGCTGGCGCGGTTCGGCCGAACCCGAGTAGCCTTCCATGGAGAAGGCGAACGCGGTGTCCTTGTCTTGCGGGGTGCGCGGCTCGTGCACGCTGATGTTGGCACGCATGGCGGTACGGCCGGAGTAGCGCAGCGGCTCACGGGCCAGCTTCATGCCCTTGATGCGGAACGCGGCGCTTGGCGCGGCGTTGACGATGCCGGCCAGTTGCGGGGCGGCTTCGGCGCAGGCGCTGGTGACGTGGTCCAGCTGGGTCCAGTCGACCGGCTTGTTCAGCAGGGTGGCACGCAGGGCGTGCATCCAGCGCCAGCCTTCGTGGATCTGGATGCTGCTGTCCAGGTACTGCGGGTCGAACACCTGGAAGAAGCGCTGGGCACGGCCTTCCTGGCTGACCAGGGTACCGTCACCCTCGGCGAACGAGGCGGCCGGCAGCACCAGGTGGGCGCGGTCGACGGTGGCGGTTTTGGAGTGGTCGGCAACGATCACCACCTTGGCTGCAGCCAGGGCTGCATCGACCTTGGCGGCCGGTACGCGGGCGTACAGGTCGTTTTCCAGCACGACGATGGCGTCAGCTTTGCCGCTGATGACTGCGTCCAGCGCGGCATCGACCGACTCGCCACCGAGCATGGCCAGGCCGAGGCTGTTGGCCTCAGGCACCACCAGGCTCAGCGAGCCGTTTTTCTCGCGCAGCTTCAGGGCCTTGGCGATGTTAGCGGCGGCTTCGATCAGCGCTGGGTCGGCCAGCGACGTACCGGCAACGACCAGTGGGCGCTTGGCGGCAACCAGGGCGTCGGCGATGCGCTGGGCCAGGGCCTTGGCTTCGTCGTCCAGGCCGGCGACGGCAGGGGCGCTCGGGTCGATGGCGTGGGCCACGGCGAAACCGATGCGGGCCAGGTCGGCCGGCGCGGCGTGTACGCACTCTTCGGCGACGTCGTCCAGCTTGGTTTCCGCCAGGGACGCGATGAACAGCGGGTACAGCGCGTGCTGGCCGATGTTCTTCACGGCAGCGTCGAGCCAAGGCTGCACTTTCATTGCTTCGGCCATGGCCTCGGCCTTGCCTTTGGTGGCCTGGCGCACGGCCAGGGCAACGCGGGCAGCGGTCTGGGTCAGGTCTTCACCGAGCACGAACACGGCGTCGTGATCTTCGATGTCGCGCAGGGTCGGCACGGGCAGCGGGCTGTTGTTCAGCACGTTCAGGGCCAGGCGTACGCGGGCCAGTTCGCCCGCTTCCATGCCCGAGTAGAAGTACTCGGCGCCGACCAGCTCACGCAGGCCGTAGTTGCTTTCGAGGCTGGCGCGTGGCGAGCCGATACCGACGATGGTACGGCCGCGCAGCAGGTCGGCGGCCTTGTCCAGGGCGGCGTCCAGGCCTAGCTTGGTACCGTCGGCCAGTTGTGGCTGGCGTGGGCGGTCCTTGCGGTTGACGTAGCCGTAGCCGAAGCGGCCGCGGTCGCACAGGAAGTACTGGTTGACCGAACCGTTGAAGCGGTTTTCGATACGGCGCAGTTCGCCGTAGCGCTCGCCCGGGCTGATGTTGCAGCCGCTGGAGCAGCCATGGCAGATGCTCGGGGCAAACTGCATGTCCCACTTGCGGTTGTAGCGCTCGGAGTGGGTCTTGTCGGTGAATACGCCGGTCGGGCAGACCTCGGTCAGGTTGCCGGAGAACTCGCTTTCCAGCACACCGTCTTCGACGCGGCCGAAGTACACGTTGTCGTGGGCGCCGTAGACGCCCAGGTCGGTACCACCGGCGTAGTCCTTGTAATAGCGCACGCAGCGGTAGCAGGCGATGCAGCGGTTCATCTCATGGGCGATGAACGGGCCGAGGTCCTGGTTCTGGTGGGTACGCTTGGTGAAACGGTAGCGGCGCTCGTTGTGGCCGGTCATTACCGTCATGTCCTGCAGGTGGCAGTGACCGCCTTCCTCGCACACCGGGCAGTCGTGCGGGTGGTTGGTCATCAGCCATTCGACGACGCTGGCGCGGAACGCCTTCGACTCTTCATCGTCGATGGAAATCCAGGTGCCGTCGGAAGCAGGGGTCATGCAGGACATGACGATACGACCACGGGTGTCGTTCTCGTCGGTGTACTGCTTGACTGCGCATTGCCGGCAGGCGCCAACGCTACCAAGCGCCGGGTGCCAGCAGAAATAAGGGATGTCGAGGCCGAGCGACAGACATGCCTGTAACAGGTTGTCTGCACCGTTGACTTCGAGCGCTTTGCCGTCTACGTGGATAGTGGCCATTGTTCAAAGTTCTTCGTTGGCCCGCGTGAGCGGGCGTGGCTAATGGAAATCGGTGAGCTTGCGACACGCCTCGATTGCTCGGGCCTGCCGGTAAGCTGGCGAGTGGCACGGACCACCCGCCTAATCATCTTGTTATGCGCCGACCACGATCGGCTTCGCCAGGTCGGGGCGCAGGGTGGCAGCGCTTTCTGGCGCCACACCGGCCTCGAACTCCGAGCGGAAGTATTTGATGGCACTGCCCAGCGGCTCGACGGCACCCGGTGCGTGAGCACAGAAGGTACGGCCCGGGCCGAGGAAGTTGACCAGCCCCAGCAGCGTCTCGATGTCCTCGGCGCGGCCTTGGCCGTTTTCCAGCGCGCGCAGCATCTTCACGCTCCACGGCAGGCCGTCACGGCATGGGGTGCACCAGCCGCACGATTCGCGGGCAAAGAACTCTTCCATGTTGCGCAGCAGCGACACCATGTTGATGCTGTCGTCGACCGCCATGGCCAGGCCAGTACCCATACGGGTGCCGACCTTGGCGATGCCACCGGCGTACATTTGCGCATCGAGGTGCTCAGGCAGCAGGAAGCCGGTACCGGCGCCGCCTGGCTGCCAGCACTTGAGCTTGAAGCCATCACGCATGCCACCGGCGTAGTCTTCGAACAATTCGCGTGCGGTAACGCCAAATGGCAGTTCCCACAGGCCTGGGTTCTTTACCTTGCCGGAGAAGCCCATCAGCTTGGTGCCATGGTCTTCGCTGCCTTCGCGGGCCAGCGACTTGTACCAGTCGTTGCCGTTGGCGACGATGGCCGGGACGTTGCACAGGGTCTCGACGTTGTTCACGCACGTCGGCTTGCCCCACACGCCAACGGCGGCAGGGAAGGGCGGCTTGGAGCGCGGGTTGGCGCGGCGGCCTTCCAGCGAGTTGATCAGCGCGGTTTCTTCACCGCAGATGTAGCGGCCGGCACCGGTGTGCACGAACAGCTCGAAATCGAAACCGCTGCCCAGGATGTTCTTGCCCAGCAGGCCGGCGGCCTTGGCTTCATCGATGGCGCGGTTGAGGTTTTTCGCTGCGGTGGTGTACTCGCCACGCAGGAAGATGTAGCCGCGGTAGGCCTTCAGGGCGCGGGCGCTGATCAGCATGCCCTCGACCAGCAGATGGGGCTGTTGCTCCATCAGCATGCGGTCCTTCCAGGTGTTCGGCTCCATTTCGTCCGCGTTGCACAGCAGGTAGCGGATGTTCATGGATTCGTCTTTGGGCATCAGGCCCCACTTCACGCCAGTGGGGAAGCCTGCGCCGCCACGGCCTTTGAGGCCGGAGTCCTTGACGCTCTGCACGATGTCGTCGGCGGACATTTGCGCCAGCGCCTTGCGGGCTGCGGCGTAGCCGTTCTTCGATTCGTACTCGGCCAGCCAGACCGGCTCGCCGTCGTCACGCAGGCGCCAGGTCAGCGGGTGGGTTTCGGCCGAGCGCGCGATGCGGTTGGCCGGGCCGAAGGAAGTAATGGTCATACGTAACCCTCCAGCAGTTTGGAAACGCCAGCCGGCTGCACGTCACCGAAGGTGTCGTCGTCGATCATCAGTGCCGGGGCCTTGTCGCAGTTGCCCAGGCAGCACACGGGCAGCAGGGTGAAACGGCCGTCGGCGGTGGTCTGGCCGAGGCCGATGCCCAGCTCGCTCTGGATCTGGTTGACGACCGACTCATGGCCGCCGATGTAGCAGACCATGCTGTCGCACACGCGGATGATGTGGCGGCCGACCGGTTGGCGGAAGATCTGGCTGTAGAAGGTGGCGACACCCTCGACGTCGCTGGCCGGAATGCCCAGCACTTCGCCGATGGCGTGAATGGCGCCGTCCGGCACCCAGCCACGCTCCTTCTGGACGATCTTCAGGGCTTCGATGGACGCCGCGCGCGGGTCCTCGTAGTGATGCATTTCGTGCTCGATGGCCGAGCGCTCGGTTTCGCTCAGGGCGAAACGGTCTGTCTGGATAAGCGTGCTGTTCATGCTTAGCGGTCCACGTCAGCCATAACGAAGTCGATACTGCCCAGGTACGCAATGAGGTCGGCAACCATGCTGCCTTTGATCACCGAAGGGATCTGCTGCAGGTGCGGGTAGCTCGGGGTGCGGATCCGGGTGCGGTAGCTCATGGTGCCGCCATCGCTCGTCAGGTAGTAACTGTTGATGCCCTTGGTCGCTTCGATCATCTGGAACGACTCGTTGGCCGGCATGACCGGGCCCCACGAGACTTGCAGGAAGTGCGTGATCAGGGTTTCGATGTGCTGCAGGGTGCGCTCTTTCGGCGGCGGCGTGGTCAGCGGGTGATCCGCCTTGTACGGGCCTTCCGGCATGTTGCGCAGGCACTGGTCGATGATGCGGATACTCTGACGCATCTCCTCGACACGGACCATGCAGCGATCGTAGGCATCGCCGTTGTGGGCCAGCGGTACTTCGAACTCGAAGTTTTCGTAGCCGGAGTAAGGACGGGCTTTACGCAGGTCGAAGTTGCAACCGGTGGCACGCAAGCCGGCACCGGTGGTGCCCCATTCCAGCGCTTCCTTGGTGTTGTACGCGGCAACGCCGATGGTACGGCCCTTGAGGATGCTGTTTTGCAGGGCGGCCTTGGTGTATTCGTCGAGGCGCTTGGGCAGCCACTCGACAAAGTCCTTGACCAGCTTGTCCCAGCCACGTGGCAGGTCGTGGGCGACGCCACCGATGCGGTACCAGGCCGGGTGCAGGCGGAAACCGGTGATCGCTTCGATCACGGTGTAGGCGCGCTGGCGGTCGGTGAAGGTGAAGAACACCGGGGTCATGGCGCCGACGTCCTGGATGTAGGTACCCAGGAACAGCAGGTGGCTGGTGATGCGGAAGAACTCGGCCAGCATGATGCGAATCACGTCGACCTTCTGCGGCACCTTGATGCCGGCCAGCTTCTCTACCGCAAGCACGTACGGCAGGTTGTTCATCACCCCGCCGAGGTAATCGATACGGTCGGTATAGGGGATGAAGCTGTGCCAGGACTGGCGCTCGGCCATTTTTTCGGCGCCACGGTGGTGGTAGCCGATGTCCGGTACGCAGTCGACGATTTCTTCACCGTCCAGCTGCAGGACGATACGGAACGCACCGTGCGCCGAAGGGTGGTTGGGGCCGAGGTTGAGGAACATGTAGTCCTCGTTGGCGCCCTGACGTTTCATGCCCCAGGCTTCCGGGTTGAAGCGTGCCGATTCCTCTTCAAGCTGCTGCTTGGCCAGGGTCAGGCTGTAGGGGTCGAACTCGGTCGCACGGGCAGGGTAGTCCTTGCGCAGCGGGTGACCTTCCCAGGTCGGCGGCATCATGATGCGGCTGAGGTGCGGGTGGCCGGCAAAGTCGATGCCGAACATGTCCCAGACTTCGCGCTCGTACCAGTTGGCGTTTGGCCAGATGCCCGTCACGGTCGGCAGGTTCAGGTCGCCTTCGCTGAGCGACACCTTGATCATCACATCGCTGTTACGCTCGATCGACAACAGGTGGTAGAACACGCTGAAATCGGCGGCTGGCAGGCCACGGCGCTGGGTGCGCAGGCGCTCGTCGACGCCATGCAGGTCGTACAGCATGCTGTAAGGCTTGGCGACGCCGCGCAGGAAGCTGAGCACCTCTTTGAGCTGGGCGCGTTTTACCCACAGCACGGGCATGCCGGTGCGGGTCTCCTGGGCGACGAATGCGTCGGCGCCAAAACGGTTGTTCAGTTCGACGACCACATCCTGGTCGTCAGCCTTGTAGGGCGGAATGAAAATAGCGTTGTCCGCTGTCATGGTCTCGGTCGCTTTGGGTCAACGTTAAGAATGAAGCCAGGCCGCCGGCTCCTTCGGGAGCGGGCGGCAGGTCGCTGGATCAGACTTCGTCGGGGCTGCGCAGGTTGGTTACTGCAATGCGCTGCTCACGACGCAGGTCTTTCTGGGCTGGCATCTCGGCACGGTAAATACCTTGATCACCAACAACCCAGGAAAGCGGGCGTCGTTCTTGGCCGATCGACTCCTGCAACAGCATCAAGCCTTGCAGGAAAGCCTCAGGGCGTGGCGGGCAGCCAGGCACATAGACGTCCACGGGGAGGAACTTGTCGACCCCCTGAACGACCGAGTAGATGTCGTACATGCCACCGGAGTTGGCGCACGAACCCATGGAAATGACCCATTTTGGTTCGAGCATCTGCTCGTACAGGCGCTGGATGATCGGCGCCATCTTCACGAAGCAGGTACCGGCAATGACCATGAAGTCGGCCTGACGCGGCGAGGCCCGGATGACTTCGGCGCCGAAGCGGGCGATGTCGTGGGGTGCCGTGAAGGCCGTGGTCATTTCCACGTAGCAGCAGGACAGGCCGA
This sequence comes from Pseudomonas sp. FW305-E2, assembly GCF_058782925.1. Lineage (NCBI taxonomy): Bacteria > Pseudomonadati > Pseudomonadota > Gammaproteobacteria > Pseudomonadales > Pseudomonadaceae > Pseudomonas > Pseudomonas sp. FW305-E2. The sequence continues at coordinate 470,351 of NZ_JBYSYE010000001.1, read as the reverse complement.
AGTTGTACGGCCAGAGGGAGTTCTTGCGACCCCAGTTGACCGCACCACGCAGCACATCTTCGAGTTTGCCCATGAAGATGTTCTTGTGGACCTGGTCCTCTAGCAGTTGATCGGTGACGGTTTCCCGTTCACCGACCGGGTACTGCTCGTTGGGCGCATCCGGATCGATTCTGGTGAGATTGTATTGCATGCCAAAGCCTCATTGTTTCAGCTTCGCTTGCCGCTTGCGGCGACCTTCGGGAGCCCAATCAAGTGCCCCGACGCGCCATAGGTAGACAAGACCTGCCAACAGAATTGCTATGAAAACGAGTGCTTCGACGAATCCGGTCCAGCCGCTTTCGCGGACGGACACAGACCATGCAAAGAGAAAGAGGGCTTCGATATCGAAGATCACGAACAGCATCGCGACCAGATAGAATTTGGCGGACAGGCGCAGGCGCGCGCTGCCTACGGGCAGCATGCCGGATTCGAAGGGTTCGTTCTTGGCGCGGCCCCAAGCCTTGCTACCGAGCAGGCTGGACAGGCCGAGCATGAAGGCGCACAGGCCGACGACACCCAGGAGGAAGATGGCAAAGCCCCAGTTGTGGGCGATGAGTCCTGCCGAATCGGACATGCTAGAAATCCTTATACAGAGACCCAGCTCTGCAGTCTGAAATAAGTGTAGAGCGGCGACTTGGCGTCGCACATGCAGTGACCAAATGTCGCAGCCGGATCAATCGCGCTGATTTTATGGGTAAACCTGGTGCAAGTAAAATTTCTGTCGCAAATTTATTCGTAGGATTAAGTACAAAAACCGTTCGTAACTGGCTGAGAGCCTTGAAATTCGGGCATTACGCGCGGTTTTGTTAATTATGTTTCTTGCTGCAGGTAACGAATTGCAACTCCTGTAATGATAATTAATATCATTTGAGCTGCTGCCGTTGAATTTGGCTCTTCTGTGCCTTGTAAAGTTCATCGGGCGATTCCCCCTACTTGCAATTGCAAAAAACCCTTGTTCTAGCAGCTCTCGGTCCTGCGTGCACCGCTCTGGGTCAATACTTTATCGGTTGAGCGATGACTGACTGATGAAGTGATGGCCCATTGGCCGAGCCAGTAGGCGAGGATGATCAGGTACGGTGCGGCGGCGAACGGGCTGACGAAGCGGTCGATGCCGATCAGGCTGTCGGAGAACACGAACAGGCCGGCACCCAGGGCTGCCACTCCCCCGCAGGCCAGTGCGCGCCAGAGCATGGCGCTGATGGCCAGGGCGTAGAGCGCTACCGGGATCAGCAACGGGCCGAGGCTGTGGCTGGCCAGTACACCGAGCAGCGCGATGCCCGTGATTGCGCTGAAGATCAGTGCGGGCAGGGCGGGGCGCAGGGTAATGCCGCAATAGCCGCGCAGGTAAGCAAGGTGGGCACAAAGGAAAGCAGCCAAGCCGAACACGAACAGGTCGGCGGGGATGGCCAGCAGGATGTCGCCGAGTACCGAGAAGGCCAGGCCGATCGAGATCCATGTGCGATAAGGCGAAACCGGGGTGCTGCGCAGCCAGGCAATCAAGGCCAGCACCGGGATGGGTTTGGTCATGAGGGCGAGCAGGGTGTTGTCGCTGGCCAGTGCATATAGATAGAGGGCAGCGGCGGTCAGGGCGAGAATCATCAGGTGGCTTGGACGAGGCATGGACGGTCCTTGCTGCTGGGCTGCCACAAGCATAGCCCTGATCCGGGGTTTTGCTGCGGCCTGTGCCGGCCCTTTCGGGGGTAAACCCGTTCCTGCAGCGGCCTGCGCCCAATCGCCGATGTGTGTCTCCTTCCGATTAGTGTAGGAGCGGGTTTACCCGCGAATACGGTAGCGGCGGCAACGGTGAACGGCTGGTAAAAATTGGCCAGCAGGCCCGGCCCTTTCTCGGGTAAAAACAAAGGCCCGGAGCTTTCACAAGCCCCGGGCCTTAGTTCAACCGCAACCCACTATCAGTGGAACTGCTCTTCCTCGGTCGAGCCGGTCAGTGCAGTCACCGACGAAGCGCCACCCTGGATCACGGTGGTCATGTCGTCGAAGTAGCCAGTGCCCACTTCCTGCTGGTGCGCCACGAAGGTGTAGCCCTTGCTGGCGTCAGCGAATTCCTGCTCCTGCAGCTTCACGTAGGCGGTCATGTCGTTGCGGGCGTAGTCGTGCGCCAGGTTGAACATGCCGTGCCACATGTTGTGGATGCCGGCCAGGGTGATGAACTGATGCTTGTAACCCATGGCCGACAGTTCGCGCTGGAACTTGGCGATGGTGGCGTCGTCCAGGTTTTTCTTCCAGTTGAAGGAAGGCGAGCAGTTGTACGACAGGATCTGGTCCGGGTACTCCTTCTTGATCGCCTCGGCGAAGCGACGGGCTTCGTCCAGGTCCGGCTTGGCGGTTTCACACCAGATCAGGTCGGCGTACGGGGCATAGGCCAGGCCGCGGGCAATGGCCTGATCGAGGCCGGCACGGACCTTGTAGAAGCCTTCGCGGGTGCGCTCGCCAACCACGAACGGCTGGTCGTACGGGTCGCAGTCGCTGGTCAGCAGGTCGGCGGCGTTGGCGTCGGTGCGGGCCAGAATGATGGTCGGTACACCCGACACGTCAGCGGCCAGGCGAGCGGCCACCAGCTTCTGTACGGCTTCCTGAGTCGGCACCAGCACCTTGCCGCCCATGTGGCCGCATTTTTTAACCGAGGCCAGCTGGTCTTCGAAGTGCACGCCGGCGGCGCCTGCTTCGATCATGTTCTTCATCAGCTCGTAGGCGTTCAGTACGCCACCGAAACCGGCTTCGGCGTCGGCCACGATGGGCGCGAAGTAGTCGATGTACCCTTCGTCGCCCGGGTTCTTGCCGGCTTTCCACTGGATCTGGTCGGCGCGGCGGAACGCGTTGTTGATGCGTTTGACCACGGTCGGTACCGAGTCGACCGGGTACAGCGACTGGTCAGGGTACATCGACTCGGCCGAGTTGTTGTCGGCGGCAACCTGCCAGCCGGACAGGTAGATGGCCTGGATGCCGGCCTTGACCTGCTGTACAGCCTGGCCGCCCGTCAGGGCGCCCATGCAGTTGACGAAATCTTTTTCGGGGCGGAAGGACGGGTGGGCACCTTCGGTGACCAGCTTCCACAGTTTTTCTGCGCCCTGACGCGCAAAGGTGTGCTCAGGTTGCACGGAGCCACGCAGGCGAACGACATCAGCGGCGGTGTAGGTACGGGTCACGCCTTTCCAGCGCGGGTTTTCGGCCCAGTCTTTCTCGAGGGCTGCAATTTGCTGTTCGCGTGTCAGTGCCATGGAAATAAACCTCGTCGCATCGATCTTGGGTTAATTGTGCTGATGCTCGGAGCAGATCAGGTGCCTGGCGGCTGTCCTGTTCGCAGGAATGCGGCGGCGAACGCGAAGGCTCGAAGGGGAAGGGTGGGCAGACCAGGCGAAGGTGTGCTCCGGCAGGTCGGCTCGTGGTTGCCTTGCTGCGGTGCGACGCGATTGCCAGTACTGCGGTGATGCGCTTCCGTCCCTCGGGACAACTTCTTCGTTGCAGTCGCAATCCCGTCGAACCGCCTTGTGGGCCGTATAGACACGAGGCGCCTCCAGGGGTGGGAGGAGCACGCCTCGAAGGCCCTTGCCAGGGCCCCTGATTAGCGGGAGCGAGGCCATCATGCCCTTGGGAAAAAGACCCTGTCAAATGTTTTGTAGTGCTTTTTTGTACTTACTACATCTTTGGTCTAATGCGACTTGGCAGTCAGTTTCAAGGCCTTTGGTCGAAGCCTTGAATTGCCTGGTATCAGTCAACAAGGTCGACTTTGACCCGCAATGTCATGTTTTCACCCCGTTGGGTGCTGTACGTATGGCTTGATGCGCTGCGATCGGCTTGGCTCTGCTGGTTGAACCCCGCCAGGGTGATCCACTCGCCGAGCTTGCCCGTGACTGTCGTGTCGGTACTTTGTACTTTCACTACATCTGCACGTTCATGGCTGATACGGTCATTATTGCTGCTTATTTGCAGACGAACCGTTTCGCCGCTCAGGCTGGGGGTCACGTAGAAGCCTTGGGTCACGTTGCGGTATTCGGTGTTGCTCTGAATGCGCCCATAGCCGTCTGTGCTGGTGCTGGTAATGGGGATGCTCTGGCCTACCTGGATCAGTGCCGGTTGCCCTTCGCTGGCTTGTACCTGCTGCATGCCGCCGTCGCGGTTGCTGGTGCCGTAGTGAATGACGCGTGCGTTGCCGCGGTTGTCCTGGAAGTTGCTGTCGTTGTTGTCGACGCTGATCAGCAGGCGCTTGGGCGCGGTATCCAGCTGTTGCAGCAGGGCGCGCAGGTCGTCGATGCGCTCGGGGCTGGCGTTGACGATCAGTTTGTTCTCGAAGGCGCTGACCGTGCCGTCCTTGCCGATGAACGCCTGCAGGGCGGGCAGCAGTTCGGCGCTGCTGCGATGCTGAAGTGGCACCACCTCGGTGGCGGCATGGGCGGTGAGGCTGGCGACCAGCAACAGGGAGGTGAAAAGGGGGCGTAGCGGCATGTCCATGATCTCCGCAGGTGGAATCAACATGATGGCAAATTTGCTGACTTTTTGCCGGATCTGGATCACGCCGGCACTGTTGCGGACGGTCGTATTATCCTGGTTTATCTTGTAGGCTATAAATTATAGTAGGCAAGATAATTGAGGTTAATTGCATGTCTCCCGTTCGCCCGCTCCTACGCCGTCATCAGTTGGCCACCGCACTGGCCCAAGACCTGGCCGGCGAGTCGTTGGTCGATTACAGCTCGGGCATGTTCCTGGCCGCGCCCCGGCGTACGGGCAAGAGCACCTTCCTCAACAACGACTTCATACCGGAATGCGTACAGCGCGGCTGGCTACCGGTTTACGTCGACCTGTGGTCGGATCGCAACGCCGCCCCTGCGCAGCTCATCAGCGGCGCCATCGGTACTGCGCTGGCCAGATTCGAAGGTGCGCTGGCCAGGACGGCGAAAAAGGCCGGTGTCGACAAGATCAACCTGCTGCGCACCCTGAGCTGGGATTTCACCCGCCCGCAACTGCCTGCGGGTACTACCCTGGCCCAGGCACTTGCCGTGTTGCATCAAGTGTCAGGGCAGTTGGTAGTACTGATCATCGACGAGGCTCAGCACGCCCTTAACAGCGAAGATGGCCTTAATGCGATGTTCGCGCTGAAAGCCGCGCGTGACCACCTTAACCGTGGCGACCGTCCGGACGGCTTGCGCCTAGTGTTCACGGGCTCTAGTCGCGACAAGCTGGCCAACCTGGTACTCAAGAGCAAGCAGCCATTCTTTGGTGCAAGCATCACGCCATTTCCGTTGCTGGGGCGTGAATATGTCGAATTCATCACCGCCTTGTGGAACCGTCGCCTGGCCGACAGTAACCAGTTCAAGGTAGAGGACCTGGCATACGCGTTCGAATTGGTCGGCCGGCGCCCGGAAATGCTCAACAAACTGTTGGCCGAAGTCAGTGTCGGCCTGGGTGAGGCGGGCAACCTGGGTGAACTGCTGCGCAATGGGGCGCTGAACCATCAAGCCGGGGTGTGGAGTGACTACGAAAGCGCTTGGAACGAACTTACGCCGTTGCAGCAGGCCGTGCTAGAGGTCATGGCCGAGCGCACGCTGGGCCGGCAGCCGTTTTCCCCGTTTACCGAGCAAACCCTGGTTGAGGTCAGCCGCAAGCTGGAGCAGGCCCAGGCGGTAGCCAACGTCAACACGGCAAACGTACAGAAGGCCCTCGATGCCCTGCGCGACAAGGAGCTGGTATGGAAGGCCAATCGTGGCGAGTACGCGTTGGAGGATACTTCCATGGCCGAATGGCTCGCCCGCGACCAGGCAGTCGCCGGCCACAGGTGAACCTTTGAGGTGCCCCGTAAGTCGCACTCACAGGGAGCGCGTGGGGTGATTGCATGAAGGGTGTCCTGATCTTGCTGTTATGGCTTTGCAGTCTTGGTGCACAGGCTGCAGCGGACACGCTGCGCATCAAGCAGCTGCAGCGTTGCGGCGACTTGTTCAGCGATAGCCAGCAGCGATGGTGCCTGCGTGTCGAAGGGCTCCGGGCAAATCTGCCAACGGTATGGCTCGGCGGTACGCGGCTGTCAGAAGCCGATATCGAGCGCCAGGGTGACCGGCTAACGCTGAAACTGGCGAGAAAAGCCCAGCGCAGCGCCCCGCTCTGGCTGGCCGATGGCGGCCGCACCAGCAACCCGGTATGGCTGACCCGCCAACGCAGTCATGTGATCGCCGCAGGGCCCGATGAAGTGGCGAAGAACATGGATGGCCTGACCACCTATGTCGATCTGGTCAGCCTGTTGATCGAAGAAAAATACGACGGCCTCGACGAGGCCCGGCGCATCGCCGGCAAATACGGCGCCCAGGTTGTCGGTGCCATACCGCCGCTGAATGTCTACCAGCTGCGCTTGCCGGTAGATGACCTGGTGCAGCGCGATGCGATGGTCCTGCGCATGGGCAGTGAAGTCAGCGTGGATGCCGTGATTGTCGAAGAGTCCGGCCCCGAGCGCGGGGAGGAGGGCAATGGGCGCAGCACCCGGGCCATCGACCAGGCGGACGAATGGGCCGCCAACCGCTTCATGGACGCGCTGTATTTCTACCGGCGCCGGATTGCCGCTTCTCGCTTGCCGGTGAAGCCCGTGCGGGTCGGGGTAATCGAGCGCGAAGTGGACTTTGACGCCCCGGGGTTCAGCCATTATCGAGGGGGCTGCGAACAAGGCCAGACATGCCTCTACGCTCGCGACGGTAATCGCCCGGCAAGCCACGGCAGCCATGTCGCAGGCATTCTCGCTGGGCAGGGTGAGGGCTTTTTGCCAGGGCTGGGCAAGCACAGCCCTGGCTTCGAGGTGGTGGTAGAGCGCAACTCGGATGCCGGTATCACCGCCAACATCGCTGCCTCGGTGAACCTGGTCGAAGATGGCGTGCGGGTGCTGAACTGGAGCTGGGGCATTCACCGGGTCGGGGCACGCAATGTGAAGGGTGATGAGGTCGATTCGCTGGTGCGCTCCGGGCTGGCAATGAGTGGCTACGAGGAGTTACTTGAGGAGTTCTTCCTCTGGCTGCGCAAGGAGCACCCTGATGTGGTCGTGGTGAATTCGGCGGGCAATGGTGCGTCCTGGTCGGGGACCGATGAATATCGCCTGCCTTCGTCATTCATCACCGAACAATTGCTGGTGGTGGGCGGGCATCAGCGCAGTGACAAGGCTACGGCAGTTGAAGCCCACGATCACGTGCGCAAGCGTCACAGTTCCAATATCGACATGCGCGTGGACGTCAGTGCTGCTGCTTGCATACGCCCAGTGTCTGCCGAGGCTGCGCATTGCGGCACGTCGTACGCAACACCCTTGGTGACTGCCACTGTGGCGACGATGCTGTCGATCAACCCGGCACTTACCCCGGAACAGGTGCGCATGCTGTTGCGGCGCAGTGCCTTGACCCTGGGCGCCGAGCAGGATTTTGAAGCGATGGATGCCGAAGACCTGACGGCGCCGATCCTGCCCTCAGAGCGTGGTGGCCGCCTGAACGACCCGGACCTGGGCCGTTCGGCGCGCCTGGACATGCAGCGTGCGCTGGACCTGGCCGTGCAGAGCCTGGAACGGGTGCGTTGAGCGGTGGCCGCTGTCAGACAAATTCCGTAACATCGCGCCCCTCGTTTTTCTAACGTCCGTCAGGACTGCACCACAGGAAGCCCATGAAGCCCGCCCGACTACGCGCCGACCTGCTCGCCGGCCTTACCACCTCGTTTGCCTTGGTCCCCGAGTGCATCGCCTTTGCCCTGGTGGCCCATCTCAACCCGCTGATGGGCCTGTATGGCGCGTTCATCATTTGTACCCTGACGGCGCTGTTCGGCGGGCGGCCGGGGATGATCTCAGGCGCTGCCGGCTCGATGGCGGTGGTGATCGTCGCCTTGGTGGTGCAGCACGGCGTGCAGTACCTGCTGGCCACGGTGCTGCTGGGCGGTGTGGTGATGATCCTGTTCGGCCTGCTGCGCCTGGGCAAACTGGTGCGCCTGGTGCCATACCCGGTCATGCTTGGCTTCGTGAACGGCCTGGCCATCGTCATCGCCATGGCTCAGCTGGAGCATTTCAAGGACGGCGAACACTGGCTCAGTGGCACGCCGCTGTACCTGATGATCGGCCTGGTCGCGCTGACCATGGCGGTGGTTTATGTGCTGCCGAAACTGACCCGTGCGGTGCCGCCGGCCTTGGTGGCGATCCTCGGTGTTGGCCTGCTGGTGTACGTGCTAGGGCTGCCTACCCGCACCCTGGGCGACATGGCGCATATCGCCGGTGGCCTGCCAGGGCTGGCGCTGCCGGAGGTGCCCTGGAATCTGGAAACCCTGAAGATCATCGCCCCCTACGCGGTGCTGATGGCCATGGTCGGCCTGCTGGAAACCCTGCTCACCCTCAACCTGACCGATGAGATCACCGAGAGCCGTGGCTTCCCGGACCGCGAGTGTGTGGCATTGGGCGCTGCGAACATGGTGTCGGGCCTGTGCGGCGGCATGGGCGGCTGCGCGATGATCGGGCAGACGGTGATCAACCTCAGCTCCAATGGCCGGGGCCGGTTGTCGGGGGTAGTGGCCGGGGTAATGATTCTGCTGTTCGTGCTGTTCCTGTCGCCGCTGATCGAGCGCATTCCCCTGGCGGCGCTGGTTGGGGTGATGTTCGTGGTGGCCCAGCAGACCTTTGCCTGGGCGTCGTTGCGGGTGTTGCACAAGGTGCCGGTGAATGATGTGCTGGCGATCGTGGCGGTGACCGTGGTCACGGTGCTGACCGACCTGGCCATGGCAGTGCTGTTCGGTATCATCATCGCGGCGCTCAACTTTGCCTGGCAGCATGCGCGGGAGCTGTATGCCGACACCCATGAGGACGCGGAGGGCGGCAAGCGTTATCAGCTGCATGGCACGCTGTTCTTTGCCTCGACCACCTCGTTCCTCAACCAGTTCGACACGGCCGGGGACCCGGCCCAGGTCACGCTGGATTGCCAGCATTTGAGCTTTGTCGACTATTCGGCGGTTGCGGCGCTGAAAACCCTGCGCGAGCGCTATGCCAAGGCGGGCAAGCATTTGCGCGTGGTGCATTTGTCCGAGCGGTGCAAGAAGCTGTTGAAGCGGGCGGGCGAGCAGCACTGAAAACTGTTGGTGTCTGTGTCGGTTTCTTCGCGGGTAAACCCGCGCCTACGGGGGATCGCATACCCCTGTAGGCGCGGGTTTACCCGCGAAGAGGCCGGCACAGGAGAACTGCTTACTCTCCGCGGCTCTTCTTGACGATGCCATCGGCAATGCTCGCCGGGGCCTCGGCATAGCGGGTGAACTCCATCGAGAAGCTGGCCCGGCCCTGGGTCATCGAGCGCATCGAGGTGGCGTAGCCGAACATTTCACCCAACGGCACTTCGGCACGTATCACCTTGCCAGCCGGTGTTTCATCACCGTCCTGGATCATGCCGCGACGTCGGCTCAAGTCGCCGAGGATGTCGCCCTGATATTCCTCGGGCGTCACCACCTCTACCTTCATCACCGGCTCCAGCAACACTGCGCCGCCTTTCTGCGACAACTGCTTGGTGGCCATTGACGCGGCGATCTTGTAGGCCATCTCGTTGGAGTCGACATCGTGGTACGAGCCGTCGAACACGGCGGCCTTGAGGTTGATCAGGGGGTAGCCGGCAAGCACGCCGTTCTTCATTTGCTCTTCGATACCCTTCTGGATTGCCGGGATGTACTCGCGGGGTACCACGCCGCCGACGATCTCGTTGATGAACTCCAGGCCTTCTTTGCCTTCATCACCGGGGGCGAAACGGATCCAGCAATGGCCGTATTGGCCACGGCCACCGGACTGGCGCACGAAACGCCCCTCGATCTCGCAGGTATTGCGGATTTTTTCCCGGTAGGCCACCTGCGGCTTGCCGATGTTGGCCTCGACGTTGAACTCGCGGCGCATGCGGTCGACGATGATGTCCAGGTGCAACTCGCCCATGCCCGAGATGATGGTCTGCCCGGTCTCTTCGTCGGTACGCACGCGGAATGACGGATCCTCCTGGGCCAGCTTGCCAAGGGCGATGCCCATTTTTTCCTGGTCGGCTTTGGTCTTCGGCTCCACGGCCACGGAAATTACCGGGTCAGGGAAGTCCATGCGTTCGAGGATGATCGGTTTGTCCATGTCGCACAGGGTATCGCCGGTGGTCACGTCCTTCATGCCGATCAGTGCGGCGATGTCGCCTGCGCACACGTCCTTGATTTCGGCACGCTGGTTGGCATGCATCTGCACCATGCGGCCGATGCGTTCCTTCTTGCCTTTGACCGAGTTGAGTACCGCATTGCCTGAACTGAGCACGCCGGAATAAACGCGGGCGAAGGTGAGGGTGCCGACGAACGGGTCGGTGGCGATCTTGAAAGCCAGTGCCGAGAACGGCTCTTTGTCGTCGGCGTGCCGTTCCAGGTGCTTTTCTTCATCGTCCGGGTCGGTGCCGCGGATGGCAGGAATTTCCGAGGGGGCGGGCAGGTAATCGATTACCGCATCGAGCATCAGCGGCACGCCCTTGTTCTTGAAAGAGGAGCCGAGGATGGTCGGCACGATTTCGTTGGCGATGGTGCGCTGGCGCAACCCGGCCTTGATCTCTTCGACGCTCAGCTCCTCGCCATCGAGAAACTTCATGGTCAGCTCGTCATTGGCCTCGGCCGCAGCTTCGATCATGTGCGCGCGCCATTCGTCGGCCAGAGCCTTCAGTTCGGCGGGGATTTCTTCTTCGCGGTAGCTGGTGCCCTGGTCGGCATCGTTCCAGTAGATGGCCTTCATCTTCACCAGGTCGATCTGGCCCATGAAGTTTTCTTCGCTGCCGATGGCCAGCTGGATGGGCACCGGGTGGTGCCCCAGGCGCTGATCGATCTGCTTGACCACGCGCAGGAAGTCGGCCCCCTGGCGGTCCATCTTGTTGATGTAGGCCAAGCGTGGCACGTGATACTTGTTGGCCTGGCGCCAGACTGTCTCGGACTGCGGCTCGACGCCGTCCGCGCCGCTGAATACCACGACCGCGCCATCGAGCACGCGCAATGAGCGCTCCACCTCGATGGTGAAATCGACGTGGCCTGGGGTGTCGATGATGTTGAAACGGTACTTGTGGGCGAACTGCTTGGTCGAGCCTTGCCAGAATGCTGTGGTCGCCGCCGAGGTGATGGTGATGCCGCGTTCCTGCTCCTGGGCCATCCAGTCCATGGTCGCCGCGCCATCGTGCACTTCGCCCATCTTGTGGTTGACCCCGGTGTAGAACAGGATCCGCTCGGTGGTCGTGGTCTTGCCGGCATCCACGTGGGCGACGATGCCGATATTGCGGTACAGCTCGATGGGCGTTGTGCGGGCCATGGCGGACTACCTGTGGGTGGACGGATTCCACCAAGTTAGCAGACCGGTGGAATCCTGCCCTGCCACCGGGCTGTCAGTCGGCCTGGGCTTGCAGCATCCACTGGCCATCTACTTCACGGGCCAGGCCGCTGGCCGGCAGCAAGGCCAGCAGGCGCGTGTGCAGGGCGGCCTCGGTGAAGGTCTTGAGGGTGGTCTGGTCCAGCGCGCCGACCAGGTTGAGATCAGCCTTGGTGTACGACAGCCAGGCTTTTTTCAACACCTGGGCGACGTCGCTGCCGGCGGTGGTGGCGAACCGGCGGTGCCACTGGCGGCCTTCGAAGGTGAAGTTGTGCGCGTGGCTGTAGGTGCTTTGGTCGGCGCCTTCCACGCAGCGGTGGCAGCGGCATGGGCCCTCGCCGAAGGCGTTGCGCAGGTAGCTGTTGAAGTCCACGACGGGCTTGAGGGACAGGCGTTTGTCGACTTCGAACAGGTCGGCGATCAGGGGTTCTTCGGCGCTCACTCGGGATCCTCGTGTGGTGTGGCGTGCATCGGCGGGCACCCTAACAGATCGGGGCATTCAGATCACCTGTTGCAGGCCCGGCTCTTCCCAGGCAGACCCGCCCCCCACAGGTGCCCTGCGTACCCTGAGCAACATGCGATCCCCGTGGGAGCGGGCGTGCCCGCGAAGAGGCCAGTAGAGACAACAGAGACGGCCTGCCGTACTCTACGCGCCCGTACGCCTATACACCCACTGAGGTAACCCCGTTTGAGCATCAAGTACCCGTACATCGCCACCGTGACCATCAGCGCTGAAGACCGTGGCGGAGATACCGAGGCTTCGGAAAACCCCAAGATGCGCGTGGGCCTGGAAGCGGTGACCGAAACCCTGAAGAAGGTGCATTTCGTCGGTACGCTCGCGGCCCCTGAGAAACCGGCAACGCACATTTGCGTAACCCTGGAGAACGGCCTGACCTATTACGGCCCGATCGTCAACGGCCATGCCGAACTGGAAGGCGGCTGGATCGCCTTCGAGTCCGACATGCTTACCCCGGAAGAACTCGGCCTGTAAGCCTCAGTTCAGTTCTGCCAGGCACTGCTCGAGGATATCCAGCCCTTCCTCGAGTACCTCGGCCTCGATGGTCAGCGGTGCCAGCAGGCGAATGATGTGCCGCGCCTTGCCGCTGGGCATCAGCAGCAGGCCCTTGGCGCGGGCCGCTTCCATCACCTTGGCCAGTTGTGCCGGTGCCGGGCTGCCATCGGTATTGGCGAACTCGATCCCTCGCATGGCGCCCACGCCGGTCAGGCGGCCGATGTACGGGCTCAGGCCCGAAGCCTTCCAGCGCTCATAACGGCTGACGATGGCCTGTTCCTGCCGTTCACCCCAGGTTGCTAGGTTTTCGTCGGTCATCTGCGCCAGGCTGGCCAAGGCCGCCGCACAGGCAATCGGGTTGCCTGAATAGGTGCCACCCAGGCCGCCCTTGGGCAGCGCCGCCATCAATTCCTTGCGCCCGACCACTGCACCCAGCGGCATACCGCCAGCGATGCTCTTGGCCAGCAGCAGCAGGTCGGGCTCGATACCCAGGCGCGGAAACGCGAAGCGCTGGCCGGTGCGGCCGAAGCCCGACTGGATCTCGTCGATGATGATCAGGATGCCACGCTCGTCGCAGAAGCGGCGCAGGGCCTGGGCGAAGGCCGGGTCCAGGGCAAGGAAGCCGCCTTCACCCTGCACCGGCTCGAAGATGAACGCCGCGACGTCCTCCACGGCCAGCTCGACGCTGAACAGGCGATCCATGGCCTTGAGTGCCTGTTCGCAGGTAACCCCGGTATCCGCGCCCGGGTAGGGCAGGTGGTACACCGGCCCGGGCAGTTCGCCGACCCGCTGCTTGTAGGGGGCGACCTTGCCATTGAGGTTCAGGGTGGCCAGGGTGCGGCCATGGAAGCCGCCGTCGAACGCGATGATGGCGCGTTTGCCGGTGGCGCCGCGGGCCACTTTCAGGGCGTTTTCCGCCGCTTCCGCGCCGCTGTTGGTGAGCATGCCGGCCAGTGGGTAGCTGACTGGCACAAACTGGCTCAGTTGCTCCATCAGGGCCAGGTACGGGCCGTGAGGGGCCGCGTTGAAGGCGTAGTGGGTCAGGCGGGTGGCCTGAGCCTGGATGGCCTCGACTACAGCGGGGTTGCAGTGGCCCAGGTTGAGCACGCCGATACCGCCGACGAAGTCGATGTAACGTTTGCCGTCAGTGTCCCAGACTTCGGCATTACGGCCATGGGAAAGTGTGATCGGGTGAACGATGGCAATGGATTGGCTGATACTTTCCTGGTTCATGGGGGCACGCGGACCTTGTTCGAGTTTCTTATTATCCAAGCGTGTCGGCGGGTTATTCCGCAAACGAATTATTCGATTGCGATCATTCCATGGATTCGTGATCTGGCCGGTTTTTTGGGTTGGCTGTGCCGGCCTCTTCGCGGGCAAGCCCGCTCCTACCAGAGGCCAGGGCAGGTCAAATCAATCGCCTTCAGCCACCCGCTCCCGGATCCACTGCACGAAGGCCCTGATCTTGGGCACTTCGGCCGCATGCTCGGCATGCGCAATGAAGTGCCTCCCGTTGCTTGCCACAGGGTGGTCCCAGGCCACCACCAGCTTGCCTTCGCTCAGCTCTTCGGCCACCAGATAGCGGGGAATCAGGGCTATGCCGCAGCCGGAGATGGCCGCGCGGATACACAGGTAGAACGTGTCGAAGCGCGGCCCGTGGTAGCTGTTCTGGCTATGCAACCCAAGCCCCAGGAACCACTCATGCCAGGCCTCCGGCCGCGACACGCATTGCAACAGGCGGTGCTCAGTCAATGCCTGGGCGCTGTCGAAACGGTGGCTGGCCAGCAGCTGCGGGCTGCACACCGGCACCACTTCTTCGCTGAACAACTCGATGCAGGTCGCCCCGGGCCAGGTGCCCTGGCCGAAGAAAAAGGCGACGTCAGCCTTGGCCTGTACCAGGTCGAATGGCTCCAGCTCGTTGCGCACATCCAGGTGAATGCGTGGGTAGCGGTCACCAAAACCCTTGAGCCGGGGCACCAGCCAGCGCGCGCCGAAGGTCGGCTGGGTGGCGATGCGCAGCACTTCGGTTTCGTCGCCGTAGCTGAGGATATAGCGGCTGGATATGTCGATCTGGGTGAGGATCTTGTTCACTTCGGTGAGGTACAGCGCGCCGGCCGGGGTCAGGTGCAGGCGCCGGCGAATGCGCTGGAACAGCGAGTGCGAGAGCATGTCTTCAAGCTGCGCGACCTGCTTGCTGACGGCGCTCTGGGTCAGGTGCAGTTCCTGGGCCGCGCGGGTGAAGCTGAGGTGGCGAGCGGCCGCTTCGAAGCACTGAAGGGCGGTGGTCGAAGGCATCAGGCGTTTGGACATGACGGGCAAATACCGAGCAAAAAAAGAAGGAGTTCATTCCATAAAGGAATTATGTGGTTCGAAAAGGTCGTTTGTTGACCCCGGCCTATAGATTAATACTGACCTGGATCAACGATTACAACCGGTCATGCGAAGAGGAGGTCAATACCCGCTTCGGTCATCTGCAAAAAACAACAACAACACACATCAGAAATTTATAAGAATTCTGCTCAGACCTTCAGCCGCTTTGCTGCGGCCGACCCATTCGAGGGTTCTCCATGGCTTCGCAAGACAACAAGAAACAGCGCTCACTGCAGCACGGCCTGACTTCCCGTCAGGTTTCCATGATCTCCATTGCCGGCATCATCGGCGCCGGGCTGTTCATCGGGTCCTCCAACGCCATTGCCACCGCCGGCCCGGCCATCCTCATCTCCTACGCCATGACTGGCCTGCTGGTCTTGCTGGTGATGCGCATGCTGGGTGAAATGGCCATCGCAAACCCCAACAGCGGCTCTTTTTCCACCTACGCCTCGGAGGCCATCGGGCCTTGGGCGGGCTTTACCATTGGCTGGCTGTACTGGTGGTTCTGGGTGTTGATCATTCCGGTGGAAGCCATTGCCGGTGCTGACATCCTGCATGCCTACTTCCCTGGCGTGCCGTCCTGGCTGTTCGCCTTCCTGATCATGCTGGTGCTGTCGGGCACCAACCTGGTCAGCGTGAAGAACTTCGGTGCTTTCGAGTACTGGTTCGCGTTGGTCAAGGTGGTCGCGATCATTGGCTTCATCGGGGTGTGCACCTTGGCGGTGTTCGGTTTCTGGCCGCTGGCCGAGGTCTCCGGGGTCAGCCGACTGTGGGACAGCGGTGGTTTCATGCCCAATGGGTTCGGGACGGTGCTTGGGGGCGTGCTGATCACCATCTTCTCGTTCTTCGGTGCCGAAATCGTCACCATCGCGGCGGACGAAACCGCCAACCCGAAAGACAAGATTCGCCGCGCCACCAACCTGGTGGTGTACCGCATCGCCATCTTCTACCTGGCGTCGATCTTCCTGGTGGTGTCGCTGGTGGCCTGGAACGACCCCGGGCTGAAAGCCGTAGGGTCGTTCCAGCGTGTACTGGAAGTGCTGAACGTGCCGGGCGCCAAGTTGCTGGTTGACCTGGTGGTGCTGGTGGCGGTGACAAGTTGCATGAACTCGGGGCTGTACACGGCGTCGCGCATGCTCTATTCGCTTGGTGCGCGTGGCCAGGCGCTGAGCGTGACCAAGCGCATCTCCGGTTCCGGCGTGCCGACCGTGGCAGTGATCTTCTCGACCCTGGCGGGTTTCGCTGGCTGCCTCGTCAACTATGTGTTCCCGGGCAAGGTGTTTGGCTTCCTGCTGTCGACCACTGGCGCCATCGCTTTGCTGGTGTACCTGGTCATTGCCGTGTCGCAGCTGCGCATGCGTGCCCGTGCCGAGCGTGAAGGGCGCCCGCTGGAACTGAAGATGTGGCTGTTCCCATGGCTGACCTGGCTGGTGATCGGCACCATCGTCATGGTGCTGGGCTACATGCTGTTCAGCGACGCCTACCGCTATGAGACGCTGATGACTGCCGGGGTGACCGCGTTCATCCTGCTGGTTTCACTGACCCAGCGGCGTACGAAGATGGTTGCCCAGACGGTCTGATGTTTCTGCTTTAATGGGGGCGTTGCGCGCCCCCATTCCAACAAGCACAGGAAGCGTATGACTGAGCACACCCTTTCCCTTCAAGCCCTCGCGGCCCCTGAGGGTACTTGCTATGGCTGCGGCTGTTCCCACCCCAGCGGCCTGCACCTGCAAAGCCACTGGGACGCCGACGGTGTTCACCTGGTGTGCCGGCACTCGCCCGACAGTACCTTCATTGGCTGGCCTGGCCTGGTTTACGGTGGCCTGCTGGCGATGCTGGTCGACTGCCACTCCAACTGGACGGCGATGGCCTACCACTACCGTAACGAAGGCCGAGAACCGGGCAGCCTGCCGCGTATCGACTGCGTTACCGGCACGCTCAACCTGACCTACCTGAAACCTACGCCGATGGGTGTCGAGCTGTTGCTCAAGGCGCGTGTCGAAGGCGAAGTGGGGCGCAAGAGCCGGGTCATCTGCGAAGTCTGGGCAGAGGATGTACTGACGGTGACGGCCGATTCCGTGTTTGTCCGCGTCGATACCGAAAAGCTCAAGCTCAAGGCCCACGGCCAGGCCTGAGCTGCCAACGCTGATGAGTGGTCGGTGATGGTCAGCGGCTGGGGATGTCTCTAGAGTGACAGGCTCATTCCCTTGGCAAGGTTGATCATGACCGAACTCAGTGCTTTCCCCATTACCCGCAAATGGCCCGCCAAACATCCCGAACGCCTGCAGTTGTACTCGCTGCCGACGCCCAACGGGGTGAAGGTGTCGATCATGCTCGAAGAGATTGGCTTGGCTTACGAGGCGCACAAGGTCAGCTTCGACAACGATGACCAATTGAGCCCCGAGTTCATCTCGCTCAGCGCGAACAACAAGATCCCCGCCATCCTCGACCCGAACGGGCCGGGCGGTCAGCCGCTGCCGCTGTTCGAGTCGGGTGCGATCTTGCAGTACCTGGCGGAGAAGAGCGGCCAGCTGCTCAGCCAGGACCCCGCCCAGCGCTACCAGACCCTGCAGTGGCTGATGTTCCAGATGGGCGGCATCGGGCCGATGTTCGGCCAGGTCGGGTTCTTCCATTTCTTTGCGGGCAAGGAATATGAAGACAAGCGCCCGCGCGACCGCTATGTCAACGAGTCCAAGCGGCTGCTGGGCGTGCTGGATCGGCATTTGAAAGGTCGGCAGTGGATGGCTGAGGAATACAGCATTGCCGACATCGCCATCTTCCCTTGGGTGCGCAACCTGGTGGAGCGCTACAACGCCCGTGACCTGGTGGGCTTCGACCAGTTCAAGGAAGTGCAGCGCGTGCTGGCGAATTTCCTCGAACGGCCAGCCGTGCAGCGTGGCCTGAAAATCCCGGGCTGATCAACCTGTGTAGGGACAACTGCCTTGTGCAAACGTTGAAAGGCCTGCGCGGTCGCCCGTAGGCGCGGGTTTACCCGCGAAAGGGCCGGCCCTGCTGGCCAATCTCCACCCGCCGTTCACGGTTGCCGCCGCTACCGTATTCGCGGGTAAACCCGCTCCTACAGAAGGCGGCGTACGGGTTCAGAAGATGTGGTTCAGCAGCCAGTACAGGCTGCCAGCCAACAGCATTGCCGCTGGCAGGGTCAGCACCCAGGCCATCAGCAGATTGAACAACGTGCGTTTCTGAATCCCCGACCCATTGGCGACCATGGCGCCGGCCACCCCCGAACTCAGCACATGCGTGGTCGACACCGGCAACCCGAACATATCCGCCGCGCCAATGGTGCACATCGCCACCACTTCAGCCGATGCGCCTTGGGCATAGCTGAGGTGGGTCTTGCCGATCTTCTCGCCAACGGTGACCACAATACGCCGCCAGCCAACCATGGTCCCCAGCCCGAGCGCGATGGCTACAGCCACCTTCACCCACAACGGAATATAGCGGGTGGCGTCGTCCAGCTGGGCCTTGAACAACTGCACTTGGCTGCGGGTGTCGGCATCGAATGTCACCAGGTGGTTTTTCTCCATGAGGCGGATGGCTTCACTGGTCAGGTACATGTCGTTGCGCACGTTGGCCATGGCTTCAGCCGGTACGCGTTTGAGCGAGCCATAGCCTTTGACCTCTTCGCCGATCATCCCGGTCAGCGCCGCCAATGCCGGTACCAGGTGCGGGCTGGCCTTGGGCTGGGCAATGAACAGGGTAAGCACCTGGCGCGGGTCATCCGGGGCCGCTTGCGGGTTGCTGCGCACCAGTGCCTGGCGGGTCACCTCGGCGACGGCGGAAAACTGCAGGGCCTGCGCGTTGGGCATGGTCTTGTTCAACGCATAAGCCATCGGCAGGGTGCCGACCAGAATCAGCATGATCAGCCCCATGCCTTTCTGGCCATCGTTGGAGCCGTGGGCAAAAGAGACCCCGGTGCAGGTCAGAATCAGTAGGCTGCGGATCCACCACGGTGGCGGTGTTTGGCCTTCCGGTGCCTGGTAAAGTGCCTTGCGTTTGACCAGCGCGCGCAGGACCAGCAGCAGCAGGGCTGCGCAAGCAAAACCGATCAGCGGTGAGAACAGCAGGGCATAACCCACCTTGCTGGCCTGGGCCCAGTCCACGCCGCTGGTGCCGTCACGCCCATGCATCAGCGCATTGGCCACGCCCACGCCGATGATCGAGCCAATCAGGGTGTGCGAGGACGATGCCGGCAGGCCCAGCCACCAAGTGCCAAGGTTCCAGATGATCGCCGCCAGCAGCAGGGCGAAGACCATGGCGAAGCCGGCCGAAGAACCCACCTGTAGAATCAGTTCTACCGGTAGCAGGGCGATGATGCCGAAGGCCACCGCGCCACTGGAAAAAAGCACGCCCAGGAAGTTGCACAACCCAGACCACACCACCGCTACCGGCGCCGGCAACGAATGGGTGTATATCACGGTGGCTACCGCGTTGGCAGTGTCGTGGAAGCCGTTGACGAACTCGAAGCCCAGGGCAATCACCAGCGCCAGGCCCAGCAGAAGGAACGGTGTGGTCGTGGTAATGACCGTACCGCTTGCGGTCACATCCTGCTTGAGGCTCCAGGCGGTGTAGGCGATACCCGCCAGCAGCAGGCTGAAGAACAACGTTAAGGTGGCACGCCCAGGTTTGTGGGAGAGCTGCGGGCGAGCGTCGTGTTTGGCCAGTAGTGGGCTGCTGGCCACTGACGGGGTTGCCATGGGGGCTCCGGTTGGCGTTGGGCGAAAGTGCCGAAGGCCTTGAGCATAGAAACAATTCGTAACCCGGCCGTGACCTCGATCAATGAATTATCTAGGCTCAAGACGGACGGTAATGGCAGGAGACGCCCATGATTCGCTGCAAACGTGTCTATGATGCGGTTGAGGATGAAGATGGCCAGCGTGTACTGGTCGACCGCCTTTGGCCGCGCAACAAGCGCAAGGATGACCTCCATGGGCAGTGGTTGCGCGAAGTGGCACCTTCGAATGAATTGCGTAAGGCGTTCCATCAGGGTGAAGTGGATTTCGCCGGTTTTACCCAGCGGTACCAGCAAGCGCTGGCGGCCCACCCCGAACACTGGTATCCGCTGCTGGACATGGCCAGGAAGGGGACGCTGACATTGCTTTATGCTGGCAAGGACAGCGAGCACAACAATGCCCGGGTGCTGGCCGACTGGTTGGAAAACGAACTGGACAGGTGTGGCCCTGGCAGTTCGCCAGTGTGTTATGCCCAATGAGCGCGATGCGATGCCCTTACAGTTGATTCCCGCCCAAGACATCCACTGCACCTTCGCCCGCAACCTTACGCGCCGCGCCATGTTGCCCTACTACCGTGAATTCGACCTGCTGTGGATCGAGGACGCCTTCGACGCGGCCTGGGGCTGGCGCGAGCAGTGGCTGGTGATCGAAGGCGACACGCTGTTGGGTTTTTGCAGCCTCAGCCAGGACCGCCAGGCGCTGTTCATCCGCGAGTTGCACCTGTTGCCTGAGTACCGTGGGCGAGGGGTCGGTAGCTGGGTGCTGGAAGAACTGGCGCTGTGGGCCAGGCAGCGGTGCCTTCCCCTGTTGCGGCTGATGGTGTTCCGCAGCAACCCGGCCCGCCTGCTGTACCAGCGCCATGGCTTCATCGAAATGGGTGAAGACGAATGCTTTGTGCGGATGCAGCGGGATATCAACGTAGTAGCTAAATGATGGCTTGTCGCGACCGCAGAGCATGGGCATAGTGGATCCACACCTTTACGGCTGCCTGCAGGCGGGCAGGCCGTACTTGAGAGGATAAGGGAAAAGGAGAAGCCCCTATGAACGGAATCGGTCCACGGCTGCGGGAAGAGCGTGAGCGGCTGGGTATGACCCAGCGTGTATTTGGCGATATCGGTGGGGTCGAGCCCAACGCTCAGGGTAAGTACGAAAGCGGTGAGCGCACGCCGCGGCTAGATTACCTGGCGGCATTGGCGACCCGGGGCGTGGATGCGTTGTATGTCCTCAGCGGCCTGCGCACCCCGGCAGCGCTCGAAGGTTTGAACACGGATGAGTCCGGTTTGCTGGGGGCTTTTCGGAAATTGCGGTCGGATGATCAGGCGGCGCTCTTGCACCTTTTGGGGCGGTTGGCCAACGACGCCAAGCCCCGGCAAATAGTGCGGCCTCTCACAGTCCAACGTCAGTCGTTTCTGACGGAAGCAATGCGTTAGGCCCACCGTGAAAAATTTTGTTAAGGTGGCGGGATCCAATCGCCCTGCTGACGAGGTGTGTGCTTGATTAGGGTCTTAGTGGTCGATGATCACGATCTGGTACGAACCGGTATTACACGCATGTTGGCCGACATCGACGGCCTGCAGGTGGTGGGTGAGGGAGATTCCGGCGAGTCGGCGCTGAAACTGGCCCGGGAGCTGAAACCGGACGTTGTGCTGATGGATGTGAAAATGCCCGGCATCGGCGGCCTGGAGGCCACCCGCAAGCTGCTGCGCAGCCACCCTGACATCAAGGTAGTGGCGGTGACGGTGTGCGAGGAAGACCCGTTCCCCACACGCTTGTTGCAGGCCGGCGCTGCCGGCTACCTGACCAAGGGTGCAGGCCTTGACGAAATGGTTCAGGCCATTCGTCTGGCCTTTGCCGGCCAGCGCTATATCAGCCCGCAGATCGCCCAGCAGTTGGCGCTGAAACCGTTCCAGCCGCAGGGCTCGCCGTTCGACGCGCTGTCCGAGCGGGAAATCCAGATTGCCCTGATGATCGTCGGCTGCCAGAAAGTGCAGATCATCTCCGACAAGTTGTGCCTCTCGCCCAAGACCGTCAATACTTACCGTTATCGGATCTTTGAAAAACTCTCGGTCACCAGCGACGTCGAATTGACCTTGCTGGCCGTTCGCCACGGTATGGTTGACGCAAGCCTGTAAAACCTCATGTCCCAAGTCTTTGATGCCAGCGCATTCCTGGCGACCTGCAGCGGTCGCCCGGGCGTTTACCGGATGTTCGACGGCGAAGCCCGGCTGCTTTACGTGGGCAAGGCCAAGAACCTGAAGAAACGCCTGGCCAGCTATTTCCGCAAGGCTGGCCTTGCGCCCAAGACCGCCGCGCTGGTTGCGCGCATCGCCCAGGTTGAAACCACCATCACCGCCAACGAAACCGAGGCGTTGCTGCTGGAGCAGAACCTGATCAAGGAGTGGCGGCCGCCTTACAACATCCTGCTGCGCGACGATAAGTCCTACCCCTACGTGTTTCTGTCCGATGGCGAGTTCCCGCGCCTGGGCATTCACCGTGGGGCGAAAAAGGCCAAGGGCCGTTACTTTGGCCCGTACCCCAGCGCCGGGGCCATTCGCGAAAGCCTCAGCCTGCTGCAAAAGGCCTTTTCTGTGCGTCAGTGCGAAGATAGCTACTACGCCAACCGCACCCGGCCATGCCTGCAGTACCAGATAAAGCGCTGCAAAGGGCCCTGCACCGACCTGGTGACTGCCGAGGAATACGCAGAAGACGTGCGCCATTCGGTGATGTTTCTGGAAGGGCGTAGCCAGCAACTGGGCAATGAGTTGAACGCCGAGATGGAGAAGGCCGCCATGGCCCTCGATTTCGAAAAAGCCGCCGAGCTGCGTGACCAGATCGCCTTGTTGCGCCGCGTGCAGGACCAGCAGTACATCGAGGGCGGCAGCGGCGATGTCGACGTCATCGCCGCCTTCGTCAACCCGGGTGGTGCCTGTGTGCACCTGATCAGCGTGCGCGGCGGCCGAGTACTGGGCAGCAAGAACTTCTTCCCGCAGGTGGGCATCGAGGAGGAGGTGGCCGAGGTCATGGCCGCTTTCCTGTCCCAGTACTATCTGGGCAACGCAGAGCGCGAGCTGCCCGGTGAGTTGATCGTCAATGTTGTTCACGAAGACTTCAACGCCATCACCGAAGCGCTGCACACGCTGCGTGGCCGCGAACTGACCATCAGCCACCGGGTGCGCGGCACCCGCGCCCGCTGGCAGCAACTGGCCGTGACCAATGCCGAGCAGGCGCTGAATGCCCGCCTGGCCAACCGTCAGCACATGGCTGCGCGCTTCGAAGCCCTGGCCGAAGTGCTGGGCCTGGATGAAGTGCCGCAACGCCTGGAATGCTACGACATCAGCCACTCCAGTGGTGAAGCGACCGTGGCCAGTTGCGTGGTGTTCGGCCCCGAAGGGCCGATCAAGTCCGACTACCGCCGCTTCAATATCGAAGGCGTCACCGCAGGTGACGATTACGCGGCCATGCATCAGGCCCTGACCCGCCGCTATGGGCGCATCAAGGACGGCGAGGGCAAGCTGCCCGACGTGCTGCTGGTGGACGGCGGCAAAGGCCAACTGAACATGGCCCGCGATGTGATGCAGGCGCTGGGCTTCACCGACCTGACCCTGCTGGGTGTGGCCAAGGGCGTTACACGCAAGGCGGGTTTCGAAACCCTGTACCTGAACGATGTGCATCACGAATTCACCCTCAAGGGCGATTCATCGGCGTTGCACCTGATCCAACAGATCCGCGACGAAGCCCACCGCTTCGCTATCACCGGCCACCGCGCCCGCCGTGGCAAGGCCCGTCGAGTCTCCAGCCTTGAAGATGTGGCCGGGGTAGGGCCCAAGCGCCGCCGCGACCTGCTGAAACATTTCGGCGGCCTGCAGGAGCTCAACCGCGCCAGTATCGATGAAATCGCCAAAGCCCCCGGCATCAGTAAAAAGCTTGCCGAGTCGATTTATGCCAGCCTGCATAGCGAGTAGAATGCCGGGCTCAACTTGCAGCCAGTCGTACCGATGAATATTCCAAACCTGCTCACCGTTCTACGCGTCCTGCTCATTCCGTGCTTCATTCTGCTGTTCTACATGCCCTATCAGTGGAGTTACATGGCCGCCAGCAGTGTATTCGCCGTTGCCGCCGCCACCGATTGGCTGGACGGCTACCTGGCGCGTCGACTGCAGCAGAGCACGCCGTTCGGCGCCTTCCTCGACCCGGTGGCCGACAAGCTGATGGTGGCAGTGGCCTTGGTGCTGCTGGTGCAGACCCACGCCAACTTCTGGCTGACCCTGCCCGCCGCGGTCATCATCGGCCGCGAGATCGTGGTGTCTGCGCTGCGCGAGTGGATGGCTGAGCTAGGCGCGCGGGCGCATGTGGCGGTGTCCAACCTCGGTAAGTGGAAGACTGCGGCGCAGATGCTGGCGCTGGTGATCCTGCTGGGCAACCCACCGGCGGTGACCTTCTGGGTGATCCTGGGCTACGGGCTGCTGCTGGTGGCAGCGGGGCTGACGCTGTGGTCGATGGTGCACTACCTGCTGGCCGCCTGGCCGCACCTGCGCGAAGGCTCGGAAAAAAAATAAAAGTTTTTTGAATCAAGGGGTTGACGCTGTTTTAGAAATCGCTAGAATGGCACCCATCACGACGCGGGAATAGCTCAGTTGGTAGAGCACGACCTTGCCAAGGTCGGGGTCGCGAGTTCGAGTCTCGTTTCCCGCTCCAAATAAAGATCTACAGGTTTCAGTCGAAGTCTGTAAGTCGTTGAAAAAAGGCCCTTCGGGGCCTTTTTTCGTTCCAGCGAAAATCACCGAAAACCGGTAGTAGCCGGGCATTTTAAGGCCAGATTTGAGGCCAGAATGGGATAGACCCCAATTCGGTTTTTCGATGGAGCAGGATCGGTGACGAGATGAGCATTTGGCTTCCAGCAGCTTCAGGAGGTCACCATGGCTCTTTCGGAAATGACGATTCGGCATGCCCGAGTCACCGGCAAGGACTATACGCTCGCCGACAGTGATGGACTGATTCTGCACGTCACCGCCCAGGGCGCAAAGCTCTGGCATTTTCGTTTCTACTGGGAAGGCAGGCAGAAGCGTATGTCGTTCGGCAGCTATCCGCAGGTGGGCCTGCGTGATGCGCGGATACGGCGGGATGAAGCGCGCACACTGCTTGCTCAAGGCACTAATCCCAGCGAGCAGCGCAAGCAGCAGCGACTCGCGGTGCGCCTTTCCACTGATCAGACCTTCGACGCAGTGTTCAATCAGTGGATTGCCTTTCGCCGGCTCAGCCTGAAAGAAGGCCGGCAGAGCACGCTGTCGCAGATCTTGCGCATTTTCGCCAAAGACATTCAGCCTTACATCGGCGAACAATCGATCCATGAGATCAACCGGCATGTGCTCATGGATCTGCTCGGCCGTATCGAATGTAGGAAGGCCTTCACTACTGCGGAGAAGTGCCGGACCTGGCTTAATCAGTTGTTCCGTTATGCGCTCGTACGCATAGCGGGCCTTGAGCACAATCCTGCCGCAGATCTCGATGTGGTGGCGGTGCCCAAGCCGCCGGTGGAGCACAATCCCTTCCTGCGCATGGAGGAGTTTCCACACTTCCTGGGTAAGCTGCGTGCGTTCCGCGGCTCGCAACAGACGCAGCTCGGTATACGCCTATTATTGCTTACCGGAGTCCGCACTGGTGAGTTGCGTCTGGCGACTCCCGATCAGTTCGATCTGGAGCGCCGGCTTTGGATTATCCCGCCTGAAGTGGTCAAGCAGCTCCAGCTCAAGATGCGCAAAACGCGGCGTCAAACCGCCAAGGTGCCGCCCTACATCGTTCCACTGTCTATCCAGGCGGCCGAAGTCGTGCGGCTGTTGCTGGATCAGGTGGTCCCGGCACAACGGCACTTGCTCGCTCATCGAAGTGATCTGAGTAAACGCATCAGCGAGAACACGCTGAACAGTGCGTTGCGACGTATGGGCTTTGCTGACCGACTGACCGGGCATGGCATGAGGGCGACGATCTCAACGGCACTGAACGAAATCGGTTACCCGAAAATCTGGATCGACGCGCAGCTTTCACATGCTGATCCTGACAAGGTGAGTTCGGCGTATAACCATGCGGAGTACGTCGAGCAACGCCGTACGATGATGCAGGATTGGGCCAATCGATTAGACCTCTGGACGCAAGGGCATACCAAAGCGGCGAGCTCATCACTGACCATTAGGTTGGAGGGGGCGTCCCAGATGTCGGTGGGGCAGATAAGCTTACCACCAGCGCCAGCGCATCAGTTGACGGTTGGTGGAAAGGTTGCGTCTGGTGTCGACAGAAAATGTGTCACGGATGTAGCCTGGTCGGTTGAGCCTCAGGGTGACTGGCAGCTTTCTGATATTCAGAGAGAGAGATCGCAAATGCTGGAGATCTTCGAAGCCCCGACCAACTTGCCGCTGCTTTCATTTGCGCGGTGACCGTGGGCGGTGCTACCCGTACAGGTTCGAACGAAAACCATGGCGACTATGTGATTGCCTACGCGCTGCCGGATGTAACCAGGTAACCTCCACCTCAGGCGGCAGGTCGATGACCTGTCGCCCTTCGAGCACCACCCATATTGAACAGAATTCCCACTGATAACGGTCATGTCACGTTTGCTGAACTGGAACTGGATCGCTCACGTCGTGAGCTGAGGTGCGGCCGCAATCCGCGATCATCAAAGCCACATCATGCAGGCTGTTGGAGACGTTGATGCGGAACCGTGAGCTAATAGTGTCGAGATCCGAATTGTTGGGTGCCGTATGGGGTGTTCACTTCGATCCTGGAACAAAGATACTGGAAGTACAGCTCAACTATCTGCGCAAGGTCCTCCTCGCCCTTGGCTGTAATGTACGCATTCATACCCATCGTGGGCTCGGGCTCAGGCTTTGTGCGCCATCCTGAGAAGCCCGTGTGCCGCTCCTCGAGAGCTGAGATTTCCAGAGACGTCATCACGAGTTCGCGTCAGGTCGTCTGGGTTTTCATTGCCTCTCATGACCGGCAAACGCACAAAAGCCCCCGGCGTTAACAGGGCCTGCTGCAGCTGCAGGAGCCTGCCCCTACGCCGCCGAAGAGAGCGTCCCGCGCATCTGCGCCACCAGTTCCAACAAAATGGCCTTTACTGCCTGTGCCGGCACCGACAAGGGTAGGTGCGCGGACAGGCACAGTGTCAGTGGCGCCTCGATCATCGGTTCGACGATACGGCTCAAATGCACGCCGCTCTGGGTACCCACTGCCCGCGCCGCCGATTCCGGCAGAATGGTCGCTGCAAAACGGTCGGCCACGGCGCTGCGCAGGGTACTGGCCGACTCCACCTCGGCGATTACTCTGGGGGCCAGTGCCAGGCGGGCGAAGGCCTCGTCCACCAGCCGGCGCACTACATTGTATTGCCGTGGCAACAGCAGATCCATCTGGGCAACACGTGCCAGCGGAAGTTGAGCACGGTTGGCCAGTTCATCGTCGGCGCTGACCAGGTACAGTATCTCGCGCAGCAGCGGGATGAAGTTCAACCCGTGGATTTCGCGCCCGCCGTAAAGCACAGCCATGTCCATGCGCCCGCTCATGATCAGCTCGCTGAGGGTGACGCCGTAGTTTTCGTTCAGGTAGAGGGTGATGCCAGGGTGAAGCTCGCGGACCCGCTTGAGCAAGGGCACCGCCAGGCTCGACGCGGCCGTGCCGGGGGCCAGGCCCACCGACACGCTACCGGTCAGCGCCTGGCTGCTGGAAGTGACATCGCTCAACGCCTGGTCGCATTGGCGCAGGATCAACTGGGCGTGGGCGTAGAGCACTTTGCCGGCCTCGGTAGGAGTTACCCCACGCTTGGTGCGGATCAGCAACTGCTGCTGCATTTCTGCCTCCAGCGTCACCAACTGCTGGCTCAGCGCCGGCTGGGCGATGTGCAGCACATCGGCGGCTTGGGTCATGCTGCCGATATCGACAATCTTCACGAAGTACTTGAGGCGGCGCAGGTTCATTGGCGGGTGCTCGGTCAATCAGTGTAGGCCTAGCTTTGCAAACACCGCGCCAAATGCACGCGGGGCCATAAGTACAGCCTATGACCGGAGTTTCGCTGGCGGCGAGGGGCGCGCATCGGCACTCCAAGCGTGCGCCTGCGCCAATCTGGTGCGGGGTCATAAGTCGGGCTTATTCGTACAGAGCGAAGTCGTCTTGGTCACACCTGGCCTGCGCCTTTACCTTGACACACAGCCTTCCCGTCCACCCCGTGAGTGCCCAGATGACCGCCCAACCCGCTGCATTGAGCTTCCGCCAGGCCTTGTTGGCCATGCTGGGTATTTCGCTGGTGCTGATGCTTTCGGCACTGGATCAGACAGTGATCGGCAACGCGCTGCCGAGCATTGTCGCGCAGTTGCATGGCTTTGACCTGTACGCCTGGGTGGCCACGGGCTACCTGCTGTCGTCCATCGTCACCATCCCGGTGTTTGGGCGCCTGGGCGACTATTACGGGCGCAAGCCGTTCGTGCTGGTGGCCACGGTAATTTTCATGCTCGCGTCGCTGACCTGCGCGCTGGCCCAGAGCATGCCCTGGCTGGTGGCCGGGCGGGTGCTGCAAGGTTTTGGTGGCGGCATGCTGGTCGGCACCGCGTTCGCCTGCGTACCGGAGTTGTTTCCCGACACCCGGCAACGCCTGCGCTGGCAGTTGTTGCTGAGTGCCATGTTCAGCGTGGTCAATGCCATTGGCCCAGGCCTGGGCGGTTACCTGACTGGCCAGTTTGGCTGGCGTTCGGTGTTCTGGCTTAACCTGCCGCTAGGGCTGCTGGCGTTGTTCTTCGCCTGGCGCTACCTGCCGTGGTACCGACCGCAGGTGCATGTGCCCGCCCGTCTGGACTGGCTGGGTGCGGCCCTGATCGTGCTGGCCCTTGGCGGGCTGCAACTTTTTGTCGAGGGCCTGGGGCGCAGCGCCCAGGGCGTGAGCGTGGGGCTTGGCCTGTCGTCACTGCTGGCATTGCTGGCACTGATCTACCAGGAGCGCCGCTGCAGCGCGCCATTGTTGCCTGGGGCACTGTTCACCCAGCGCAGCATGCGCCTGTTGTTCACCCTGGCGTTGCTGGCAGGCGGGGTGATGTTCACCTTGCTGTTCTACCTGCCGCTGCTGCTGCAAGGCGGGTACGGTTTTTCGCCGGAGCAGGCCGGCATGCTGATTACGCCGCTGGCGCTAAGCATCACGCTGGGAGCGATGGTCAACAGCCGGCTGATGACCCGCCTGGCCAACCCCAACTGGCTGCCCCTGGCCGGCTTCACCAGCTTGTGCTGCGCCTGCGCTGCGCTGGCGGCGGTGGGGCTGGGCAGCCGCATGCCGGCACTGGCAGCACTCATCCTGCTGGCCGGGCTGGGGCTTGGCTTCGTCTTGCTCAACCTGAGCGTGTTCACCCAGACCCTCGCTGAACGCCAGCACCTGGGCATCGCCACCGCCTTGCAGCAGTCGTTGCGCCTGGTGGGCGGGCTGGTCGGCACTGCGTTGATGGGCTCGCTGGTCAATGTGTTGTACGCCCAGCGCATGCGCCTTGCGCTGGATGCCGCTGGCCAGTCTGCGGCATTCGAGCGCCTGCGCGACCCGCAGGTGCTGATGAGTGGCGCCGCTTCGCTGCCGGCGGATTGGCTGGCGCTGGCCCGCACTGCATTGGCCCAGGCCATCGGCGCGGGGCTGCTGCTCTGCGCGCTGGCGGCGCTGCTGGCGATGTGGCTGACCTGGCGCCTGCCGCAGGTCGACCTGCAAGCCCGCCGCTGACCCTTACACCCTGTGACAGGAATTGCCAATGAACCAACCCTTGCAAGCGATGGAGCCGTTCACCGTTCACCTTGCCGAACCGGCGGCCCGCGTCTCGCTGATCGGCGCACGCGCCTACCTGCTAGAAGCCCCGGGCGAACTTACCCTTGAGGCGCAGCGGCGGATCTGGGCGCTGTCGCAGGCCCTGCTTGCACGCCCCGAGGTGGAAAGCGTTGTGCCGGGCATGACCAACCTGCTGGTGCTGTTCCGCCAGATTCCGCCCGAACCCGCGCCGGTCATCGAGCAACTGCAACACCTGTGGCGCACGGCCGACCCGCTGCATCGAGCCGGGCGCACCCACGAGATCGCCGTGCATTACGGCGGCGAGCACGCCATCGACCTGCCGGCGCTGTGTGACTACGCCGGGCTCAGCGACCAAGAAGTGGTGCGCCGTCATCACCAGTCGCGCTACAGCGTGTTTGCCGTGGCCAGTGCACCTGGCTTCGGCTACCTGGGTGGCCTCGACCCCGCCTTGTACATGCCGCGCAAGCAGGTGCCGTCGCTGCATATGCTCAAGGGCATGGTCACCATTGGCGGCATGCAGTCGGGCATCGCCGTGCTCGATGGGCCGAACGGCTGGAACTCGATCGGCTTTGCCGACACCGTGATGTTCGATGCCAGCGCTGCGCAACCTGCCTTGCTTGCCCCTGGCGATACCGTCTGTTTCCTGCCTGAGAGGATCGAATTGTGATTGAAGTCATCGCTACCGGCCCGCAGAACACCGTTCAGGACCTGGGCCGCGAAGGCCATCGGCACATTGGCGTGGCCACCGCTGGGGCCATGGACAGCTTGGCTTTGCGGACCGGCAACTTGATGCTGGCCAACGCCCCTGGTAGCGCTGCCGTGGAAGTGCAAACCTTCCCGCTGAAGGTGCGCTTCAGCGCTGACGGGGTGATCGCCCTGACCGGCGCCGATGGACGTGCCACCCTCGATGGCAGGGAGTTGTTGCCGTGGTGGGCATTGCCGGTCAAGGCCGGGCAGGTGCTGGAAATACGCCATCCGCGCCAAGGCGCCAGGGTGTATCTGTGCGTGGCCGGTGGTATCGATGTGCCGCAGTTGATGGGTTCGCGCAGCACGGCACTGCGTGGCGGCTTCGGTGGCCTCGAAGGCCGGGCGTTGCAGGCAGGGGATGAACTGGCGGTCGGGCAAGCCAACGCCTTGTCGATTGGCGCCGAAGGCTTCGGCGTTCGCCCACCGTCCTGCGCCATGGCCCAGGCCTTGCCGGTGCAAGCTGACGGTGCGCTTGCGTTACGCGCGATCCCTGCGGGGGAGGCGCACTGGTTCGGCAATGACCTGACACGGTTCTGGGCGCAGTCCTGGAAGATCTCGGCGCAGAGCAACCGTACCGGTTACCGTCTGGCAGGCGAACCGATCCAGGCAGAGCAAAGCCGCGAGATGCGCTCCTACGGCTTAGTGCCGGGGGTGGTGCAGGTGCCGCCGGGTGGCGAGCCGATCGTGCAGTTGAGCGATGCCAATACCGCCGGGGGTTATCCCAAGGTTGCCGGGGTGATCGAGGCAGACTTGTGGCGCCTGGGGCAGGCGGCGATTGGTAGCCGCATTCGCTTCGTCGAAGCGTCGCCGCGTGAGGCGATTGCCGCCGACGCAGCGATCGAGTGCTACCTGGCTGGGGTTGGCCGCGTGATCGAGATGCGCGGTTGAATCACTAGCCGGCATAGGCAAAAAAAAATGGGCTGCAATGCAGCCCATTTTGCTTTCTGGCAATCAGCGCATCGTCGCGCAGAACTCTGCGATGCGATCACAACCTTGCTCCAGCGTCGCAAGGCTGGTGGCATAGGAAAGGCGCACGAACGGGCTCAGGCCATACGCGGCACCCTGCACGGTCGCGACGTGATGTTCTTCCATCAGCGCCATGCAGAAGTCGGTGTCGCTGCTGATCTTGCGGCCCTTGGCTGTGGTGCGGCCGATAAAGGCGGCCACGTTCGGGAACAGGTAGAACGCACCTTCCGGCTTGTGGCAGGTCAGCCCCTGGATATCGGCCAGGCGGCCGAGCACGAAGTCGCGGCGTTCCTGGTAGATCGCTGCGCGCTCGCCGAGCAATTGCTGGGGGCCGTTGAGCACTGCCGTGGCAGCAGCCTGGGTCAGCGTGCAGACGCCCCCGCTGTTTTGCGTGTTGACGTTGCTCACGGCCTTGATCAGGTCCTTGGGGCCGCCGCAGTAACCCATGCGCCAGCCGGTCATGGCATAGGCCTTGGAGACGCCGTTGACCGTCAGCACGCGGTCATACAGGCGCGGCTCCACTTCGGCAATGGTGCAGAATTCGAACCCGTCGTAGATCAGGTGCTCGTACATGTCATCGGTCATGATCCAGACGTGTGGGTATTGCAGCATCACTTCGGCGATGGCGACCATTTCCTGGCGTGAGCAGGCCGAACCGGTGGGGTTGCTAGGGTAGTTGAGCAGCAGCCACTTGGTCCTGGGGGTGATGGCTGCGTCAAGGTCCTGGGCACCGAGCTTGAAGTTGTTGGCCTGGCTGCAGGGCACCGGTACCGGCACACCACCTGCGAACCTGACTATGTCGGCGTAGCTGATCCAGGCCGGGGTGGGGATGACCACTTCGTCACCGGGGTTGAGGGTGGCGAGCATGGCGTTGAAGATCACCTGCTTGCCACCGCCGGCCACGAGAATCTGCGAGGGCTCGTAATCGAGGTTGTTGTCGCGTTTGAACTTGCGCTGAATGGCAAGCTTCAGGGCTGGGGTACCCTCGATGGCCGGGTACTTGGTATCGCCGGCCAGGGCGGCGGCATGGGCAGCTTCGATGGCATGGGAAGGGGTTGGGAAGTCCGGTTCGCCGGAAGACAGGCTGATCACCTGGATGCCCTGTGCGGTGAGCTCGCGGGCTTTCTGGGTCATGGCGACGGAGGCGGAAACGGACACGTTGTTCAGGCGTTCGGCGATACTGGGCATGGCGTTGGCTTCACGGTAGGGAACACTACCTACAGCTTAAAAGTGCACCTGCTGGCTGCCCAAATAGCGCTTTGCTGTGGAGTCATAAGGGAATCGGATGGATAGGCTCCAGACGAAAAAAGCCCGGCTGATGGGCAGCCGGGCCAAGGAGCAAAGGGCTTATTCGAGGGCTTCGAACTTCATGTCAGTCAGCTTCTGCACACGCTCTTCCCGTACCAAATTGTATTCGGTCTGCGGGCCGATCCACTTGTTCCAGATTTGGTCGATCTGGCCGCTTTGGTCCATCGCGTAGAGTGCCTGGTTGACCTTGGCGAGCAATGCCGGCTGGTCCAGCTTCATGCCCACGCCAATGGGTTCGAGCGCCATCGGTTCGGCGGTAATGCCCAGGTCGACGCCGCCGGCCTTGGCCTGGCTGACGAGTTTGGTGGCAGACATGGTATTGGTCACCACCCCCAGCACCTTGTTTTGCTGCACCGCCAGGTAGGCGGAACCTGTGTCCTGGAACGTTACCGGGGTGGCCTTGGCCATGCGGATGGATTGCTCGGAGGTCGACCCTTTGGTGGCGCTGATGCGTTTGCCTTCGAAGAACGCGCGCGGTTTGTCGACCAGCGGTTTTTTCACCACCAGCACTTCCTTGGCCACGTAGTAGGGGTCGGAGAATTGGATTTGCTGGGCACGGGTCTTGGTGTACGCCAGGTTGGCCACCACCACGTCGACCCGGCCCATCTTCACCTCGGCGATACGCGCTTCACCGGACAGCGGTTTAAGTTCGAGCTTAACCCCCAGTTGCTGGGCCAGCGCCGTGCACAGGTCGACGTCCATGCCTTCGAGCTGGCGGGTCTGGGGGTTGGGGGAAGAAAACGGCGGCACGTCGGAGTAAACCCCGCAGCCCAGGGTCTGCCGGGCTTGTATGTCGGCCCATTGGTCGGCTTGGGCCGTGGCGGCCATCAGGGGGAACAGCATCAGTGCCAGACTGGCGTGCGCAATACGCATGGGAGTGATCCTCGAAAAATGGACGGTTTGGGCAAAATGGGTATCCGCAGGCCTCAATGGGCCCTCAGATCGCTGATGAACCGCTGGGCACGCGGATGCTGCGGTGTGCTGAAGAACTGCTCGGGGGTGGCCCGTTCGAGAATTTCGCCGGCATCCATGAACCAGATCGTGTCGGCCACTTCGCGGGCGAAGTTCATCTCGTGGGTCACGCACATCATGGTCATGCCGTCGCGCGCCAGGCTGCGCATTACCTGCAGCACCTCACCGACCATTTCCGGGTCCAGGGCGCTGGTCGGCTCATCGAACAGCATCACCGGCGGCTCCATCGCCAATGCCCGGGCAATCGCCACACGCTGCTGCTGGCCGCCGGACAGCTGGCCTGGGTAGGCGCCGGCCTTGTGCGCCATGCCGACACGGTCGAGCAGCTCCATGGCCTGCTTCCTTGCCGCGCCCTGGCGCAGACCACGCAGCTTTGTGGGGGACAGGGTGATGTTGTCCAGCACCGACATGTGCGGGAACAGGTTGAAACTCTGGAACACGAAACCGATGCGCGACCGCAGGCGGTTGAGGTTGGCGTCGGTGCCGTGGATGTCGTGGCCCTCGAACAGGATCTGGCCGCCCTGGATCGCTTCCAGACGGTTGACCGTGCGGATCAGGGTGGATTTGCCCGAGCCGGAGGGCCCGCACACCACCACCACTTCACCCTGGCGGATTTCGGCGTTGATGATGGTCAGGGCGCGATACTCGCCGTACCACTTGTCGACATTGGCAAACATGATCATGGGCTTCATGGCGGTCATCTCGAAGGTTCGGAAGCAGTCAGGGTAGGGCCGGTGGGGGAGCTGGGCGTGCTGGCGCGGTCACCCTGGCGCTTGCGCTCGATGCGATGCTCCACGGCGGTGGCCACGCGGGTGAGGCCGTAGCACAGCAGGTAGTAGGTGATTGCAAGGATCGCGTAAACTTGGAACGGCTGGGTCAGCAACTGGTTGTTGACCTGGTTGGCGGCGAAAGTCATCTCCTGCACGTTGATCATGTAGCCCAGGGTGGTTTCCTTGATGATGGAAATGAACTGGCTGATCAGGCTCGGCAGGGCGTTGAACAGCGCCTGGGGCAGGATCACCCACCCGAACGTACGGAAGTAGCCCAGCCCAAGGGCGCGGGCGGCTTCAGCCTGGCCGGCGGGCAAGCCCTGGATGCCGGCGCGCACGATCTCCGACAGGTAGGCGCTCTGGTAGATCACCAGGGTACAGAGCATGGTGGTGAAACCACTGATGTTGCGGCCGATGAGCAGCGGCACCAGGAAGTAGGTCCAGAAGATCACCATGATCAGCGGCACGCCGCGCAGCACATAGACCCATACCGTGGCCGGCCAGCGTACCCAGGCGAACGGTGAGATACGCGCCATGACCACCAGCAGCGACAGTGGAAAGGCAATCAGCAGTGCCAGCGCCGACAGGATCAGGGTGTTGACCAGCCCACCCAATGGGCCGTGGGGGTACTGCCCAAGCAGGAACAGTTCCCAGTTGTCGCGGATAATCACGAATACATCCAACATTGCTGTTTACCTCGCCCGCGCCTGGTTGAAATGACGCGCCAGCAATGCGCCGGCACCCATGAGCAGCAACGACACCGCCAGGTAACCCAAGGTCGCCACCAGGTAGCACTCGAACGTGCGGAAGGTGTAGTTCTCGAGTTCGCGGGCCGCGTAGGTCAGTTCGACCACGCCGATGGCCATGGCCAGGCTGGTGTTCTTGAACAGCAGCACCGTGTGGTTGATCAGTGAGGGCAGGGCGTTGCGTACCCCTTGCGGCAGGATCACGTAGCGCATCGAGCGGATGTAGCCCAGCCCAAGTGCCCGCGCCGCTTCGGTCTGGCCGGTGGGGATGGCGCGCAGGCCTGCCCGCAGGTCTTCGCAGAAGTACGCCGCCTGGCACAGGCCCAGGGCGATGACCGCGAAGATGAACTCGGTG
Organism: Pseudomonas sp. FW305-E2; assembly: GCF_058782925.1. Taxonomy (NCBI): domain Bacteria; kingdom Pseudomonadati; phylum Pseudomonadota; class Gammaproteobacteria; order Pseudomonadales; family Pseudomonadaceae; genus Pseudomonas; species Pseudomonas sp. FW305-E2. The sequence goes on along the minus strand of NZ_JBYSYE010000001.1, from coordinate 435,154 downwards.
CTGAAGTTGGCCAGCCACAGTTGCGTGCTTTCCGGCAGCAAGGTAGGCACGCCGAAGTACCAGAGCATCAGTTGCACCAGCGTTGGCACATTGCGGTGGTACGACACATAGCCCGCCACCAGGCGCTCGGCCATCGGCTTGCCGGTCAGGCGGACCACCACCAGTAACAGCGCCAAGGTCATGGCCAGGCTCCAGGCGTACAGCATCAACTGCGCGGTCAGGCCGGCGCCACGCAGCAACAGATCGGCGTATTCGCCGCTCAGGATCGGCCCCAGATCGAAGTCTTTGAACATGGGAATCACCCTATCGGGTCAAGGGGCAGCAAGTCGTTCGCAACCGGTGTGGGGGGCGGCTGGGTCATGGCCCGCCGCTCTTGTCCGGTGTAGGGTCAGTCGGTTTGCGGGCGGGTGGTCTGCAGCCCGCCGGGTACCTGCAGGGTGGGGGTGATTTCCATATGGCCGATGTTCATTGCTACCGGTGCGGCAATGGCAAAGGCAATTGCATCGGCGATGTCGCCTGCAACGGGCAGTTCGAACCCGTCGATGAATTTGGCCCGGGTTTCGGCAGCGTTGCCATGCACGTGTTCGAAGATGTCGGTGGCCACCCGGCCCGGGCAAATCTCGGTCACCCGCACGCGCTTGCCGAACAGGTCGATGCGCAGGTTGCGGGAGAGCATGCTCACTGCGGCCTTGGTGGCGTGATAGGTGCTATTGCCGCCGAAGTTGTAGGCACCGGCGATGGAGCTGATGTTGACCACGTGGCCACGGTCGCGGGCCACCATGCCCGGTACCAGCAGGCGGGTGAGGTGCAGCACGGCGCGCAGGTTGACGTCGATCAGCGCATCAATGCCTTCGGCGGTGGCATTGAGGATCGAGCCGGGGCGGTCGACACCGGCGTTGTTGATCAGGATATCGATGTCCAGGCCTTCGACTACCTGGGTGACTGCGGCCAGGTCGGCGACGTCCACGGCGTGCACGATGCAGCCGGTGCGCGCGGCCAGTTCGCCGAGCTTGTCGGCGCTGCGCGCCAGTGCATGAACGGTGATGCCTTCACGGCTCAGGCGCTCGACAGTGGCGGCGCCGATGCCGGAGGAAGCGCCGGTGACCAGCGCGGTTTTGTAATCGGAAAATGGCATGTGGCCGTCCCTCATCGAATGACACCCCCTGCAGCAGGTAGGCGTTGAATTGACTCTAAAGCCCCGGGCCGATTGTCGAACAAGACGGTTTGGCTCTCGGGTAATAAGCGTTTCTTATCTGTGCGCTGTTTTGGGGCGCGATTTAGTCGACAAGCTTGGAAAGCGGCACGATCTGCCCACCTCCCTGCTCGATTTCGCGGCGGATGGCCCAGGCCAGCTCCAGCGCATTGGCGTTGTCGCCGTGCAGCAGGATCGAACAGGCTGGTACTGCAATAACCTCGCCCGTGTAACAAGTGACCGTTCCGTCATCTAAAAACTGGCGAACCCGCTCGCGTACCAGCTCAGGGGCCTTGATCACCGAATCGGGCAGGGCGCGGGGCACCAGCAGGCCGTCCTTGTCGTAGGCGCGGTCGGCCAGGAAGGTGGTGGCAATGCGCAGCCTGTGCTTGTCGGCTGCGCGCTCCATGGCCTGGCTGGTGGAGGAACTGACAATCATCTGTGGGTCGAAGGCTTTCACCGCGCCAAGCAGCGCGTCGGCGAGTTCTGCGTCGGCGGCGACCCGGTTACCCAAGGCCCCGTGGAAACTCATGTGGGTCAGCCGGTGGCCATTGACCCTGGCAATGGCGGCCAGCGCACCGAGCTGGTAGGTGACGTAGGTCTGTAGCTCACGGGTATCCACTTGCATGGGGCGGCGCCCGAAACCGAGCAGGTCGGGGTAGCCCACGTGCCCGCCCAGGTCGATGCCCCTGGCCAGCGCCATGCGGGCGGTGTTGTCCATGATCAACGGGTCGCCGGCATGGAAGCCGCAGGCCACGTTGGCGGATGAGATGATATCCATCAGGGCTTCGTCTTCGCCCATTTTCCACGGGCCGAAGCCCTCGCCCAGGTCGGCGTTCAGGTCGATGCGCATGGGGTCAAGCTCCTGTTCCGGTCATTGCCAACAGCGGTTTGCCGTAGTCCACCAGTTGCCCTTCGGCGACCAGGTAGTCGCCGGCGGTGCCTTCGATATCCGCTGTCACCACCAACAACTGCTCGCCCACTGCCAGCACTCCGATCACGTCACCGGCGCGTACCGCCTGGCCAGGGCTGACCTGGGGCGTGTCGCGGCTGGGGTGGCGGGCGTGAAAGAACCCGCAGCCCTTGGCTGTGATGCTGGCCGCAGGCACGGCCGCTGGCGGCTGTGGCGCGATGGCCGCAGGTGGCGCGGGGGGCGGCGCGCCAACGCTGCGTTGCAGGCGGATTTCGAATGCCGGAGCCTTGAGCTCGATGCGGGCCAGCCCGGCCGCGCTCATCCAGCCGATCAACTGGCGGAGTTTGTCGATGTGCATGTTCAGTTCCCTGCCTGGCGGGTTTTGAGCCAGTGCTCCAGGTGATGGATGTCCACCGCACCCTCGATGAAGGCCGGGTCTTGCAGAATGTTGCGGTGCAACGGCAGGTTGCTGGCGATGCCTTCGATGCGAAACTGGGCCAACGCGGTGCGCATGCGCGCCATGGCCTGCTCGCGGGTGGCGCCATGGGTGATCAGCTTTGCGATCATCGAGTCGTAGTACGGCGGCACGCGGTAGCCGGTGGTGACGTGGGTGTCGACCCGCACTCCGATGCCGCCGGGTATGTCCCAACGGCTGACGGTGCCCGGTGTGGGGATGAAGGTGTGCGGGTCTTCGGCGTTGATCCGGCACTCCAGGGAGTGGCCGTGGGTGATGATCTGCTCCTGGCGCAGCTCCAGAACTTCGCCTCGGGCCACGCGTAGCTGCTGCTCGACGATGTCGATACCGGTGGTCAGCTCGGTGACCGGGTGCTCGACCTGCAGGCGCGTGTTCATCTCGATGAAGTAGAACTCACCGTCCTCGAAGAGGAATTCGAAGGTGCCCACGCCTTGATAGCCGATATGCCTGCAGGCCTGGACGCAGCGTTCACCCACCCGGGCCAGTACGTCAGGCTCGATCCCCGGCGCTGGCGCTTCTTCCAGCACCTTCTGGTGCCGGCGTTGCAGCGAGCAGTCGCGGCTGCCCAGCCACACACCGTTGCCGTGGCGGTCACACAGCACCTGTATTTCCACATGGCGCGGGTGGCCGAGGAACTTCTCCATGTACAGCTCGGGGTTGCCGAAGGCGCGGCGTGCCTCCTCGCGGGTGACGCTGACGGCCTGGCCCAGCTCCTGCTCGCTGTGCACCACGCGCATGCCACGCCCGCCACCTCCGCCGGCAGCCTTGATGATGACCGGGTAGCCGATTTCGGCGGCGATGCTGCAAACCGTATCGAGCTCCGCAGGCAATGCCCCCTCTGGCCCCGGCACGCAAGGGACGCCTGCTTCACGCATGGCGCGCTTGGCGGCAACCTTGTCGCCCATGCGGCGGATGCATTCGGCATCGGGCCCGATAAAGGTCAGGCCGGCGGCGCTGACGGCCTCGCTGAAGGCGGCATTTTCCGAAAGAAAGCCATAGCCTGGATGCACTGCCTGTGCGCCCGACGCCTGCGCAGCTTGCAGCAGCGCCGTGGCGTCCAGATAGCTTTGCGCCGGTGCGGCAGGGCCGATACACAGCGCCAGGTCGGCCTGCTCCAGGTATGCCGCGCCAGCATCTCCCTGGGAGTAGACCATGACCGTCTCAAGGCCTAGTTGATGGCAGGCGCGCTGGATGCGCAGGGCGATTTCGCCGCGGTTGGCGATCAATACGCGTTTGAACATACCTTCAGCCTCCAATGCGCACGACGGGCTGGCCCGCGTCGACTTCGCTGCCAGCTTCTGCCAGCAGGGCCTCGACCACCCCAGCGCGGGGAGCCTGGATCTGATGGAACATTTTCATGGCCTCGACGATGCACAGCACTGCGCCGGCTTCGACCTGTTGGCCGACTGTGACGAAGGACGCCTCTCCGGGGGCTGGAGTCAGGTGCAAGATGCCGTACAGCGGTGAGGGAATGTCCTGGCTGAGTGCGGCTGCCGGTGCTGGCGGTTTGGCCTGGGCCAGAGTCGTAGCTACGGTTAGCCCAGCGAGTGCCGGCGACGGGGTGTTCTGGACCATGTCCGCCTGGCGCGCCAGGGTCAGGGTGCTGCCTGCTTCGCTCAGGGTGAGCTCACTCAGGTCGCTGGCCTGAAGCAGATCTATCAAAGATTTGATGCGCTGTTGTTCCATTCGCAGGGCCTCTCACGGCAGGGCGTCGATTGCGTCTGGGCAAACTGTAAGAGCAGGCCGTGGTACTGCACCAAGAGGGTTTGTGAGTGGGGTAATAAGGGCGACTTATGACGCCTCGGTCATAAGGGAAAGTTATCCAGCCAGAACGAAGTTGTCTTGGCGACGCCGATTCCCGATTGCGTAGCGTGTATTGGCCGTCTGACAACAACGCCCGGGCCTCGATTAGAACGGGACGGCACCTTTGCTTCGCTTCTGCCTGCCGACATCCGATCAATTTGGGCTTGGGGAATTTGCTGATGATGAAGTACCCGTTGGGCGTACTTGGGCTGGTTGTGGCCCAAGGCGGCTATGCCGCCGGTTTTATCGACGACAGTCACGCGACGTTGCTGCTGCGCAACTTCTTCAGCCAGGCGGACAACCGCGACGGCGCCGCTGACCCGAACTACACCCAGGAGTGGGGCCAGGGGTTCGTGCTCAACTACAGCTCCGGTTTTACCGAAGGGCCAGTGGGCGTCGGCGTCGATGCGGTGGGCATGCTCGGCGTTCGCCTGGACTCGGGCAAGGGCCGGCACTACAACCCCACCAGCACCGCCAGCAACGGCAACATCTTCCCCACCGACAGCGACGGGCGCGCCGTCAGCGAGTTTTCCAGCCTGGGGCCGACGCTAAAGGCGCGGGTGGGCAATACCGTGTTGCGCTACGGGACATTGCAGCCGCAACTGCCGGTACTGTTCGCCAGCGATCGTTTGGTGTTCCAGACTTTCCGTGGTGTTCAGGTCGAGTCCAAGGACATCGACAACCTGACCCTCACCGCCGGACGTATCGACCGCGTCAAGGAGCGTGGGTCGACTGATTGGGAAGGCTTGTCTATCGCTGGTGCCAACGCCACTGCCGACCCGGTCAACCCGACCGTCAACACCACGCGCAGCACCCATGTGAACGAGTTCTGGTTTGGCGGTGGTCGCTACAAGGTTTCCGATGACCTGATGCTGCAGTACTACTACGCCAACCTTACGGACTTCTACAAACAGCACTTCCTGGGCGGGGTGTACGGCGTGAACCTCGGCCCCGGCCGGCTGACCACCGACGTCCGTTTCTGGGACAACCGTTCGGACGGGCGCAACAGCCACGATCCTGAATACTTCAGTAGCGGCTACTACGGTGATGGCCGTACCCGTGGCAAAGTCAACAGTCGCCTGAGCAGTGTGCTGTTCACCTATGCCGTAGGCGCCCACACGATTGCCACCGGCTACCAGCAGGTAGATGGCGACAGTGATGCGGTGTGGGTCAATGAAGGGGCCGGGACCACCAGTTATTTCTTCACCGAGACCATGTCGGGCAAGTTCCAGCGTTCGGGTGAACGCACCTGGCAGCTCCGCTACCAGTACAACCTCGCTGCCCTCGGTGTCCCCGGCGGGACCTTTAAGACCAATTTCTACAAGGGCGGCAACATCCAGACGGCCAGCGGCGACAAGCAGGAATGGGCCCGTGACATGACCCTCGGCTATGTCGTGCAGAGCGGGCCGGCCAAGGACTTGAGTGTGCAGCTGCGTTATGGCGTATTTCGAACCGACATGCAGCGTGATACCGACGAATATCGTGTGATTGTGGATTATCCGGTCGATCTGTTCTGATTATGCGGTTCAGCGAATGCTGACCAGCAGGCGTTCGAGGAGCATTGAGCTCGATAGGTAAGGCGGTTGCCTTGCGGCTGTGCCTATCTTGCCATCAGGCAGCAATGAGTCCAGAATCAAGGCTGTCCCTGTCTCAGGGATAGCTGAAAACCTATAGATTTCAACAGCTCGCAAGCCCGATGCGAGTCTCGTTTCCCGCTCCAAATAAAGATCTACAGGTTTCACTCGAAGTCTGTAAGTCGTTGAAAAAAGGCCCTTCGGGGCCTTTTTTCGTTCGAATGCATTCTGCCTCAATCCCCTCCCTCCACGAAATTCAAGTACAAACACCACAACGCGGCGCCCTGGCCGTGACGCCGTGGGCTACCTGGACATATCGCTGATCACGTCAGCGGGCATTTCAAAAATCTCGGGTGCGCTCAACAGGTCCACTGCGGACAGCAAGGCATCGGGATCGATTGGGTCTTCCAGGATCAGGGTGTGCTGGGTGTGATTGTCGGTCAGGCGCAGCGTGGGGGTGGCGTTGAATCCGTTCTCCAAGGCTTGCGCTTTTTGCGTGTCCACGACTTGGGCAGCCCGTTCGCCGGCCAGGCAGCGTTGCAGGGACGGGCCGATGTCCGGATAGTCGTGTCCAGCAGCCAACCCACGGCCGTTGCCTTGGGTATGCAGGTAGACCCAGAGCATCGCCCCCCAAACGCCTTCGCGACCCTCTCGCTGGCCCATGCATTCGATCAGTCGCGCTTCCCGACTGGCGGCCGGTTCATGCTGGGGGAGGGGCAGGTGATGCCAGGCCAGGTTGACGTGATCGTTGGTGACGATCCAGCGCTGCAATTGCGGCAGGTAGGCCTGGCAGTGCGGGCATTCAAGTTCGGCGTAGAGGGTGAGGGTGAAGCGCGCTTCGGGGTTGCCGTAGATCCGCGGCGGGCCATCATCGGCGGTGGAGCGAAAAGGTAGCGGCAGCCACCAGCACAGTGCCAAAACCGCGGCTGCGAGCCAGCCGCAGGCCCACTTTAGGTTGGTTGCACTCATCCGTTTGCGCATGTTGTTGCTCCTGGCAATTCCAGATCGAACGGCTCGAAACCGGTGCGCCGTCTCCATCCTGAGTCATGCGGATGGCGGCATCGAGTCCACTGATGCCGAGTTGCTGCATGAGGCTATGACGCTGGCTTGCTCTTCAGGTTCCGTCATCGCCAGTGCCAGATATGAACGGGTGGCACGGTGCGGAACAACGGCTCCACCTTTGTTTCAACGATGGACGCCGCGGGGTTAAACGCTTTCGATCGAAGTGGCGCCGCGGCGGTTTGGAAGTAAATTCACACAATCTCCCTCTACCCCTTGAAACGCATGGCCTGTAGGCAGCATGCGTCAGCGCAGGTGCAAGGCTGAACATGGAAGCCCTGCTCAATCAGCCAGCTTTTCTGAGCTTCGTTTTTGCTGGCGAGGGGATTCACGGTTTGATTCCTCAGGTAGGCCAAGGCGAAACGGGCAAGCGGCTGAAGCGTTACTCTCTGGTCCTGTTGCCTTGTCTTGCGTATCTGGATTGACGCACGAATCAACGGATTTTCCAGGCGATGACGGCGAGCAGATGATTGTGCAGGTTCTTAAGGAGCATGGCATTCTCGCTGATGTTTGCCATTTCCACTTTGGACCGCCCCCTATCCTGAGCGAGTTTACTGGGTGCAGTACGGACAGTCCGACTTGCCTAAGCGCTGATCAAGCCCAGAACCCAACCAGCACCAACGCCGCCACGCCCAGCCCGACCGCAACCGAGCAGCCGCCCAGCGACAGCGCCGCCCGGCCTTGCCGATACCAGCCGTCATGGCCCAATTGGCGTGCCGGCGCCAGCAGGCTGCGCCACCGCAGTTCCGTATCGTGAAACGCCTGCAAGTTCGCCGGATCCGCATCCAGCCAGCGGCGGAAGTCGATACGCTCGCACGCCGTCACCTGCGGGCTCTGCAAGCGCACATACCATTGCCCGGCCACGCTCGCCAGCACATCCCGGCGCGAGCGGCCAGCCTGCAGCGCCTGGCCCATGTTGCGCTCGATAGTCGCCAGTGGCAGGTCAAGGCGCGCAGCGATGCTGGCGAAGTCCAGCTGATCGAGGCGGTTGAGCAGAAATACTTGCTGTACGCGCCGTGGTAGCCGCTTCAGTGCATGCAGCAGGGCATCGTCGGCATCGTGCTCGGCAGCAGGAGTGGGGTGCTCAAGGGGCAGCAGCAGACGGGTCATGGACAGCTCCTTGCTCTGTAAAGGGGAGGAGGGGGCATCTTCCTTGATGCGGAAACAGCGTAGGTGAAACGAGATTGATTCTCAAGTGCTGATTCCGCAAAGTTTTGTAACGAGCGTTCACGCCCTGAAACACCTTTGCTATCATGCGCGCCATCACGATCTTCATTAGCCTGAAGAGCCAAAAAAAAGACCCGGCAAAAAAGCCGGGTCAAAAACCGTGATTAGCCTGATGAGGAGATAATCTGAGAGCGACCTAAGCTTTCAGGTTATCCAGCGGATCTCGCGATCAGCTGAGTGCAATAATAATCGTTATCATTTGCCAGTCAAATGAATTTTCGCTAATCCGGTAAAAAAGTTTTACCGGCGCGCTTCCTTGTCCCGGCAATCGGGGCCTTTGCCGTTACCTGGCCATCACGTTCTCTCCCTTCTTTTTTATCTATAAACCCGCTCACTCGGTGCGTTTGTGCTCCAGCAGTGCGCGAGCCATGTCCATCATGTGCATCAACGCGAACGTCAGTTCTCGCTGGCTGCCGTGCTGGTGAGTGGCGGTTTCCTGGGCGGTGGCCGCAGCGCAGCGCAGCAGGGCGATGGCGTGTTCCTGGGCCTGGTCGCCGGTTACGCCTTCGTGCAGGGTCCAGATTCTGTTGTCCAGGGTGGGCCGCGGTGGGTTGGGGTTGAGGTAATAGTCGAGCGCGCGGCGTGCGGCTTCGCTGTCGAGATCTGTTTCGTCGTTTTTCGGTAGTTTCATCCTGATACCTGCCGGAGCCAGTAGGGAAGGGGTCAGGTTGATGGTAATACCTACAGTATTTTTATTCTTCCCGATAAATAATACTGAATGTTTATTGAGCGCTTGAAGGCAGTCCGTATCGTGCCAGCGATGAATATGGATAAATGGATTGCCCTCGTCCGTGACCGGATGGAGGAGCTAGGGCTCACTCAAGAGCAGCTTGCCGAGCGCGTTGGTGTGTCTCAAGGCAGTGTCGGTCATTGGGTGAACAAGCGGCGTCAGCCGAAAATCGAATCGATGAACCGCACGTTCGTCGAGCTTGGCATGCCTCATTACAGCGTCAGCCTGCAGCTGCGTATCCAGGGGCAGGTTGGCGAGGAGCGTAGTGTTTACGAGATAGCAGACGATGATGAACTCGACCTCATGCGATACATCGTTTGCTTCCGTTACCCGGTGCTGGGTTGGAGTGAGTTAGAGGCTGCAACGGCTGTAGAGCCTGCTGTTTTCGAGCAGACTGACTACCTGGCACAGGGCAAGGCGTTCTGGCTAACCGTGGAAAACGATGCCATGAGCGCTGTCAGTGGCCGCAGTGTGCCGCAGGGCATGCGGATGCTGGTGGACCCAGGTGTAGAGGCTGAGGCGGGGCGTTTGGTTATCGCTCGTCAGCCCGGCAAGCCGGCGATTTTCCGCGAGCTGGCCGAGGAAGGTGGGCAGCGTTATCTGAAGGCATTGAACAGTAATTACCCGGCGCTGTTGTGCGAAGAGGGTTGCGAATTTCTTGGGGTGGTCGTGCGGGTGCATGGGGCCTTTTGAAAGGGTTTGAGTAGCGGCGGCAACGGTGAACGGCGGGTGGAAATTGGCCAGCAGGCACGGCCCTTTCGCGGGTAAACCCGCTCCTACACGACGGCCTGCGCCCAAATCACCGATGTGTGTCCACGAATATGGTAGCGGCGGCAACGGTGAACAGCGGGTGGAGATTGGCCAGCAGGGCCGGCCTCTTCGCGGGTGAACCCGCTCCTACACGACGGCCTGCGTACAACCTCCGGTGTGTGTCCGCCACCAATCTGTGTAGGAGCGGGTTTACCCGCGAATACGGTAGCGGTGGCAACGGTGAACAGCGGGTGGAGATTGGCCAGCAGGCCCGGCCCTTTCGCGGGTAAACCCGCTCCTACGGGCTGTTGCAGTGGCAGCCTTGTGTTGCGTTAGGGCCGCAAAGCGGCCCTCCGGCACCGTTATTCCACCAGTTCGACCAGCACAGTCCCTTCGCTGACCATGTCCCCCTCCAGGCAGAACAGCGCCTTCACTGTGCCGGCATGCGGCGCACGAATGCTGTGCTCCATCTTCATGGCCTCCAGTACCACCAGCGCAGTACCGGCTTCCACCACCTGCCCAGGTTCGACCAGCACCCGCACGATACTGCCGTTCATGGGCGCACCCAGCCCACCCTGATGGCTGTGGCTGGCTTCGGCCTCGGCAATCGGGTCGAAGGCTTCGATGGCATGCATTTCGCCATCCCAGTGCAGGTACAGCGTGCCACCCCGACGGATTGCCAGATGCTGGCGACGCACGCCGTTCTGGTCATGCACCAACTGCTCACCTTGCAGCTGCCAGGTAGAAGCAGCGCTTCGCTCCAGGGCCACTGCCTGATCGTGCCCAGCACTCACCAGATGCAAGCTGCTGCGTGCTGGCAGGCCCAAGCGCAGTCCATTACGCCCGCTCCACGGCGAATGGCGATCGTCTTCGCGCTGATGCCCCGCCTGGCCCTGCAGCCAGGCTTCGGCTGCCGCCTCCCAAAAGCCAGCCGGCAGCGCACGTGGCGCCGGCAGCAGCACATCCTGGTGGCGGGGAATGAAGCCGGTGTCCAGCTCTGCCGCCGCGAACGCAGGGTGCGCGAGAATGCGGCGCAGGAAGGCGATGTTGGTCTTCAATCCGCCAATGGCAAACTCGTCGAGCATGGCCAGCAAGCGCAGGCGTGCCTGTTCGCGGTTTTCACCCCAAGCAATCAGCTTACCCAGCATCGGGTCGTAGAACGGCGACACCACATCGCCTTCGCTGACCCCGCTGTCCACCCGCCGGCCTTCGCCAGGCGCCGATTCACGGTACAGCGCCAATTTGCCGGTCGCGGGTAAAAAATCGTTGGCCGGGTCTTCGGCATACAGGCGCACTTCGATGGCATGGCCGATCAGCGGCACCTGTTCCTGTGTAATCGGCAGGGCTTCGCCGCAGGCCACGCGAATTTGCCAGGCAACAAGGTCCAGGCCGGTGATGGCCTCGGTGACCGGGTGTTCCACCTGCAGGCGGGTGTTCATCTCCATGAAGAAGAATTCGCCACGTGCATCAAGCAGAAACTCCACGGTGCCAGCACCCACGTAACCGATAGCCTGGGCGGCACGCACCGCCGCTTCGCCCATGGCCCGGCGCAGTTCGGGCGACAGGCCGGGGGCAGGGGCCTCTTCCACCACCTTCTGATGGCGACGCTGAATGGAACAGTCGCGTTCGTTAAGGTACAGGCAGTTGCCGTGCTGGTCGGCAAACACCTGGATTTCGACATGGCGCGGCTTGAGCACGTACTTTTCCACCAGCATGCGCGCATCGCCGAACGATGACTGTGCCTCACGCTGGGCCGACGCCAGGGCGTCGGCCAACTGGCTTTCTTCCTCGACCACTTTCATGCCCTTGCCACCGCCGCCAGCGCTGGCCTTGAGCAGCACCGGGTAGCCGATGCGTTCGGCCGCGGCGCGGAAGGTGTCCAGGTCTTGGGCCTCGCCATGGTAGCCCGGTACCAACGGCACGCCGGCGGCCTCCATCAGCGCCTTGGCTGCCGATTTGCTGCCCATGGCGTCGATGGCGCTGGCCGGTGGGCCGAGGAAGATCAGCCCGGCCTGCTCGATGGCGCGGGCGAAACCTGCGTTCTCGGACAGAAAGCCATAACCTGGGTGGATGGCCTGGGCGCCGCTGGCCTTGGCGGCGGCCAGCAGCTTGTCGACCAGCAGGTAGCTTTCGGCAGCCTTGCTGCCGCCCAGGTCGACGCGGATGTCGGCTTCGCGGCTGTGACGGGCGTCACGGTCGGTGGCGCTGTGCACGGCGACAGTGGTCAGGCCCATGGCCTTGGCGGTGCGCATCACCCGGCAAGCGATTTCGCCGCGGTTGGCGACCAGCAGGGTGGTCAAAGCGGGGCGGCTCATGGGCGCGGCTCCTTCTTGTCAACGGTTTGCCAGGCAGGGCGGCGTTTTTCCAGGAAAGCGCGCAGGCCCTCCTGGCCTTCGGCGCTGACGCGGATACGGGCGATGGTGTTTTCGCAGTAACGGCGCAGGGCCGGGCTGAGTTCGCCGTCGTCCACTTCGCGCAGCAAGTCCTTGGTGGCGCGCAATGCTTGTGGGCTGTTCTGCAGCAGGTTGCTTACCCAGGCTTCGACGTGGTCGTCCAGTTCGCTGGCCGGGTACACCTCGGCCAGCAGGCCCAGCTCGCGGGCGCGCACGCCAGTGAAACGCTCGGCGGTGAGGGCGTAGCGGCGCGCGGCGCGTTCGCCAATGGCCTTGACCACGAACGGGCTGATGACCGCCGGTGCCAAGCCGATGCGCACTTCCGACAGGCACAGCTGGGCGTCTTCGGCGCCGATGGCCATGTCGCAGCAGCTGATCAGGCCCAGCGCGCCGCCAAAGGCTGCGCCTTGCACCACGGCCAGGGTCGGGGCCTTGAGGCGATGCAGGGCGTACATCAGCTCGCCCAGTTCGTGGGCATCATCCAGGTTGGTGTTGAAGTCCAGTTGCGCCGACTGCTGCATCCAGGCCAGGTCGGCACCGGCGCTGAAATGCCGGCCACGGCCACGCAGCAGCACAAAGCGCAGGCTGGCGTCTTCGGCCAACTGGTCGATGGCCACGATCAGCTCGCGGATCATCTGCGCGTTGAAGGCGTTGTTCTTGTCCTCGCGGCTTAACCACAGGGTGGCAAAGCCGCGCGGGTCGCGGATCACTTCAAGGGTGCTGAAATCGCTCATGGGTCACATCCGGAAAATGCCGAAGCGGCTCTGTTCGATCGGCGCGTTCAGCGCGGCAGACAACGCCAGGCCGAGGACGTCGCGGGTCTGTGCCGGGTCGATGACGCCGTCGTCCCACAGGCGGGCGCTGGAATAATAGGGGTGGCCCTGACGCTCGTACTGGTCGAGGATCGGCTGCTTGAGCCTGGCTTCGTCTTCGGCACTGAATGGCTGGCCGGTGCGTTCGCTCTGCTCGCGCTTGACCTGTGCCAGCACCCCGGCGGCCTGTTCGGCGCCCATCACGCCAATCCGTGCGTTGGGCCACATCCACAGGAAGCGCGGGTCGTAGGCGCGGCCGCACATGCCGTAGTTGCCGGCGCCAAAGCTGCCGCCGATGATCACCGTGAACTTCGGCACCTGGGCGCAGGCCACGGCGGTGACCAGTTTGGCGCCGTGCTTGGCGATGCCGCCTTCTTCGTATTTCTTGCCGACCATGAAACCGGTGATGTTCTGCAGGAACAGCAAAGGGATGCCGCGCTGGCAGGCCAGTTCGATGAAGTGCGCGCCTTTTTGCGCGGCTTCGGCGAACAGGATGCCGTTGTTGGCCAGGATGGCCACCGGGTAGCCGTGCAGGTGGGCGAAGCCGCACACCAGGGTGGTGCCGAACAGCGCCTTGAATTCATCGAACACCGAGCCATCGACCAAGCGGGCGATCACTTCGCGCACGTCGAACGGTTGCTTGGCATCCGCCGGTACCACGCCGTACAGCTCGTCGGCTGCATACAGCGGCGCCACTGGGGCCAATCGCTGCAGCTTGCCGAGCTTGTGCCAGTTGAGGTTGGCTACACTGCGTCGCGCGATGGCCAGGGCGTGTTCGTCGTTGTCGGCATAATGGTCGGCGACGCCGCTGGTGCGGCAATGCACATCGGCGCCCCCCAGGTCTTCGGCGCTCACCACTTCGCCGGTAGCGGCTTTTACCAGCGGCGGGCCGGCGAGGAAGATGGTCGCCTGCTGGCGCACCATGATCGCTTCGTCGGCCATAGCCGGCACGTAGGCGCCGCCAGCGGTGCACGAGCCCATCACCACGGCGATCTGCGGGATGCCTTGCGCGCTCATGTTGGCCTGGTTGAAGAAGATGCGCCCGAAATGCTCGCGGTCGGGGAACACTTCGTCCTGGCGTGGCAAGTTGGCGCCGCCGGAGTCCACCAGATAGATGCACGGCAGGCGGTTCTGCAGGGCGATGGTTTGTGCACGCAGGTGCTTCTTCACCGTCAGCGGGTAGTACGAACCGCCTTTTACCGTGGCGTCGTTGGCCACGATCATGCATTCCACGCCTTCCACGCGGCCGATGCCGGCAATCACGCCCGCCGCTGGCACGTCTTCGCCGTACACCTCATGGGCGGCCAACTGGCCGATTTCGAGGAACGGCGAGCCCGGGTCCAGCAGGCGGTCGATACGCTCGCGCGGCAGCAGTTTGCCACGCGAGGTATGCCGTTCCTGGGCCTTGGGCCCGCCGCCCTGGGCAACCTGGGCGAGCAAGCCGCGCAGGGCCTGGACCTGTTCGAGCATGGCCGCGCTGTTGACGGCAAATTCTGCCGAACGCGGGTTGATCTGGGTGTGCAAGGTAGCCATGTGCGCCCGTCCCTTATGTTCAGCGGGTTTCGTTGAACAGTTCGCGGCCGATCAGCATCCGGCGGATTTCGCTGGTGCCGGCACCGATTTCGTACAGCTTGGCGTCGCGCAACAGGCGGCCAGCCGGGAATTCGTTGATATAGCCGTTGCCGCCAAGAATCTGGATCGCCTCCAGGGCCATTTGCGTGGCGCGCTCGGCGGTGTACAGGATCACCCCGGCAGCATCCTTGCGGGTGGTCTCGCCACGGTCGCACGCCTGGGCCACGGCATACAGGTAGGCGCGGCTGGCATTGAGCTGGGTGTACATGTCGGCAATCTTGCCCTGGATCAGCTGGAACTCGCCGATGCTCTGGCCGAATTGCTTGCGGTCGTGGATATACGGCACCACCAGGTCCATGCAGCTTTGCATGATGCCGGTCGGGCCGCCGGACAGCACCACACGTTCGTAGTCCAGGCCGCTCATCAGGACGCGCACGCCGCCGTTGAGTTGGCCCAGAATGTTCTCTGCCGGCACTTCCACGCCGTCGAAGAACAACTCGCAGGTGTTGGACCCGCGCATGCCCAGCTTGTCGAACTTGTTGCTGCGGCTGAAGCCTTTCCAGTCACGCTCGACGATGAACGCGGTGATGCCGTGCGCACCCTTGTCCAGGTCGGTCTTGGCGTAAATCACGTAGGTGTTGGCGTCGGGACCGTTGGTGATCCAGGTCTTGCTGCCGTTGAGCACGTAGTGATCGCCGCGTTTTTCTGCGCGCAGTTTCATCGACACCACGTCGGAGCCGGCATTGGGCTCGCTCATGGCCAAGGCGCCGATGTGCTCGCCGCTGATCAGCTTGGGCAGGTACTTGAGCTTCTGCTCGTGGGTGCCGTTGCGGTTGATCTGGTTGACGCACAGGTTGGAATGGGCGCCGTAGGACAGCGCCACCGAGGCGGAGCCACGGCTGATTTCTTCCATCGACACCACATGGGCCAGGTAGCCCAGGCCAGCGCCGCCATACTCTTCCGGTACGGTGATGCCCAGCAGGCCCATGTCACCGAACTTGCGCCACATGTCGGCGGGGAACAGGTTGTCGTGGTCGATCTGCGCGGCCCTTGGGGCCAGTTCAGCGGCGACGAAGGTGCGCACCTGGTCGCGGAGCATGTCGATGGTCTCGCCCAGGGCGAAGTTCAGGGAGGGGTAATGCATGCTGGGGCACCTTCTTGTTCTTGGAAATTGGGTAACACCGTAGCTCAAAGCCTAACCGCCGACCCCTGTAGGAGCGGGCTTGCCCGCGAATGCGTCAGCAGGACCACCGTCATTGCCTGGGTGATCGCATTCGCGGGCAAGCCCGCTCCTGCAAGGGTCGGCGTCATGCCGGAGGTTCCGGTATCGTTCATCACCTTTACGTTAACGTAAACCTGCGGGAAGGCACTGTCAATCCACTCGTCACCTTTACGTAAACGTAAATCTGCGCCAGAGTATTCCCGCTTGCTTCAGCCGTGCCCAAAACAACCACAAGAAGGGACACCCATGAGTCAACCGAGCTATACCCGCGGTCGCCAGGACCGACCCTTGCTGACCCAGACCATCGGCCAGGCCTTTGATGCCACCGTGGCCCGCTGTTGCGACAGCGAGGCCCTGGTGTCCCGCCACCAGGGCTTGCGTTACAGCTGGCGGCAGTTGGCCGAACAGGTCGAAATACACGCCCGCGCGCTGATCGCACTGGGCGTGAACACCGGCGACCGTGTTGGCATCTGGTCGCCCAACTGCGCCCAGTGGTGCATCTTGCAGTTGGCCAGTGCCAAGGTCGGCGCCATCCTGGTCAACATCAACCCGGCCTACCGTGTGGGCGAACTGGAGTACGTGTTGCGTCAGTCCGGCTGCCGCTGGCTGGTCTGCGCTGAAGCCTTCAAGACGTCTGATTACCACGCCATGGTGCAGGCGCTGGTGCCTGAGCTGGCCAGCGCCCGGCCTGGTGAGCTGGCCAGTGAATGCCTGCCCCAGTTGCGTGGCGTCATCAGCCTGGCCACCAACCCGCCTGCCGGTTTCCTGCCCTGGCACGCACTGGCCGAGCGAGCAGGGCAGACGTCTGCCGAAGCCTGCACAGCCCGTCAGCAAAGCCTGCAATTCGATCAGCCGGTGAACATCCAGTACACCTCCGGCACCACCGGTGCGCCCAAAGGTGCCACGCTCAGTCACTACAACATCCTCAACAACGGTTTCATGGTGGGTGAAAGCCTAGGCCTGACGGCCCGCGACCGTATGGTGATCCCGGTGCCGCTGTACCATTGCTTCGGCATGGTCATGGCCAACCTCGGCTGCATCACCCACGGCAGCACCATGATCTACCCCAACGACGCCTTCGACGCCGAGCTCACCCTGCGCGCCGTGGCCGAGGAGCGTGCCAGCATCCTGTACGGCGTGCCGACCATGTTCATCGCCATGCTCGACCACCCGTCGCGCGCGCAGATGGACCTGTCGACCCTGCGCAGCGGCATCATGGCCGGCGCCACCTGCCCGATCGAGGTGATGCGCCGGGTCATCGACCAGATGCACATGGCTGAAGTGCAGATCGCCTACGGCATGACCGAAACCAGCCCGGTGTCACTGCAGACCGGCCCGGACGACGACCTGGAGCTGCGCGTGACCACCGTCGGGCGCACCCAGCCGCAGCTGGAAAACAAACTGGTGGACGCCGACGGCTGCATCATCGCCCGCGGCGAGATTGGCGAACTGTGCACCCGCGGCTACAGCGTGATGCTGGGCTACTGGGACAACCCCCAGGCCACGGCGGATGCCATCGACCCGGCCGGCTGGATGCATTCGGGCGACCTGGCGGTGATGGATGAGCAGGGCTATGTGCGAATCGTCGGGCGCAACAAGGACATGATCATTCGCGGCGGCGAGAACATTTACCCGCGTGAGCTGGAAGAGTTTTTCTACACCCACCCGGCGGTGGCCGATGCGCAGGTGATCGGCATTCCGTGCAGCCGCTATGGCGAAGAGATCGTCGCCTGGATCAAGCTGCACCCTGGGCACAGCGCCACGGCCGAGGAGCTGCAGGGCTGGTGCAAGGCGCGCATTGCCCACTTCAAGGTGCCGCGGTATATCCGTTTCGTTGACGAATACCCGATGACGGTGACAGGCAAGGTGCAAAAATTCAGGATGCGTGAGATCAGTGTCGCAGAAATTTCGGCTGTTTCTGCAGGTTGATGCACTGGGTTATCCGGCCTCTTCGCGGGTGAACCCACGATGAGGCCAAGCCATGCCAGCATCAGATTCCGGATCTATTACATTGGCTCGATATTGAGGTCACTGCATGCCAGGAAAATGGCGATGTTGCGCGTGCACCTGATGTAGAACTGGTTCGGTTACAGCGATCCTGCGATGGAGGAAGCGCCGTACGAAACCCCCATCCTCAACTTCCGTCGTCTGCTGGAGAACCATAAGTTGGCGTACGTAATTCTGGCCGTGATCAACGGCCACCTGGGGGATCGCGGCGAGGATTGTCAGAGAATGCGGCGCAGATGGTGACGCTGTTTGCCCTGTCGAATCTGTGGATGGCCCGCCGACATTTGCTGGCCAACGCAGCAGAGGTGTGCCTGGCGCTTTTGAAATCGGCAGATACTGCAGTCAGCCAGAAATGTATGACTACTTCAGACTATCCTTGACTCCGCGGTAAAGTGGTGAATCACCGACATCGAGCAATAATTTAGCGTCCCTTATTGCCCATTGTGCCAGCAACAGGGGTGTATCCCTTATCCCCTCAATATGGTACCCAGGGTGGTACCAGTGGCTCTGATGTTCCCGGTACGGAGCGTAGGCACGTATCAATGCTGAATCGAGGGTGCTCAGGTATTTTCTATGCGCATCGGTTAAAATAACATCATCAGCATACCGTCGCTTCTCGCCGACTAATACATTCTTCATATGGTCTGTAAACGCCTCAGTACTAGCCTTGATGAGCTTTTCCCGGACGAAGGGGTTTCTACGAACGGCGGTATTATCCAATTTTTTCAGATCCTTTGTCACGGCATTGAATAGATCAACTTCATGATTTAAGAGGCCCAGAGCGATATCGACTCCCTGCACCTTCTCATTCTCCCGCATTGCGTTCCTATAGGATTTTACTTGATGCGATGTGTTGCCAATACCAAATTGGCCTTTCGCGGTGACCCTCCCAGGACGAGGGGTGTTCCCAGTCCGCCCAATCGGCACTCCGGCTGTGCCCTGGGGGTCGCCGTAGTTAACAGGGTCGCCATTACAATAGGCATACGCGTTCAGTCCACCGAGCCCAAACGGGCTCAGGCTATCGGGGCTGGAGAATCGCATTAACCCGGGAAAGAATGCCCGATAGCCCTGGCCTAAGTGGTAGCAATTGGCGTGAATATCAAACGGAACACCATTGAAACCAGTGGCGATGGCCGCGTCGCCGATCCCCCCACTGTGGCCATAGGGGGTAAAGCATATCGGCAGAGGGCTTTGAGTGTGTGGCGTTGATGGGGGCATTCATGACTCCTTTGCTTCGCGCAGTTGTCGGCTTGCTTCTTGAAAGTGCTGTGATTTCGCCTCGGTCTATGTACGGCCAAGCCAAGCCGCTTTTAGTAGGGTAATCACGGGAAGCATGCTCTAAAGTAGAGCACCTGTGCTGCTGGCAGAAATGTCAGTTGTATTGAACTCTGTGTAAATCCTAGGCTAATGGATTTAATAGCTGTCGCGACTCAGTGATCCAGTAACGGTCATTCGTAGCGGCGAGCACAGTTAAACCGCGTCAACATGAATGATGTGCTGGGCTGTCCGGCCCCTATTTCGCGCAGGCAAGGCCAGCTTCCACGAGAAGACAGTTGCTCCTACAGGGCCCGCGCCGACCTATGATACGGCGCAGTACCTGTGGGCGCGGGCAAGCCCGCGAAAGGGCCGAAATGGTCAGCGCTCATCCAACGCCTTGTAGAGTTCGCCGGCAACCTCGGCAACGCTCAGGTAATCACGCCGCAAACGAACACTGTAACGCGCCTCCAGGCGCATCAACGCAAATTCGCATTTGTCCCTGTCCAGATGTGCCAGCACGGTACCTGGCCCCGAGTCGACCACACCTGCATCCTGAAGCATATCGACCACTTGTCGCTCATATTCCTCACGCTGCCGGCGGGTTGCGGTATCCACGATTAAGAGGCTCCTGGCTTGATATCTGGAGCCTCAATCTTCAGCACAACCCATCGGCACCGCTACTGGCAAAAATATCAGGTAGCGTGGTCTACCCTTAAGCCTTCACCGGTGGCTCCTGACTCGGCGGGTCACCAACCGTCGGCGGCACGGTCGGCTTGATCGGCAGCTCGTCCGGGTCTTCTTCCGGTACGGGTGGCGGCAAGCTCGGGTCGTCGATGTTGGGATCGGGTGTCTCCGGTGGAATGGGAATGTTCATGGCCTGACCTCGCGTGGGTGGGTGAAGAGGTGCTGTAGGCTCTGACCGCTGGCAGCTGCCGTTCGCTCAATTATTTTGAACCCCCCGCCTGTGCCCGGCTCTGAACCCTTACCGCCACCAGCCTGAGGGAGCAAGGTCGATGTCACGAAACGAGCCCTTTGAAAGCGTGCCCATGGCGAACGATCACCCCGACCAGGCCATTAGCCTGGCCCAGGCGCTGTTGGCGCCACGCATCGTGATCGAAGACACCCAACCCGTGCTCGACGCTGGCAGCTTCGCCGCCAAGGCCGTCAGCGGCCAGCCTGTGGCAGTCAGCACCAAGGCCTACAGCGACGGCCACGACCGCCTGGCGGTGATGCTCAACTGGCGCCAGGCGCACAGCAGGCGCTGGCATTGCGTGTCGATGCAGGCGGCGGGCAACGACCTGTGGCAGGCCGAATTCACCCCCACCGAGCTGGGCCCGCACCGGTTCAGTATCGAGGCCTGGATCGACCCGTTTGCCACCTATTGCCACGACCTGGAGAAGAAGTACCACGCCGGCGTCGAGGTGAAACTGGAGCTGGAAGAAGGCCGTTTGATGCTGGGCAAAGGCATCGAGCTGTGCAGCGGCGCCCTGCGCGAAGAGCTCGAGGCCGTGCAACACCGCCTGGCCACCCTCAGTACCGATGACCAGGTAGCCGTCTTTCTCGACCCGACCACCGCCCGCCTGATGGGCGAAGCCGAACACCGCAGCTACCTGACTCGCAGCCCTGAGTTTCCCCTTGATGTCGACCGCCCGGCCGCCCTGTTCGCCAGCTGGTACGAGCTGTTCCCGCGCTCGATGACCGACGACCCGCAGCGCCACGGCACCTTCAACGACGTGCACGAACGGCTGCCGATGATCCGCGACATGGGCTTCGACGTACTGTACTTCCCGCCCATCCACCCCATCGGCATGCAGCATCGCAAGGGCCGCAACAACGCCCTCAAGGCCGAGCCGGGCGACCCGGGCAGCCCTTATGCCATCGGCAGCCCGGAAGGCGGGCACGAGGCCATTCACCCGCAACTGGGCAGCCGCGATGACTTCCGCCGTCTGGTGGCCGCAGCGGCGGAACACGGCCTGGAAATTGCCCTCGATTTCGCCATCCAGTGCTCCCAGGACCACCCCTGGCTCAAGGAGCACCCGGGCTGGTTCAGCTGGCGCCCGGACGGCACCATCCGCTACGCTGAAAACCCGCCGAAAAAGTACCAGGACATCGTCAACGTCGATTTCTATGCGCCGGAGGCCGTGCCCTCGCTTTGGCTGGCCCTGCGCGATGTGGTGGTCGGCTGGGTCGAGGAGGGCGTAAAGACTTTCCGCGTCGACAACCCGCACACCAAGCCGCTGCCGTTCTGGCAATGGCTGATCGCCAATGTGCGCAGCCAGCACCCCGACGTCATCTTCCTTGCCGAAGCCTTTACCAAACCGGCGATGATGGCGCGCTTGGGCAAGGTCGGCTACGCACAAAGCTATACCTATTTCACCTGGCGCAACCACAAGCAGGAGCTGCGCGAATATTTCGAGCAGCTCAACCAGCCGCCGTGGAGCCAGTGCTACCGGCCCAACTTCTTCGTCAACACGCCGGACATCAACCCGTTCTTCCTGCACACCTCCGGCCGCGCAGGTTTCCTTATCCGTGCCGCGCTGGCGACCATGGGCTCAGGCTTGTGGGGCATGTATTCGGGCTTCGAGCTGTGTGAGGGCACGCCGTTGCCGGGCAAAGAGGAGTACCTGGATTCGGAGAAGTACGAAATCCGCCCACGCGACTTCACCCAGCCCGGCAACATCATCGCCGAGATCGCCCAGCTCAACCGCATCCGCCGGCAGAACCGCGCCTTGCAAACCCACCTGGGCGTGGCCTTCTTCAATTGCTGGAACGACAACATCCTGTACTTCGCCAAGCGTACGCCCGAGCGGGACAACTACATCCTGGTGGCCGTCAGCCTGGACCCGCACAACGCCCAGGAGGCGCACTTCGAGTTGCCCCTGTGGGAATTGGGGCTGGACGACAACGCCGAAACCCAGGGTGAAGACCTGATGAACGGCCACCGCTGGTCGTGGTACGGCAAGACCCAATGGATGCGCATAGAGCCCTGGCACCTGCCGTTCGGCATCTGGCGCATCGCGAAAGCCGGGTAAAACCGGTCTGTAGCCTTTTCCCCTGTGGGAGCGGGCACGCCCGCGAACACCGGCAGAGCCGGTGCCAAGCACCGCGGTGGCTGATTCGCGGGCACGCCCGCTCCCACAGCGATGGTGCAAGAAGGGGCAAACATGCAATTGAAAGGAGTCGCACATGGCCAAGCGTTCCCGCCCGGCAGCCTTCATCGACGACCCGCTGTGGTACAAGGACGCCGTCATCTACCAGCTGCACATCAAGTCGTTCTTCGACTCGAACAATGACGGCATCGGCGACTTCGCCGGGCTGATCAGCAAGCTCGACTATATCGCCGAGCTGGGCGTCAACACCCTGTGGCTGCTGCCGTTCTATCCCTCGCCACGCCGTGACGACGGCTACGACATCGCCGAATACAAGGCCGTGCACCCCGACTACGGCAGCATGGCCGACGCCCGCCGTTTCATCGCCGAGGCCCACAAGCGCGGCCTGCGGGTGATCACCGAGCTGGTCATCAACCACACCAGCGACCAGCACCCGTGGTTCCAGCGCGCCCGCCACGCCAAGCGTGGCAGCAAGGCGCGCGAGTTCTACGTGTGGTCGGACGATGACCAGAAGTACGACGGCACGCGCATCATCTTCCTCGACACCGAGAAGTCCAACTGGACCTGGGACCCGGTCGCCGGCCAGTACTTCTGGCACCGGTTCTACTCGCACCAGCCGGACCTCAACTTCGACAACCCGCAGGTGCTCAAGGCGGTGATCGGCGTCATGCGCTTCTGGCTCGACCTGGGTGTAGATGGCCTGCGGCTGGACGCGATCCCTTACCTGATCGAGCGCGACGGCACCAACAACGAAAACCTCGCCGAAACCCACGACGTGCTCAAGGCGATCCGCGCCGAGATCGACGCCAACTACCCCGATCGCATGCTGCTGGCCGAAGCCAACCAGTGGCCGGAAGACACGCGCCCGTACTTCGGTGAAGGCGACGGCGACGAATGCCATATGGCCTTCCACTTTCCGTTGATGCCGCGCATGTACATGGCCCTGGCCATGGAAGACCGCTTCCCGATCACCGATATTCTGCGCCAGACCCCGGAAATCCCGGCCAACTGCCAGTGGGCGATCTTTTTGCGCAACCATGATGAACTGACCCTGGAAATGGTCACCGACCGCGAGCGCGATTACCTGTGGAACTATTACGCCGAAGACCGCCGCGCGCGCATCAACCTGGGCATTCGCCGGCGCCTGGCGCCCCTGCTGCAGCGTGACCGTCGGCGCATAGAGCTGCTGACCAGCCTGCTGTTGTCGATGCCCGGCACGCCAACCCTGTATTACGGCGACGAACTGGGTATGGGCGACAATATCTATCTGGGTGACCGCGATGGCGTTCGCACACCTATGCAGTGGTCGCCAGACCGCAACGGCGGTTTTTCCCGCGCCGACCCGCAGCGCCTGGTGCTGCCGCCGATCATGGACCCGCTCTACGGTTACCAGACCGTCAACGTCGAGGCGCAAAGCCACGATCCGCATTCGCTGCTGAACTGGACCCGGCGCATGCTGGCGGTGCGCAAGCAGCAGAAGGCCTTTGGCCGCGGCAGCCTGCGCACCCTCACGCCCAGCAACCGGCGCATCCTTGCCTATATCCGCGAGTACACCGACGTCGACGGCAATACCGAGGTCATCCTCTGCGTGGCCAACGTGTCCCGCGCCGCCCAGGCTGCCGAACTCGAATTGTCACAATACGCCGACAAAGTACCGGTGGAGATGCTGGGCGGCAGCGCGTTCCCGCCAATCGGCCAACTGCCGTTTCTGCTGACCTTGCCACCTTATGCGTTCTACTGGTTCCTGCTGGCCAGCCGCGATCGCATGCCCAGCTGGCACATCCAGCCCACCGAGGGGTTACCCGAATTGACCACATTGGTACTGCGCAAGCGCATGGAAGAACTGCTGCAAGCCCCCGCAAGCGATACGCTGCAAAGCACCATCCTGCCGCAGTACCTGCCCAAACGCCGCTGGTTCGCCGGCAAGGAAGGGCCGATCGATGCCGTGCGCCTGTGTTACGGCGTGCGTTTCGGCACCGCCACCACGCCGGTGTTGCTCAGCGAAATCGAGGTACTCAGTGACGGCACGGCCACCCGCTACCAGCTGCCGTTCGGCCTGCTGCGTGAGGAACAGATCCACACCGCGCTGCCGCAGCAGCTGGCGTTGTCGCGGGTGCGCCGTACCCACCAGGTTGGCTTGATCACAGACGCCTTCGTCCTTGAGCCGTTCATTCACGCTGTGATGCAAGCCTGCCAGGATGGACTGCGTCTGCCGTGCGGCGACGGTGAGGGTGAATTGCGCTTTGAATGCACAGAGCAGCTGGCCGGCCTGGCGCTCGACGAGGAGAGCGAAGTGCGCTACCTCAGCGCCGAGCAGTCCAACAGTTCGGTGGTCATCGGCGATCGCGTGGTGCTTAAACTGATCCGCCGGGTCAACCCGGGTATCCATCCAGAGCTGGAAATGAGTGCCTACCTGACCGCCGCCGGCTTTGCCAACATCTCGCCGCTGCTGGCCTGGGTCAGCCGGGTGGACGAGCAACACGCGCCGCACCTGCTGATGATTGCTCAGGGTTACCTGAGCAACCAGGGCGATGCCTGGGGCTGGACCCAGAACACGCTGGAACGGGCCATCCGCGACCAGATGGAGCCCACCCGCAACGACGCCGAAGCGCACACTGACGCATTGGCCGAACTCAGCGGCTTTGCCGCCTTGCTTGGCCAGCGCCTGGGCGAGATGCACCTGCTGCTGGCCGCACCTACCGAAGACCCGGCCTTCCAGCCGCGCCCCAGCGATGCGCAGGACAGCGAGCGCTGGTGTGCACAGATCAGCACTGAACTGACCCACGCCCTCGACCTGCTGGCGCAGCATCGCGACGCACTGGACAGCGATAGCCAGTCCTTGGTCGACGACCTGCAGCAACAGCGTGACGGTCTGGCCCAGCACATCGACACCCTGAGCAAGCAGGCTCAGGGTGGCCTACTGATGCGTGTGCACGGCGACCTGCACCTGGGCCAGGTGCTCGTGGTGCAGGGGGATGCCTACCTCATCGATTTTGAAGGTGAACCCGCCCGGCCCCTTGAAGAGCGCCGGGCAAAACACAGCCCCTACAAGGATGTCAGCGGCGTGCTGCGTTCCTTCGACTATGCTGCTGCGATGATCTTGCGCAGCGCGTCTGCGGTGGACCTTTCCGAGCCGGCGCGGCAAGCCCGGCAGCGGGTTGCCCGGCAGTACCTGCACCAGTCCCGGCATGCCTTTGTCGAAGCCTATGGGCTGGCCACCGCCGCCATGCCTCACGCCTGGCAGCACGCCGAGGGTGAGCGCGCGGCGCTGGAATTGTTCTGCCTGGAAAAAGCCGCCTACGAGATTACATACGAAGCCGAAAACCGTCCGAGCTGGCTGGCCGTGCCTTTGCATGGTCTGCATGGACTGATCAGTACCTGGGGAGAGTCAGAATGAACGTTACAACGCGTGAAAACGGTGGCCTTCGGCAACGGGACCTCGACGCCCTGGCCCGCGCCGAACACGCCGATCCTTTTGCGGTACTCGGCCCCCACGGCGACGGCGCAGGCGGGCAGGTGGTCCGCGCCTTTCTGCCCAATGCCCTGAAAGTGCGCGTTCAGGCCCGGGATGACGGGCGGGTCCTTGCCGAAATGGAGCAGGGCAGCCTACCTGGGTTGTTCAGCGCGCACCTTGATGAGGCACAGCCCTACCAGTTTCATATCGTCTGGGCCGGTGGCGAACAGGTTACCGAAGACCCCTACAGTTTCGGCCCGCAACTGGGTGACATGGACCTTCACTTGTTCGCGGAAGGCAATCACCGCGATTTGTCCGGGCGCTTCGGTGCCCAGCCGACTCAGGTCGATGGCATCGACGGCGTGTGTTTCTCGGTCTGGGCGCCGAATGCCCGGCGGGTGTCGGTGGTGGGTGATTTCAACAACTGGGATGGCCGCCGCCACCCCATGCGCCTGCGGCATGGCGCGGGAGTGTGGGAGCTGTTCATTCCGCGCCTGGGCGTGGGCGAAACCTACAAGTTCGAAGTGCTTGGCAAGGACGGCATACTGCCGCTGAAGGCCGATCCGCTGGCCCGTGCCACCGAGCTGCCGCCGAGCACGGCGTCCAAGGTAGCCGGTGAACTCAGCCACGCCTGGCAGGACCATGACTGGATGGCGCAACGCGCCCAGCGCCATGCCTACAACGCGCCGTTGTCGATCTACGAGCTGCACCCAGGGTCATGGCGCTGCGAGCTGGACGAAGCGGGCGAAGTCGGGCGTTTCTACAACTGGCGCGAACTGGCCGAGCGGCTGGTGCCCTATGTGCAGGAACTGGGCTTTACCCATATCGAATTGCTGCCGATCATGGAACACCCGTTCGGCGGCTCCTGGGGCTATCAACCATTGTCGATGTTCGCGCCCACCTCGCGCTACGGCAGTGCCGAGGATTTCGCCGCGTTCATCGACGCCTGCCACCAGGGAGGCATCGGTGTACTGCTGGACTGGGTGCCGGCGCATTTTCCCACCGACGAACATGGCCTGGCGCGCTTCGATGGCACTGCGCTGTACGAATACGACAACCCCCTGGAGGGCTACCACCAGGACTGGAACACGCTGATCTACAACCTCGGGCGCAATGAAGTGCGCGGCTTCATGATGGCTTCGGCGCTGCACTGGTTGAAGCATTTCCACATCGACGGCCTGCGCGTCGATGCGGTGGCCTCAATGCTGTACCGCGACTACTCGCGCAAGGCTGGCGAATGGGTACCCAACCGCCACGGCGGGCGCGAGAACCTGGAAGCCATCGACTTCATCCGCCACCTTAACGGCGTGGCTGCCCACGAGGCCCCGGGTGCGCTGATCATCGCCGAAGAGTCCACCGCCTGGCCTGGGGTCAGCCAGCCTACCCAACAGGGCGGCCTGGGTTTTGCCTACAAGTGGAACATGGGCTGGATGCACGACACCCTGCACTACATCCAGAACGACCCGGTGCACCGCACCTACCACCACAACGAGATGAGTTTCGGGCTGATCTATGCCTATTCCGAGCACTTCATCCTGCCCATTTCCCATGATGAGGTGGTGCACGGCAAGCACTCGCTGATCGACAAGATGCCCGGCGACCGCTGGCAGAAGTTCGCCAACCTGCGCGCCTACCTCACCTTCATGTGGGCACATCCGGGCAAGAAGCTGCTGTTCATGGGCTGCGAGTTCGGCCAGTGGCGTGAGTGGAACCACGACAGCGAACTGGACTGGTACCTGCTGCAGTATCCCGAGCACCAGGGCGTGCAGCGCCTGGTGGGCGACCTCAACCGCCTGTACCGCGAAGTGCCGGCGCTGCACGAGCAGGATTGCCAGCCGCAGGGCTTCCAGTGGCTGATCGGTGACGACGCGCAAAACAGCGTGTACGCCTGGCTGCGCTGGAGCAGCAGCGGCGAGCCGGTGCTGGTGGTAGCCAACTTCACCCCGGTACCCCGTGAGGGTTACCGCATTGGCGTGCCGTTCGGCGAGCGTTGGCAGGAGCTGCTGAACAGCGATGCCGAGCTGTATGCCGGGTCGAACGTGGGTAATCTGGGGGCGGTGGCCAGTGAGGCAGTGGCCAGCCACGGGCAGCCATTATCGCTGGCCCTGAACCTGCCGCCGCTGGGGGTGTTGATCATGAAGCCCGCCTGATCGGTTGGCTGTACGGGCCCCTTCGCGGGTAAACCCGCTCCTACACAGGTACCGAACCCGGCGGTGATCGTTGTAGGAGCGGGTTTACCCGCGAAGAGGCCGGCCCTGCCTACCACCGCATCCGTACCCCAAGGCTGCCAATCAACCCGTTCAGGTCATTGTCATCCACATCACTGCTGTAATCGGCGCTGACGAACATGGCCACCGAAGGCGTCACCCGCGCCACCAACCCCAACCCTAACTCCACGGTAGTCGAGTAGCGCGAGCTGGAAATCTTGTCGACCTGGTCCAGCTTCACCTCATCGGCATTGCTGAAGTCATACCACACGTTGGTCCGCACATAGGGTTCGATGGGCATGCCGCGCACTTCGTAGCGCCCGGACAACTTGGCACCGACCCGGCCGCTCCAGCTCGGCTGGCTGTCGAAGGCTTGCAAGGTCTCCTCCTGCACCTGGTTGCCAGGGAAGAACTGCTGGTTGATCAACTGTGCCTGGGGTTCGATGACCCAGTTGCCACCCAGGCGGATCGGGTAACCGCCCTCTACCGAGAAGGTCATTGCATGGCCACTGTCGTCCAGGCGCTGGCCGTTTTCGCCACGGCCCATCACGTCGATCCGCGAGCCCATGGCCACGGCATCCAGGTGCCAACCCTGTTCATGGGTCATGCTCCAGTACACCCCCAGGCTTTCTCCGCTCAAGTTCACCGCTTTGCGCTGCTTGTCGCCCAGCAGAGGGCGCATGCCTTTGAAGCTGCTTTGCAGGTTGTTGTGCCCCACGAAAATCCCTGCGCGGTGCACATCGCCCGCTGCTGTTTCACGCACGAACAGGTCCGGGCCGATCATCAGTTGCTGGCTGGGCGCCTCCAGCTGTGCCGGGGGCAGCGCGCGGCCGCGCGCACTGGTGGGGAAGAACTGCGCCCATTGACTGGCAATCAGGTCAGGTGGCGCCTGCCGGTGGCGTTCGCTCATTTGCTGCGAAAACGCATTGAGGGTGCCGAGACTCAACCCGCTGGCACTGAGCGGGTCGAGCGACAGTTGCGCCGCTAAAGGTTGCTGCAGAAAGCCGGGGGAGGTGGGGTCACCCTGCAGTTCGTACGCGATCGTTTCCACCGGGGTTGCCAGAAGCAGCGACGTGGAAACCGCGTAGAAAATGCTGTCGAAGCGCAAGGGGTTCGAGGTGCTTTTCATGGCGGATCTCCTTTGTTTTTGTGGTGCAGCCCGAGAAATCTGGCCTGTTGTCACGAGCTGTACGGCAAAAACAGTGGGCGACCCAAACCAGTACGCCAGTTATCGCAAACGCGCACGAAGGCGCGAGCTAGAGGCCCGGCGCAAGTTTTTTACAGCTTGGTATTGTTCAGCTAAGGAGAGGTCGCCGCTTGCGTCAAGAAAGCGTGAAGGAAGTGTTCAAGGTACGTCGTAACGCTCAACCTGTTGTTTTATTGGTAAAAACAGCAGGGTATAGCGGGGATCGCTATTTGCTTTGCCGTGGCTATGAAGAATGATTGCTAAAGCCGCACTTCAACTGCCAGCGGCAGGTGATCTGACAGGTGCGACCAAGGTTTGTGCCCCAGAATCCGCGGCCCATGGCTTTCGGCATTACGCAGGTAAATGCGGTCCAGTCGCAGCAGTGGCAGGCGGGCAGGATAGGTGCGGGCGAGGTGGCCGTGGTGGCGTTCGAAGGCTTCGTGCAAGTCACGTTGCAGGCCAAGGGTGCGGTTGCCGTGGCTTTTCCAGTCGTTGAAGTCGCCGGCGATGATCACCGGGGCGTTGGCCGGCAGGGCGTCCAGCAGTTTACGCAGCAACTGCAGCTGCTTTTGCCGGTGGCTTTCCAGCAGCGACAGGTGCACGCAGACCGCATGCACCTGGCCTTGCCCCGGTACCTCCAGCACACAGTGCAACAGGCCGCGGCGTTCGGGGCCGGTGATCGACACGTCCAGGTTGCGGTGCTCGATGATCGGGTATTTGGACAGCAGCGCATTGCCGTGGTGGCCGTCAGGGTAGACCGCATTGCGGCCGTAGGCAAAGTCGCTCCACATGCTGTCGGCGAGGAATTCATACTGCGAGGTCTGTGGCCAGCCGGGGTAGCGCGCGGCGTGGCGGTCGTGGCTGCCGAGCACTTCCTGAAGGAAGACAATGTCGGCCTGGGTGCTGCGCACGGCCTCGCGCAGCTCTGGCAAGATAAAGCGCCGGTTGAAGGCGGTGAAGCCCTTGTGGGTGTTCACCGTCAGTACCCGCAGGCGTTTCACGGCTGGGGCCTGGCTGACGCTGGCGAAACCATTACTGCCGGCTTCGAGGCTCACAAATCCTCCTGAAGTTAACCCTGCCTTACTGTCGCCGCTAAAACCTGTGGCAGCGGGCAAACCCGCTCCCACAGGTATGGCGTAGCGATCAAAACGTAAGACCTGCCTGGGTTATCACGGTTCACTCCTCGTCGCGCTGCAACACCATTAGCAGCATCGACCGGCCCTTCACCTCGAAGGTACTGTCGAATTGCAGGTGCTGCCCCTTGCGCAACTCCGGCCGGTCGGTATCGACCAAGCAGCTCCAGTAATCGCCTTCGGGCACGGCCGGCAGCTTGAATGGCACCACGTCATGGTGGGCATTGACGATCAGCAGCACGGTGGCCTCGGCACCTGGCCGGGCGATACCGCTGACCTGTGCCCGACCATCTATCAGCATGCCCAGGCAACGCCCGTGTGGGTCTTCCCATTGCTCAACACTCATCTCGTTGCCATCGGGTGCCAGCCAGGTCACGTCCTTGACCCCAATTGCCTCATTGTAGTCACCCACCAGGAAGCGTGAGCGGCGCAGCACCGGGTAGGCCAGGCGCAGACGCGTCAGGCGCTTGACGAAGGCCAGCAGCTCCTGGCCTTCCTCGTCCAGGTCCCAGTTCACCCAGCCGATCTCGCTGTCCTGGCAGTAGGCATTGTTGTTGCCGTGCTGGGTGCGGCTGAACTCGTCGCCGGCAACGATCATTGGCGTGCCCTGGGCCAGCAGCAGGGTGGCGAAGTAGTTGCGCATCTGGCGCATGCGCAGGGCATTGATCCCCGGGTCGTCGGTCGGCCCTTCGACGCCGCAGTTCCAGGACAGGTTGTTGTCGGTGCCGTCCTGGTTGTTTTCGTCGTTGTCTTCGTTGTGCTTGTGGTTGTAGGACACCAGGTCGCGCAGGGTGAAACCATCGTGGGCGGTGATGAAGTTGACCGAGGAATAGGGTCGGCGCCCGCGGTTGTTGAACATGTCGCCCGAGGCGGTCAAGCGGGCGGCAAAATCGGCCAACTGGCCTTCGTCGCCTTTCCAGAAGGCGCGTGCGGTATCGCGGAAGCGGTCGTTCCATTCCGCCCAGCCCGGGGCGAAGTTGCCCACCTGGTAGCCGCCGGGGCCGCAGTCCCATGGTTCGGCAATCAGCTTGACCTGGCTCAGCATCGGGTCCTGGCGGCAGGCGACCAGGAAGCCATGACGCTCGCTGTAGCCATCGTGGTAACGGCCAAGGATGGTCGCCAGGTCGAAGCGAAAACCGTCCACGTGCATTTCGCCGGCCCAGTAGCGAAGCGAGTCGGTGACCAACTGCAGCACGCAGGGGTGGCTCAGGTCCAGGGTGTTGCCGGTGCCGGAGTCATTGATGTAGTAGCGCTTGTCGTCCGGCATCAGGCGGTAGTACGAGGCGTTGTCGATGCCGCGCATCGACAGGGTCGGGCCGCGCTCGTTGCCTTCGGCGGTGTGGTTGTAGACCACGTCCAGGATCACTTCGAGCCCGGCGTCGTGCAGGTGCGCGACCATCTCCTTGAACTCGGCGATCTTGCCGCTGGCCAGGTAGCGCGGGTGCGGGGCGAAAAAGGCGATGCTGTTGTAGCCCCAGTAGTTGTTCAGGCCCTTGTCCAGCAGGTGCTGGTCGTTGACGAAGGCGTGAATCGGCAGCAGCTCGATGCTCGACACGCCAAGGTCCTTGATGTGTTTGAGCAACTCGTCGTTGGCCAGGCCGGCGAAGGTGCCGCGCAGTTCTTCAGGCACAGCCGGGTGGCGCATGCTGATGCCGCGGGCATGCGCTTCATAAATGATCGTGCGCTCCCATGGGATCTGCACGCGCTGGTCGCGGCCCCAGGTGAACGCCGGGTCGATGACCTTGCATTTGGGCACGAAAGGCGCGCTGTCGCGCTCGTCGAACGACAGGTCACCGTCCGGGTGGCCGATGGTGTAGCCGAACAGTGCCTCGGACCATTTCAGGCTGCCGACCAGTTGCTTGGCATACGGGTCGATCAGCAGTTTGTTGGGGTTGAAGCGGTGGCCGTTTTCCGGCTCGTAGGGGCCGTACACCCGGTAGCCATAGACCAGGCCGGGGTGAGCGTCGGGGAGGTAGCCATGGTAGATCTCATCGGTGTATTCGGGCAGCTCTATGCGCTCGATTTCCTGCTCGCCCGTGGAGTCGAACAGGCACAGCTCGACCTTGGTGGCGTTGGCCGAGAAGAGGGCGAAGTTGACCCCAAGGCCATCCCAGGTGGCGCCGAGGGGGAAGGGCATGCCTTCGCGGATGCGCGATGGTGCGACCGAACGGGTTTTCTTTGGGGTGCGGGGGCTCATGACGATCCTCGAGTGGCCGTGATGGAGGGGGATTTGGGCTGTCCGGCATGGCCTCTTCGCGGGTAAACCCGCTCCTACAGGTCATCACAGGTGCCTGTAGGAGCGGGTTTACCCGCGAAGAGGCCAGGACAGGCTTAACCGGCAGTAGGCTTTTTTACCGCCCGGGGCTTTTTCGCTGCGGCGGGTTTAACCCCCGGCAGGGCAGCCGCCTTGGGTTCTGCAGGCGCCTTCGGCTTGGCCGCTGCTTTCTTGCGCGGGGCTGCCTTGGGCGCCAGTGCTTCGGCCTCGGCCAGCTTGCGGGCCATTTCCCAGTGGCGTTCTTCCTCTCCTACGGGCTTACCTTCGGATTCCCAGATCTGGTAGGCAAATTCGCGAATACGCTTTTCATCGACACTCATCATGACGCTCCTGATGCTCAAGATTGTTGTATCAACACGTTGACCGGAAACTCCGCCAGCACGGCGCTCAACAGCAACTCCTTTGAAGAGCTGACCGCCGCACAGGCGAAAAGTCCCGTCGAGTTGGCAGGTGACAAGGCAAACGGCAATACCAGCCGGGTGTCGTCCCAGTTCTGTGCCGGGATCAACGGTGTAGCGGCACCTCCGAGCAGGCCGCTGGCCAGGCGCGGGGCGACGACGATGGCGTGCTCGCCTTCCCACAGGCGAGCAAAGGCAATGACCTTGTCAGCGTGCCGGCCCTGTACGGTCAGTGGCAGGTAGGCACCGCGGCGGAACAGCTCGGCGTGGGCCTGGCGGCAGTCCAGCACCCGCGCGATCAAGGCCTGTTTGACGCGGCCGTCGCGCCAGTGCGCCAGCAGCTCGGCTGCCGGCGTGGCGTCGTCCAGCGTGCGACGCCTCGACGCGTAGTCCACGGCACGGCGGTTGTCCGGGTCGACCAGGCTGAAGTCCCAGTATTCGTTGCCCTGGTAGACGTCGGGCACACCGGGTGTGGTCATGCGCAACAGGGCCTGGACCAAGCCATTGAG
Source organism: Pseudomonas sp. FW305-E2 (assembly GCF_058782925.1). NCBI lineage: Bacteria > Pseudomonadati > Pseudomonadota > Gammaproteobacteria > Pseudomonadales > Pseudomonadaceae > Pseudomonas > Pseudomonas sp. FW305-E2. Next base: position 401,896 of record NZ_JBYSYE010000001.1, on the reverse strand, counting down.
TGCGCCGGGGCAGGCCAGCAGCTGCGCCGCGTCGGCCAGCGACTTGCGCAGTTGCTGGTTCTCGCTGTCCAGCAGCAGGCCGTCGAGGTAATGAGCACAGGCGCCTTCGTAGGCCTCGTTCGGTGCGCTCCAGCTACTGCGCAGCTTGGCCTCGCGCAGGGCCTTCTGCTGCCACTGGCGAACACGCTCGGCGTATTGGCGCAGGGCATTGTCGTCGTTCAGGTCGAGGTCCAAGGGCCAACTGCCGAGCAGGGTTTGTAGCAGCATCAACTCGTCGCCGGGGCTGGGTGCCAGCCCGTCGTCCAACTGCGCGCGCAGGGGGGCGGCCAGCTCACGCCAGTGCTCCACCCGGCTGGCCAGCCACGTGCCGCGCTCGCTGAGTACGGCCAGGCGTGCACGCGTGTCTTCGCCGCGCTTGTGGTCGTGGGTGGCGGTGGTCAGCAGGTTGTCGGGGAAATCGCGCAGGCGCCGCTGGGCCTCGTTGTGGAAATGCATGGGGGGTGCGCTGAAGCGCTCGGCCTCGAAACCCACGTCGTTACGCGACAGCAGCCGCGCGCTGCGGTAGAAGGCGGTGTCTTCCACGGCTTTGGCGGCGCTGGGGGCAGTGAGCTGCTGGAAGCGCACGCAGGCGTGGCGCAGTTGCTTGCGGGCGCGCCCGGGTGGCAGGTGCCGCCAGGCTTGCCCGCCCAGCCACCGTTCAAGTTGGTCCAGTAGCGGCCAGTCGGCTTCGGCAAGGTCTTGCCGGGCGTTGGTCAGGGCCTGCTGGAAGAACGCTTCGTCCTGCGCCGGGCGCCCGCAGGCATTGAAGTAGGTTCGGTAAACCGGGTAATGCGCCACCAACGCCTGCAAGGCCCGGCGAATCGCGCCCAGGGTCAGGTCACGGGTCATCAGGTCGTTGCGCGCCACCTGCAACAGTGCCTGGGCCACCGACTCGCAGTCACCGGCCAGGCTGGCGTTGAGCACCAGGTGACGGGCCTGGCGCACTTCTTCAGGGAAGTCCGGGCGCTCGCTGACGTTGCTCCACAGTTCGCTCAGCGGCACTTCGCCGGCCGGATCATGCTGCAGCAGTGATACCTGGTTCATGAACTCGTAGCCGGTGGTGCCGTCGGTAAGCCAGTCGCGGTGCAGGTGCTCGTCGGCACCCAGGATCTTTTCCACGTACAGGGGGAAGTGCTCCAGCCCTGCATTCAGCGGCCGCCGCGCCAGCAGGCCATCAACCCGCCGGCGCAGTTTGCGGCAGTAGCCACGCGGGTCGGCAAGGCCGTCGATATGGTCGATGCGCAGGCCGTCCACCAGGCCGCGCTCGATGAGTTCGAACAGCTTGGCATGGGTGGCTTCGAACACCACGGCGCGCTCCACGCGCAGGCCGCCCAGCTCGTTGATGTCGAAGAAACGCCGCCAGTTGATGTCGTCGGCGGCGGTGCGCCAGCTGGCCAGGCGGTAGGTCTGGCGCTCCAGCAGCAGGTGCAGGCGCTTGAAACCGGCCTCGCTGCGGCTGTCGAAGGCCACCAGGGCCGATTCGAGGTCGGCACCTTCGCGCACCAGGCGTGCCAGTTCGGCTTGGAGTGGCAGGCTCTCGGCCAGCGGGTTGGCCGAGTCGCCCAAAGCAGTAAAGCGTTCGGCCAGCACCTTGAGCGCAGGCTCTGGGCTGAGCGCGAGAATCCAGCCGTAATCGACCGGGCAGATCGGGAAACGATGCGCGTAATGGGCCACTTGCAGCAGCCCCTGCTGTTTGTCGAACTGCAGCGGTATCTCACCCTTCTTGAGCGCCACGCCGTAGTCGCTGCCGAGGAACGGCAACAGCAGTTGCCCGGCCAGCAGTGGGTCGCTGGAGTGCCACTGGATGTCGAAGAACGCTGCATACGGGCTGCGCCGTCCCCAGGCCAGCAGGCTTTGCCACCAAGGGTTGTCGGCACCGCCCACGGCCATGTGGTTGGACACCGTGTCGAGGATCAGCCCCATGCCATGCTGGCGCAGGGCGGCAACCAGGCGCTCCAGCGCAGCCTCGCCGCCCAGCTCCGGGTTGACGCAGGTAGGATCGACCACGTCGTAGCCATGGCGCGAGCCAGCGCGGGCCTTGAGGATGGGCGAGGCATACAGGTGGCTGATGCCCAGCTGGGCGAAATACGGCACCAGCGGTACAGCGTGATCGAGGGTGAAGTCGCTGTGAAATTGCAGGCGCAGGGTCGCGGTCAGTGGCTTCATCGGTCACGCTCCCACGCCTGTTCGCGGGCCTGGGCCAGCAGCTCCAGGCGCCGTGCGGCGTCCTCATCGTCGAGCAGTTCGCGTACTGGAAGGGCAAAGCGCCGCCGCCAGTTGGGATGGCCATTGGTGGTGCCCGGCAAGTTGGGTTGCTCGTCGCAGCCCAGCAGGTCTTCCAGCGGTACCAGCACCAGCGGCGCACGGGTATGGCCAACGAAGCGGATGGCCGCATCGATCAGCGCGTCGTTGTCCTTCAGTTCGCCGTAGTTGGCCTCCAGGATGCGGCGCAGGCCGTCGCGTTCTTTCTGACGCTCGTGTCGCCAGTGCAATTCGGCAGCAGCATCAATCAGTTGCAAGCGGTGTCTCCAGTCGATGTCGCGGTTTGCCAGCCAGCCGGCCAGTGGCGCCAGGTCGTGGGTGCCGGTTGTGGCCAGGGCATTGTCTGGCCAGTCGAGAATCGGCTTGAACTGGCCCGGCTGGGTCTGCTCGAACGGCAGCACGCGCATGCCCAGCACCGCCTTCTCGGCCAGCTTTTCACGCAGGCTGTCGGGCACGGTGCCCAGGTCTTCGCCGAGGATGATCGCCTGGTGACGCACCGACTCCAGCGCCAGCAGGCGTAACAGGTCGTCTAGCGGGTAATCGAGGTAGGCGCCTTCGCTGGGTTTGGCCCCCTGCGGGATCAGCCATAGCCGGCGCAGGCCCATCACATGGTCGATGCGCAGGCCGCCAGCGTGGGCGAGGTTGGCCCGCAGCATCTCGATGAAGGCGCGATAGCCATTGCGCTTGAGGCCCTCGGGCGAGAAGGCGCAAATGCCCCAGTCTTGCCCGAGGTGGTTGAGGATGTCGGGCGGCGCACCCACGCTCAGGCCGGCCAGCAGTTCGTCCTGGCGGCTCCAGGCCTGGCTGCCGGCACCGTCGGCGCCCACCGCCAGGTCGGCGATCAGGCCCACGGCCATGCCATTGCTGCGGGCCGCTTCGTGGGCACGTTGCAGGCCACGTTCGGTCAGCCACTGGCAGAACGCGTGGAACTCGACCTTGGCCGGGTAGGCATTGGCTAAAGCCTCCACTTCCGGGTGGTAGGGGTCATGCCAGGCTTTGGGCCAGTTGCGCCAGTCGGCACCGAGGCCGTGCTCCACCGCCTGGGCCTGCAGCACCTCGAAGCGGCAGTGGTGCTCCAGCGTCTGGCCGCCGGCTTCGCGGAAGCTGTCAAAATCAGTGCGTAGTGGGTGGTCGCCTTGGCTGAAGCCTTGATAAAGCGCTTCAAGCAAACGCAGCCGGGCGCTGGCGGCGCGTGGCCAGTCGACCAGAGGGCGCTGCTCCAGCTCTTCGAGTTGTTGCTCCAGCCCGCAGGCTTCGATGGCCATGCGCACCTCCCGTTCACCCAGCAGGGCTGCGGGGCTGGTGTACAGGGTGTTGAGCAGCAGGCGACTGGACGGTGAGTAGGGGCTGTAGTGTTCCTGGTCGATGGCCGACAGGGCGTGAATCGGGCTGATAGCCAAGGCATCGGCGCCGCGCTCGGCGGCCGAGCGGGCCAACTGCTCCAGCGCCAGGCAGTCGCCGAAGCCACCATCGCCGGGGCGGCGCAGGCTGTACAGCTGCACTGCCAGGCCCCAGTAGCGTGGTGGCGGCTGTTGCACCTTGTCTTCCAGGCTGTGGCAGCGTGTTGGCGCCACCGCCACGGTGAAGCGGCGGCTGTCGATTTCCACCTGGTGATAGCCGATGGGCAGTTCGCCGGGCAGGCGCGCCTGGTCATCGAGGCTGAGGGTGACCGAGGTGTGATCTTCCAGGGTGCAGTGGGCCACGCTGGCGGCACTGAAGTAGCGCGCCAGCGCCAGCGGCTGGCCTAGGTCGGCGGTCAGCAAAGGCGGCAGGTGTTCGCTGTCTTCGGCGGTTTCCACCGCACGCAGGCTGGCGGCAACGGCCGCGTCATCGCCGGCCGGGTGGCCAAGGCCTTCGAGGACGTTGCGCAGCACGTCGTCGCTGACACGCTGGGGCCTGGCATTGGCGTCAATCCAGTCGCGGTTCAGCCCGACGCTGGTTGCCAGACGGTGCAGGGCGGTTTCGCTCATGGGCGCTCCTGGGCAGGGGGAAGCAGGCTGACCACACAGCTGTAGGCAGCCAGGTGGGTATCCGGGTGGCGGGTGTCGCTGCTGTCGAACAGCCGTGTGGATGGCGCGGGCAGTTCGACCGCCTGCGGGGTGTCGGCCAGGTTCAGGTCGATGCGCAGTGTGTTGCCATTGCCCAGCCGCCAGCGCGCGGTCAGCGCTTTGTCTGCGTGCACCTCGGCGCCCAGCGCACGGCTGCCGGGCAAGTGCGGGATGACGTGGCGGCGGCGCAGGTCGAGCAGTTGCTGGTAAAGGCCGTGCCAGCCGGCGATCACCGCCTTGTTTTGCGGGCGTGAGGACGCGAACGTCTGTTCGGCGTTGGGGTCGGGAATGTGCTCACGCTGCGTGGGGTCGGCGAACGCGGTGAAGTGGGCGAACTCGCCACGACGGCCTTCGCGGACGGCGTCGGCCAACGCGTCATGGAAGTCGGTAAAAAACAGGAACGGCTGGCAGCTGCCGGCTTCGTCGCCCATGAACAGCAGCGGAATCATGGGGGCCAGCAGCAACAGGCCGGTGGCTGCACGCAAAGCTGGCGCGGGGCATAGGCGGGTCAGGCGCTCACCCAGCGCGCGGTTGCCGACCTGGTCGTGGTTCTGCAGGAACAGCACGAAGGCACTGGGCGGCAAATGCCCGCTGGGTTCGCCGCGTGGTTTGCCATGCCGGTTGGCCTGGCCCTGGAACACGAAACCTTCGCCAAGGCACCGGGCCAGTTGGTCGATGGGGCGATGCTGGTAGTCGGCGTAGTAACCTTCGGTTTCACCAGTCAGCAGCACGTGCAGGGCATTGTGGCCGTCGTCGTTCCACTGGGCATCGTAACCCTGTTCCAGCAGGCCTGCCTGGTTGTGCTCGTTCTCCAGCACCAGCCACACGTGCCGGCCCGGTTCTACGGCGGCGCGTACCCGTTGGGCCAGTTCGATCAGGAAATCGGGCTGGTCGATGGCATGCACGGCATCCAGGCGCAGGCCGTCGCAGCGGTAGTCGCACAGCCACATCAGGGCATTCTGGATAAAGTACTCGCGCACCTGCGGGCGGCGAAAGTCGATGGCCGCGCCCCAGGGTGTCTGCCGGTCTTCACGGAAGAAGGGGCTGGCGTACTGGTGCAGGTAATTACCGTCGGGGCCGAAATGGTTGTACACCACATCGACCAGCACCATCAGCCCGTGGCCGTGGGCCTGGTCGACCAGTGCGCACAGCTGCTCGGGGCTGCCGTAAGTGTTCTGTGGGGCGTAAGGCAGTACGCCGTCGTAGCCCCAATTGCGTTCGCCGGGGAACTGCCCCAGCGGCATCAGCTCGATCGCGCTGATGCCCAGTTCGGCCAGGCGCGGCAGTTGCTGGGCAACCCCGGCATAACCCCCGAGCAGGCCGACATGCACCTCCTGGATCACGGCCTCATGCCAAGGCCGGCCCTGCCATGGGTGTTGCCAGGCGTAACCGGCCACATCCACTACTTGGCTTGGCCCGTGTACGCCGTCGGGCTGGTAGCGCGAGGCCGGGTCGGCCACCTGCAGCTCACCGTCGATACGGTAGTGGTAACGGTCACCAGCCTTGCATGGCACCACGCCGCTGTACCAACCCTCATCATCCGGCAGCAGTTCGATGGCCGGCTGCTGCTCCAGTTCCACGCTCACGCTGCGCGCATCCGGCGCCCAGAGGGCGAAGCGCGCCGACGTGGCGTCCAGCAAGTGTGCGCCATGTCTGTGCATCTTCCGACCCCCGCTCAGTAATGGCTCAGTTGTGTCTGCTTGACCAGGTCCTCGTACAGGCGGGCATAGGGTTCAACCGCCTGGCACCAGTTGAACGGCTGGGTCATCGACAGGCAGCGCATGGCGTTCAGCAGGTCCTTCTTGCCGTATACATAGAAGGCGCGGCTGAGTGCCTCGCGGTAGCTCTCGACGGTGGACTCGTTGAACAGGAAGCCCGTTACGCCGCACTCGATGGTGTCGGCCAGGCCACCGGTATTGCGTGCTACCGGCAGCGAGCCGAAGCGTTGCGCGTACATCTGGCTGAGGCCGCACGGCTCATAGCGGGATGGCATCAGCAGGAAATCGCTGCCGGCGAACATGCGCCGGGCATCGGTTTCATTGAAGCCGATACGCACACCGATGCGGCCCGGGTGGCGCAGCGCCAGCTCGCGCATGGCCTGTTCCTCTTCCGGCTCGCCGCGGCCGATGATCGCGATCTGCCCGCCTTGCTCGACGATGTAGTCGGCCACGCCCAAGGTCAGGTCCAGGCCCTTTTGATAGACCAGCCGCGACACCACGGCGAATAGTGGGCCTTCGGAATCTTCCAGGCCGAACAGCTCGCGCACCTCCTGGGTGTTACGCGCTTTGGCCTCCCAGTCATTGATGCTGAAGTTGTGTTGCAGGTGCTTGTCGGTGGCCGAGTCCCAGCTTTCGTCGATGCCGTTGGGGATGCCACCGAGCAGGCCTTGCTGGGCCTTGCTGGCGAGGAAACCGTCCAGGCCGCAGCCGAATTCCGGGGTGGTGATTTCCCGGGCATAGGTGGCGCTGACTGTGGTGATGTGGCTGGAGTAGGCCAGGCCGGCCTTGAGGAACGACAGCTTGCCGTAGAACTCCATGCCTTCTTGCTGCATGGCATGTTCGGGTATCGCCAGCTCCGGGCTGCAACCGCGGCTGTACACACCTTGGTACGCCAGGTTGTGGATGGTGAACAGCGTGGGCGTATTCAGGCCGCGCCAGTGCATGTAGGCGGGGGCCAGGCCGGCGGGCCAGTCATGCGCGTGCACCACTTCCGGCGTCCAGTGGATCTTGCCTTCGCCGGCAGCGATTTCGGCGGCAGCCAGGCCCAGGCGGGCGAAGCGGATGTGGTTGTCGGGCCAGTCGCGGCCATTGTTGGCACCATAGGGTGTGCCGTCGCGCTGGTACAGTTCGGGGCAGATCAACACATAGATGACCAGGCCGTCGGCCATGTCCATGCGCCCGATCTTGCAGGGCGGCAGGGCCGCATGGCCGCCCAGTTCACCCACGATATGTATAGGGTTGTCGCTTTCCATCACCTGGCGGTAGCCGGGGATAAGTACCCGCACATCGTGCAGGTGCGCCAGGGCACGGGGCAGGGCAGCGGACACATCACCCAGGCCACCGGTTTTCACCAGATCAGCGATTTCCGAGGTCACGAACAGAATCTTGCGCATGTTCGGGTTTTGCTGGCGCTGGGCGCCGGGTGCCTTGCCTGTCGTGGCGAAATCCGGGGTGAGCGGCTCGCGGTTATCCGGTTTGAAAGCGTCTACGTGAGGCTCGACAGCGGCACTGATCATACTTCTCTCCGTCCCTATGCTTGGTCGGGTGCTGGCACCCGTGGCGATGTTTCGTGCTGGTTCTCTCTAGTTTGAATCTGCTTAGTGCGTTCCATGCCCCAGGGTCGTGCGCGCAGGCACTACGCGATCAGCATTCCGGCCGAAGGCGCTTGGACTGGTTGGGGTGTGTGGGCCGAGGATCGGGAATAGCCCGATGCGTCTGGCCTACTTATGTTCATGACCTGCCGGGTTTCCTGAAAGTTCGACTTTTTTGGGGTCACTCTTCCATTGAGCAAATGGCGGGCCGAAAACTGAGTGTAGGAGAGAAAGTGCTAAAAAGGTGACCCACTGGTCACTATTGTTATGTGCGCAATAGACGCAAACGTTGGCGTTTGTGACGGGTTGCGAAAAGGGGGGGGCGAGTGTGGGGCAGAGGGGTTTCGAGCTGCGCCAAATTGTGGCTCGTTACGCGCAATGCACCGTTTGGGTGCGTAGGCGTAAGCGTGGCTTTAGGCTGCGAAGAGGTGGGTATGGGCGCAGGATTCTGCTTCAGTGCTGGCCCTTTTTGGGCACAAGGCCGCTTCGGTTGCCCGATAGGGTTCAAAGACGGTGACTGGCTTCAGGATCGGGTGGGAGCTATGCAGCTCCCACAGGCGGCATGGGAATCGATCAGAGGCTGACCGCTTTATCGTCAGTGCGCTGTTGCGCCAACAGCAGGTTCAGTTGGGCAACCTGCTGACGCAGCTGGTCACGTTCGTCCTTCAGTTTACGCAGCTCATCACGGCGCACGGAGACATAGAGGGTCTGGGGTGGGGTTGCTGGCATCAATGTACCCATGAGCACACCTCGCGGTTTTGGCTGGTGACAAGTCAAAGCGTAGACGCTTCACGCGGGGCGCATTCTGAATTCTTTCACCGGGCTTGGGAACTTTTTTGTTTATTGTGGTCTTGCCGTTCGTCGCTGAACCCTCGGGCGGCATGCTGGACTAATCTGAAAAGCTGGACTGTCGTCATCCATTTCGAAAAGGGAGCATTGGCTCATGCAACTGGGAATCATCGGGCTGGGCCGTATGGGCGGCAATATCGCAAGGCGCCTGATGCGCGCCGGTCACCGCACCGTGGTGCACGACCGCAACCGTGAAGCCATCACCGGCCTGGAGGGCGAAGGCGCCCAGGGCGCGCATGACCTCGGTGCACTGGTGCAAAAGCTGAAAGCGCCGCGCGCGGTCTGGGTGATGCTGCCGGCTGGCGACGCCACCGAGCAGACTATCGCCCAGCTGGCCGAATTGCTGGAACCGGGCGATGCGATCATCGACGGTGGCAACACCTTCTACAAGGACGACATGCGCCGCGCCGCCGAACTGGCCAAGCGCGGCCTGCATTATCTGGACGTCGGGACTTCCGGCGGCGTGTGGGGCCTGGACCGCGGCTACTGCATGATGATCGGCGGCGAAAAGGACGTGTTCGAGCGCCTCGAGCCGCTGTTCAAGGCGCTGGCGCCGGGCGTGGGCGACATCCCGCGTACCCATGGCCGCAGCGGCGAGCACCAGCGTGCGGAGCACGGCTATATCCATGCCGGCCCACCGGGCGCCGGGCACTACGTGAAAATGGTGCATAACGGTATCGAGTACGGCCTGATGCAGGCCTATGCCGAAGGCTTCGACCTGCTGCGCAGCAAAGGCGGCAGCGAGCTGCCCGAAGACCAGCGCTTCGACCTGAACGTGGCCGAAATTGCCGAAGTGTGGCGACGCGGCAGCGTGGTGACCTCGTGGCTGCTCGACCTCACCGCTGATGCACTGGTGGCCGACCCTCAGCTGTCGCAATTCAGTGGCTCGGTGTCCGACAGTGGCGAAGGCCGCTGGACCATCGACGCCGCCGTCGAGCAGGCGGTGCCGGTGCCGGTGTTGTCCAGCGCACTGTTCGCGCGCTTCCGTTCGCGCCAGCAACAGGGCACCTACGGTGACAAGATCCTCTCGGCCATGCGCCTGGGCTTCGGTGGCCACGTCGAGAAGAAAGGCGAATGACTAAACAGACCCTTGCGGCCGCCCCTCCTTGTACCCTGTTCCTGTTCGGCGCCAATGGCGACCTGGTCAAGCGCCTGCTGATGCCCGCGCTGTACAACCTCAGCCGCGACGGTTTGCTGGACCGTAACCTGCGCATCGTCGGCGTCGACCATAACCCGGCCAGCGCCGAGGATTTCGCCGCGCGCCTGCACGCGTTCATGGTCGAGCGTGACAAAGGAAGCGAGGGCAGCGCCAAGTGCCTGGACGAGAAGCTATGGGCCCGCCTGGCCAAGCGCCTGGACTATCAGACGGGCGACTTTCTCGATCCGGCCACCTACCAGGCCCTGGCCAGGCGCATCGACAAGACCCGCCACGGCAATGCCATTTTCTATCTGGCCACGTCGCCGCGCTTCTTCCCCGAGGTGGCGCAGCGCCTGGGGCAGGCCGGCCTGCTGGACGAGTCTGCCGGCGGCTTTCGCCGGGTGGTGGTTGAAAAACCGTTCGGCACCGACCTAGCCAGCGCCGAGGCGCTCAACGCCTGCCTGCTGAAGGTGATGGGCGAGCGGCAGATCTACCGCATCGACCATTACCTGGGCAAAGAGACGGTGCAGAATATTCTGGTCAGCCGCTTTTCCAACGGCCTGTTCGAATCGTTCTGGAACAACCACTACATCGACCACGTGCAGATCACCGCAGCGGAAACCGTCGGTGTCGAGACCCGGGGTGCGTTCTATGACAGCACCGGCGCCCTGCGCGACATGGTGCCCAACCACCTGTTCCAGTTGCTGGCGATGGTGGCCATGGAGCCGCCGGCCGCGTTCGGCGCCGATGCGGTGCGCGGTGAAAAGGCCAAGGTGGTCGGTGCTATTCGCCCATGGTCGGCAAAAATGGCCCTGAAGAACTCCGTGCGAGGCCAGTACAGCGCTGGCAAGCAGGGGCGCAAGCCGTTGCCAGGCTACCGGCAGGAGGCCAACGTCGCGCCGGATAGCCAGACCGAGACCTACGTGGCGCTGAAGGTGATGATCGACAACTGGCGCTGGGCCGGCGTGCCATTTTACCTGCGCACCGGCAAGCGCATGAGCGTGCGTGACACCGAGATTGCCATCTGCTTCAAGCCCGCACCGTATGCGCAGTTTCGTGAGTCGGAACTGGAACGGCCCAAGCCCAACTACTTGAAAATCCAGATCCAGCCCAATGAAGGCATGTGGTTCGACCTGCAAGCCAAACGGCCCGGGCCAGAGCTGGTGATGGAGAATGTCGAGTTGGGTTTTGCCTACAAGGACTTCTTCAAGATGACCCCGGCCACTGGCTACGAGACGCTGATCTATGACTGCCTGACCGGTGACCAGACCCTGTTCCAGCGGGCTGACAACATCGAAAACGGCTGGCGAGCGGTGCAGCCGTTTCTCGATGCCTGGGCCCAGGGCGGCGAAGTGCATGAGTACTCGGCTGGCGAAGATGGGCCTGAGGCCGGCAATGAATTGCTGACCCGCGACAAGCGGGAGTGGCACCGGTTGGGGTGAGAGGTTTGCAAGCCTGTGCCGGCCCTTTCGCGGGCAAGCCCGCGCCTGCAGGGCATTCCATTCCCTCAGGCACCTGCGAAGCGGGCAGCACAGGCAACCACACAAAGGAGACTCAATGCCTGCCCACATCGAAGACTACGCCCTGCTGGGCAACTGCCGCAGTGCGGCGCTGGTCAGTCGCGATGGCGCGCTGGACTGGCTGTGCCTGCCACGCTTCGACGCCCCCGCCGTGTTCGCGGCCCTGCTGGGCAACGAAGAAAATGGCCGCTGGCGCCTGGCCCCTTGCGAACCGGTAACGCACAGCAGCCGCCAATACCTGGGCGACACCCTGGTGCTGGAAACCACCTGGGTCACCGCCAGCGGTCGTGCCCGGGTGCTCGACTTCATGCCCTTGGGCGAAGTCAATTCGGTGGTGCGCATCGTCGAAGGCTTGTCTGGCGAAACCCATTTCGAAATGGACCTGGTCATGCGCTTCGACTACGGCCGCAGCGTGCCCTGGGTGGAACGGCTCGACCCACTGACCCTCAGTGCCGTCGCCGGCCCTGACCGTTTGATCCTGTGCAGCACCGTGCCCCCGCAAGCCCGCGACCATCATACCGGCTGCCGCTTTCGCGTCAGCACGGGCCAGCGCCAGGTCTTCAGCCTGCGTCACCAGCCCTCGCACTTGTCGGTGCAGCCTGACTGCAACATCGACCACGCCCTGGCAAACACCTGTGAGCAATGGCAGGCCTTCGCCGACCGCTGCCCGCAGGTAGGGCCATATACCGCCCTGGTGCGTCGTTCGCTGCTCACCCTCAAGGCCATGACCTACGCCCCCACCGGCGGTATTGTCGCTGCCGTCACCACTTCGTTGCCTGAGCGTGTGGGGGGCGAGCGCAATTGGGACTACCGCTTCTGTTGGCTGCGCGACGCGACCATGACCCTGCTGGCCTTCATGAACCTTGGCTACTTCGACGAGGCCCAGGCCTGGCGCGAGTGGCTGCTGCGCTCGGTGGCCGGCAACCCCGAGCAGATGCAGATCATGTATGGCCTGGCTGGCGAGCGTGACCTGCAGGAGTACACCTTGCCGTGGTTGGCCGGTTATGAACATTCACAGCCGGTGCGGGTGGGCAACGCCGCCTCGGCGCAGACACAACTGGACATCTATGGCGAACTGGCCGATGCGATGACTCAGGCGATCAGGGGCGGGTTGCCCCGTCACCCGCGCGGCGCCGCCATTTCGCGCCTGATATTGCCTTATGTCGAACGCATCTGGCGCGAGCCGGACGAGGGCATCTGGGAAGTGCGTGGCGGCCGGCAGCAGTTCGTGCACTCCAAGGTGATGGCCTGGGTCGCCTTCGACCGCGCCGCAGGGCTGGCCGACACCACAGAAGAAGGCCGCGAGCGCGGGCAGCATTATCGCCAGGTGGCGGACGAAATTCACCGCGACGTGTGCGAGCACGGCCTGGACCCCAGCGGCCGGTTCTTCGTCCAGGCCTATGGTTCGACCGAAATGGACGCCAGCCTGTTGCAGATCGCCCTGACCGGCTTCCTGCCGGCGGATGACCCACGCTTCATGCGCACCCTGGAACAGATCGAACAGCGTCTGATGAAGAACGGCCTGTTGCTGCGCTATGACAGTGACAGCTGCAGCGACGGCCTGACGCCGGGAGAGGGCACCTTCCTGGTGTGTTCGTTCTGGCTGGCTGACGTTTATGTATTGCTGGGGCGCCAGGGCAAAGCCGAAGCGCTGTACCAACACCTGACCGGCCTGTGCAACGACCTCGGCCTGCTGGCCGAACAGTACGACTCGGCCGGCCAGCGCATGCTCGGCAACTTCCCCCAGGCCTTCAGCCAGATAGGCATCATCAACACCGCGCTGAATCTGCACCGCGCACAGTGCCCGGCGCGCGACCGGGCGCGTTGTGGGTAGCGAATGAGTAGGGCGACTGCCTTGACCGGAGTAGACTAGGCCAAACCCTTTCGGCACGGAGCATACATGGGCATTCGCGGTACTGACCGGCAGATCGACAACATCGAGTTCAATGTCAGCGACATCTCACGGAGCAAGGCCTTCTATGGCAGTGTGTTTGGCTGGGCGTTCACCGACTACGGGCCGACTTACACCGAGTTCAGCGATGGCCGGTTGACGGGGGGCTTCACCACGGGTGAGCCGGTGCGCCCGGGCGGGCCGCTGGTCATCCTGTACGCTGACGACCTGGAGGCCACGCAGCAGCGGATCGAAGCTGCCGGGGCGAAAATCAGCCGGGCGACCTTTGCCTTCCCCGGCGGGCGGCGCTTTCATTTCATCGACCCGGACGGTTATGAGCTGGCGGTGTGGACGGCCCAAGCCTGATGGCCAATCACAAGATCGAAATCCGCCGACGCAATATCGAAAAAATCCTGCAAGCGGCGGAAAAGGTGTTTGCCGAGAAGGGCTATGGCGCCACCTCCATGGGTGATATCGCCGAGCAGGCTGAGCTGCCACGCTCCAACCTGCATTATTACTTCAGCACCAAGGACGAGCTGTTCCGCGCGGTGCTGCAGGACCTGCTGGATGTGTGGAAGCAGGACGCCCTGTGCTTCGAGAACTTCGACGACCCGCGTGTGGTGCTGACCAGCTACATCCGGGCAAAGATGGGCCATTCGCGCTCGCGGCCGCTGGGCTCGAAAATCTGGGCCGAAGAGATGCTGCACGGGGCGCCGGTGCTGGGGGTGAACCTCGACGAAAGCCTGGTGCCCTGGGCGAAGATGAAAGAAGCCAAGATCCGCTGCTGGGTGGAAGAGGGGCGTATTCTGCCGGTAGAGCCTTCGGCGTTGCTGTACATGATCTGGGCGTCTACCCAGCACTATGCTGACTTTGGTTACCAGGTGCAGTTGCTCAACGGCGGCGAGGTGCTGTCTGACATGGCCTTCGAGAATGCGGTGCAGACGGTGACCAGCGTGATCTTGCGGGGAATAGGGCTGGCGCCGTGATCCGGCATTCCAGGTGGACGTGGTCTTTTTGTGGTAGCGGCCTTGTGTCGCGATCGGGCCGCGAAGCGGCCCCTCGATGTCTGTATCGCTGCAAAGACTGCTGGGGCCGCTGTGCGGCCCAGTCGCGACACAAGGCCGCTCCCACAGGGGCCGCGTCAGCTGTTCAGGCGGTGACCCGCTTCAACTGGCCTCGCGGTAGGGGTTACGCGGATCCTGCGTCCAGTTCAGGTATGGCTTGCCGGTGTCCTGTGCCTCCATTTCGATGCAGTTTTCCACCGGGCAGGTGATCTGGCACAGGTTGCAGCCTACGCACTCCTCTTCGATCACACTGTAGGCATGCGTGCCGTCAGCCTTCAGCGTGCTGGCAATCGCCTGGTGCGAGGTGTCCTCGCACGCAATGTGGCAGCGCCCGCAGCCAATGCACGCCTCCTGGTCAATGTGCGCGACCGACTTGTAGTTGATGTCCAGGTATTTCCAGTCGGTGGTATGCCCCACCGCCTGCCCGCGGAACGCTTCGATAGTGGAATGCCCATGCTGGTCCATCCAGCGTGCCAGGCCGTCCTGCATGTCCTCGACGATACGGAAGCCATGCAGCATCGCTGCCGTGCACACCTGCACGGCGCCACTGCCCAGGGCCATGAATTCGGCGGCGTCACGCCAGTTGCCGATGCCGCCAATGCCACAAATCGGCAAGCCCCGCGTTTCCGGGTCGCGGGCGATTTCCGCCACCATGTTCAAGGCAATCGGCTTCACTGCCGAACCGCAGTAACCGCCATGGGTGCTCTGGTCTCCGACAATCGGGTGGGCCACCATGCGGTCCAGGTCGACGCTGGTGATGGAGTTGATGGTGTTGATCAACGACACCGCATCGGCCCCGCCCCGGTGCGCGGCGCGGGCCGACTGGCGGATATCGGTGATGTTTGGCGTAAGCTTCACGATCACCGGCAGCGCGCAGTACGTCTTGCACCAGCGGGTGACCATTTCCACATATTCCGGCACCTGGCCGACGGCCGCCCCCATGCCGCGCTCCGGCATTCCGTGCGGGCAACCGAAGTTCAGCTCGATGCCATCAGCCCCGGTGGCTTCCACCAGCGGCAGGATGAACTTCCACGATTCCTCTATGCACGGCACCATCAGCGACACAATCAGTGCGCGGTCGGGCCAGTCCTTCTTTACCTGGGTAATTTCACGCAGGTTGATGTCCAGTGAGCGGTCGGTGATCAACTCGATATTGTTGATCCCCTGTACCTGACGGTTGGGGCCATAGTGCGCCGAGTAGCGCGACGACACGTTGACCGCCGCAGGGTCTTCGCCCAGGGTCTTCCAGACCACGCCGCCCCAGCCGGCCTCGAAGGCGCGGACCACGTTGTAGGCCTTGTCGGTTGGCGGTGCGGAGGCCAGCCAGAAGGGGTTGGGTGCCTTGATGCCGGCAAATACGATAGACAAGTCGGCCATTTACGCTGCCTCCACGTTGAGCATGAGTTGGGCATGGATGGCTTCGGCGGCCAGCTTGCCGTGTTGCACGGCCTGCACGGTAAGGTCCTGCCCCAGTGCGGTGCAGTCGCCGCCTGCGTACACGCCCGGCAGGCTGGTCTGCAGGTTTTCGTCCACGCGGATGCGCTCACCCTCGCGGGCCAGTTGCGCAGCCACCGGGTCGCCGAGGCTGGCATCGTCAAAGCGTTGGCCAATGGCCTTGAAGATGGCGTCCGCAGCCAGCTCGAAGGTTTCGCCGGTATCGCGCAGGCGGCCTTCCGCCAGCTCGGTGCGGGCAAAACGCATGCCGCGGACCCTGCCGGCGTCGTCCAGCAGCACGGCATCAGGGCGGGCCCAGGTGTGCAGGCGTACCTGGTTGGCCTTGGCAATGTCCTGCTCGTGGCCGGTAGCGCCCATGTCGGCGTGGCCACGGCGGTACACCAGGTTGACGTCGCGGGCCCCCAGACGGCTCATCTGCACAGCCATGTCGATGGCCGTGTTGCCAGCACCGATCACCAGGCAGCGGTCGGCCAACGGGAGCTGGCTCAGGTCATCGGCCTGGCGTAGCTCGCGGATGTATTCGGTGGCGGCGACCACTCCGGGTGCTTCCTCGTCGGGCAGCCCTAGCTGGCGCACGGCATTCAGGCCGAGGCCCAGGAACACCGCGTCGTACTGATCGCGCAGTTCGCCCAGGCTAAGGTTGCCACCCAGGCGCTGGCCATGGCGGACTTCGATACCGCCAATCCCCAACAAGAAATCCACTTCACGCTGGGCATAGTCGTCTACCAGCTTGTAGCGGGCGATGCCGTACTCGTTGAGGCCACCGGCCTTGTCGCAGGCCTCGAACACCACCACGTCATGGCCGTGCATGGCCAGGCGGTGGGCGCAGGACAGCCCTGCCGGGCCGGCGCCGACCACGGCGATACGCTTGCCGGTGGTTGCCGAGCGCTTGAATGGGTGTGCGCTGAACTGGGCGTTGTCCAAGGCGTAACGCTGCAACTGGCCGATCAGCACCGGCGCGCATTCCTGGGCATTGTTGCGCACGCAGGCTTGCTGACAGAGGATTTCGGTGGGGCACACGCGGGCGCAACTACCGCCCAGAATGTTGGCCGAAAGAATGCGCTCGGCGGCGCCTTGCAGGTTTTCGTCACTGATGCGGTGTATGAACGAGGGGATGTCGATCTCGCTGGGGCAAGCGTTGACGCAGGGGGCGTCGTAGCAGTACAGGCAGCGTGCACTTTCCAGGGCGGCCTGGCGCGCGGTGAGGGGTGGGGCCAGGTCGCTGAAGCGCTCGGCCAACTGGTCGGCGCCGGCCCGTGGGCGCGGCAAGTGGTTCAGGGCGTTGGTCACGGTTGTAGCCTCTCTATTTTTTTTGGTGCAGGCGACAGGTATTGCGGTCGATTCTGGGGCCGCTCCCACAGGCGATCGCGGTCCTTGTGGGAGCAACTGTCTTGCTCAATTTCTAAAAGCTGGCGCGATCCCTGTGGGAGCGGCCTTGCGTCGCGATGGGCTGCACAGCAGCCCAGTGGCTTCAGCGCTGAACAGGCATCGGCCGCTGATGCTCGGCCCGGCGCCCCAGCACCTCATACACCGCCGGGTACGCCGGCCGTTCCACATAGCGCCCCGCGCCCGGCTCGGCGCGCAGGTCGCCATCGGCCCAGAGCACCTTGCCCTGGCTGATGGTGTGGCTTGGGATGCCGCGCACGGTGCGGCCTTCAAAAATGTTGAAGTCCACCTGCTGGTGGTGGGTTTTGGCGGAGATGGTGCGGGTGCCCTGCGGGTCCCACAGCACCAGGTCGGCATCGGCACCCACGCGGATAGCGCCCTTGCGCGGGAACAGGTTGAAGATTTTCGCCGTGTTGGTAGAGGTCAGCGCGACGAATTCGTGCATCGACAAACGCCCGCTGTTGACCCCGGCATCCCACAGTACCGCCATGCGGTCTTCGATGCCGGCGGTGCCGTTGGGGATGCGGCTGAAGTCGTCGCGGCCCATGGCTTTCTGCTCGGCGCAGAAGCAGCAGTGGTCGGTGGCAGTGGTGTGCAGGTTGCCTGACTGCAAGCCGCGCCACAGCGCCTCCTGGTGCTCGCGTGGGCGGAACGGCGGGCTCATCACATAACCGGCGGCGGTGGCCCAGTCCGGGTCACGGTAGACACTGTCGTCCAGCAGCAGGTGGCCGGGCAGCACCTCGCCATACACCGGCTGGCCCTTGCCCCGGGCATAGGCGATTTCATCCAGTGCCTCGCGGCTGGAAATGTGCACCAGGTACAACGGCGTGCCGAGGGTTTCGGCAATGCGGATGGCGCGGCTGGCCGCTTCGCCTTCCACCTGCGAGGGGCGCGACAGCGGGTGGGCTTCCGGCCCGGTCATGCCCTGGGCGAGCAGTTTTTTCTGCAGGTGGTACACCAGCTCGCCGTTTTCGGCATGCACGGTGGGCACCGCGCCCAGTTGCAGGCAACGCTCGAAGCTGGCCACCAGGGTATCGTCGGCGGCCATGATCGCATTTTTGTAGGCCATGAAATGCTTGAAGCTGTTCACCCCGTGCTTGGCCACCAGCTCGCCCATCTCTTCGGCCACCTGCTCGCTCCACCAGGTGATGGCGACGTGGAAGCCATAGTCGCTGGCGCTTTTCTGCGCCCAGCCACGCCAGGTGTGGAAGGCCTCCAGCAACGACTGCTGCGGGTTGGGAATGACGAAGTCGATGATCGAGGTGGTGCCGCCAGCCAGGCCCGCAGCGGTGCCGCTGAAGAAGTCCTCGCTGGCCACAGTGCCCATGAACGGCAACTGCATGTGGGTGTGCGGGTCGATGCCGCCGGGCATCAGGTACTGGCCGCTGCCGTCGAGGATCTCGCAGTCGGTGGGCGGTTCGAGGTTTTGCCCGATGGCACGGATCAGGCCATCGGCACACAGGACATCGGCGGGATAACGCTCTTCGTGGGTAACCACGGTGGCGCCACGGATCAACAGGGACATGCCGTTTTCCTCGCAGGCTGACCGGTCTTGGCCGGTTCTTTGCATTGTCATGGATGCCAGGGCGGGCAGGGCGGTCAATCCTGTCAGACCTGACAAGATTCGAGGCTAGATGCTGATTCTGGATTCAGCAAGAAAATTTTCCCATTAAATCTGTGGTTTTTAAGTTACTGATATTTAAAGGAAAAAATTAACGCGCGAATGGGCGATGGGGTTTTCAGGGTGTTTGACTAACTTGACAAGATGAAAATCTGGTCGAGATTTCTAAGCACAATTCCGCGTGCGAACTCCGGTCATCGAATCAGCCTGATGAGCGAAAAATAGAAGAAAAACTGGAGAAGGGCCTATGCAACAGAGCAGATCGGAAGTGGTCGAGCAAGATGGCCTGTTCGAGCTGTCCGAGGGCAGCGATGTCCTCGACAGCCCGCGCTACAACCCCGACATAGCACCGACCAAGGTGCACCAGCGCACCTGGAACAAATGGCACATCACCGCCCTGTGGGTGGGGATGTCCATCTGCGTACCCACCTACACCCTCGGCGGTGTCCTTACCGCCTACTTCGGCCTCAGTGTTGGCGAAGCGCTGCTGGCGATCCTGCTGGCCAACGTTATCGTGCTGATACCGCTTACCCTCAATGCCTTTCCCGGTACCAAGTACGGCATCCCGTTTCCGGTGCTGCTGCGTTCGTCGTTCGGCATTCTCGGCTCCAACGTACCGTGCCTGATCCGCGCGGTGGTGGCCTGTGGTTGGTTCGGTATCCAGACCATGTTCGGCGGGCTGGCCATTCACCTGTTCCTGGGTTCGGTCTTCGACGGCTGGAAGGCGCTGGGCGGGACAGGCGAGGTGATTGGCTTCATGATCTTCTGGTGCCTGAACCTGTGGGTGGTGCTGCGCGGCGCCGAGTCGATCAAGTGGCTGGAAACGCTGTCGGCACCGCTGCTGGTGGCGGTGGGCGTCGGTCTGCTGTTCTGGGCCTTGCCGCACATGTCGATGACCGAACTGTTGGCACAGCCGCCCAAGCGCCCAGAAGGGGCGAGCGTGGTCAGTTACTTCTGCGCCGGGCTTACGGCCATGGTCGGCTTCTGGGCCACACTGTCGCTGAACATTCCCGACTTCAGCCGCTACGCCCGCAGCCAGAAGGACCAGATTCTCGGGCAGATCTTCGGCCTGCCGCTGACCATGTTCCTGTTTGCTGCGCTGGGTGTGGTGCTGACCGCCGCTTCGGCGTCGCTGGTGGGCGAGACGGTGTCCGACCCGGTCACCCTGATCGGCAAAATTCAAAGCCCGTTCTGGGTGGCCCTGGCCATGGCGCTGATCGTGATTGCCACGCTGTCGACCAACACCGCGGCGAACATTGTGTCGCCCACCAATGACTTCCAGAACATTGCCCCACGCCTGATCGGCCGAAGCCGCGCGGTATGGCTGACCGGCTTTATCGGCCTGGCGTTGATGGGGCATGAACTGCTGAAGAAACTGGGCCTGATTGTCTCCGACCTTAGCCTGGAGAGCGTGTATTCCAACTGGCTGCTGGGCTATTCCAGCTTGTTGGGGCCCATTGCCGGCATCATGGTGGTGGACTACTTCCTGATCCGGCGGCAGAAGCTGGACCTGGCCGGGCTATACCGCGATGACGTGTATCCCGCGTGGAACTGGGCCGGTTTTGCCGCTTTCGCCTTGCCAGTAGGGCTGACGGTAATGGCGATTGGCAACAGCAGTTTCAGCTGGTTCTACGACTATGGCTGGTTCACCGGCTCGTTGCTGGGCGGTGCACTGTACGCCGCGCTTGGCGGTTTGGCGGCACGCAACCCGGTGCGGTTGGTCAAACCCTTGCCTTGAGGCCTCGAAGAGGCCCGTACAAACAATAAGAAGCCTGAAGGAGAAGCCCGTGACCCCCGTCAAAGAGATCCTGAAGACCAACGCCCGTCACGTCGACAGCACCCGCCTGTGGCAGTCGCTGATGGACCTGGCCCGGCTCGGCGCCACCGCCAAGGGGGGTGTCTGCCGCCTGGCCTTGACCGACCTCGACCGCCAGGCCCGCGATCTGTTCGTGCAGTGGTGCGAGGCGGCCGGTTGCTCGGTCAGCATCGACGCTGTCGGCAACATATTCGCCCGCCGTCCGGGCCGTAACCCCAAGCTGCCGCCGGTGATGACCGGTAGCCATATCGACACCCAGCCCACCGGCGGCAAGTTCGATGGCTGCTTCGGGGTGATGGCCGGGCTGGAGGTGATCCGTACCCTCAACGACCTGGGCGTGGAAACCGACGCGCCGCTCGAAGTGGTGGTGTGGACCAACGAAGAAGGTTCGCGTTTTGCGCCGTGCATGATGGGTTCAGGGGTGTTCGCCGGCAAGTTCACCCTGGAAGACACCCTGGCCAAGCGCGATGCCCAGGGTGTCAGCGTTGGCGAAGCGTTGAACACCATTGGCTACGCCGGTCCGCGTGCCGTGTCGGGGCACCCGGTGGGGGCGTATTTCGAAGCGCATATCGAGCAGGGTCCTATCCTTGAGGACCAGGCCAAGACCATCGGCGTGGTCCTCGGCGCGCTGGGCCAGAAGTGGTTCGACCTGACCCTGCGCGGTGTTGAAGCCCATGCCGGCCCTACGCCGATGCACCTGCGCAAGGACGCCCTGGTGGGGGCAGCCGCTGTGGTAGAGGCGGTCAACCGCACGGCGCTTGCCCACCAGCCCCACGCTTGCGGCACGGTGGGTTGCCTTCAGGCGTACCCGGGCTCGCGTAACGTGATCCCGGGCGAAGTGCGCATGACCCTCGACTTCCGCCACCTGGAGGGCGAGCAGTTGAATGCGATGATTGCCGATGTGCGCGGGGTGATCGAGGCGACCTGTACCAAGCATGGCCTGAGCCATGAGCTGGTGCCCACGGCAGACTTCCCGGCGCTTTACTTCGACAAAGGCTGTGTCGACGCCGTACGCGAGTCGGCCAAGGCGTTGGGCCTGCCGCACATGGACATCGTCAGTGGGGCGGGGCATGACGCGATCTTCCTGGCCGAGCTGGGGCCGGCGGGGATGATTTTCGTGCCGTGCGAAAACGGCATCAGCCATAACGAGATCGAGAACGCCACGCCCGATGACCTGGCGGCGGGCTGCGCAGTGTTGTTGCGGGCGATGCTGGCGGCGTCGGAGGCAATTGCCAGCGGGCGGCTGGCGGCCTAGGCACTGGCCTCAAGAAGGCCGTTACGGCCAAGGTGATAGCGCTGCAGGTCCTGCGCCAGGGTCAACTGCCCGCTGTAATGGGCGAGGGCCTCGTCGCGCACGGTGTCGATGTGCGGGCTGCGCCGTGGGTCGTTCTGGTAGCGGGCGCTGAAATGCGTCAGTACCAGGTTGCGCACGCCAGCGGCCTCGGCAAAGCGTGCCACCTCAGCGGCGGTGCTGTGGCCGAACGTGCCCCCGGTGCGTTCGACCACCGCCTGGGTGAAGGTGGCTTCGTGCACCAGTACATCCGCCCCCCTGGCGACGGCTGCCAGCAGCGCTGGTTTGTCGTTGTCCCCGCACACGATCACCCGCTGGGGCGGACGCGAAGGGCGCAGGTAGTCGTTGCCGTTCAGCAGTTGCCCGTTGAACGTCACGGTCAACCCCTTGGCCAGCTCGCCCCACAGCGGACCACGCGGTATGCCCTCGGCGTCCAGGCGCTGGATGTCCAGGCGTGGCTCAGGGTTGATTTCGGTGAATACGAAACCCACGCTGGGCACCCGGTGCGACAGTTGCACGGTGGTCACCTGCAGGGTCTCGCTGCGCCATGCGATCAGCGCTTCCACGGGCAACAGGCGTAGCTCGAACGGCAGGAAGGTGTCGCTGGCAATCAGGCCCTGGCGTACCCAATCGTGCAGTACGGCGGGCAGGATCACTTCCAGCGGCTGGGTGCGTCCGCTCATGCCCGCGCTGGCCAGCAGGCCGGGCAGGCCGAAGCAATGGTCACCATGCACGTGGGTGATGAAGATCGCGCGCAGGTCGCGGATCGAAAGCGGGGTGTGCAGCAGGCGGTGCTGGGTGCCTTCGCCGCAATCGACCAGATACCAGTGGCTGCCACTGGCTTCGATCACGGCAGTGGCGCTGACATTGCGTGCCTTGGTGGGCACCCCGGCGGAGGTGCCGAGGAACAGCAGGTCCATGCTCAGGCTCCTGTTTCAGGCCAGAAGCGGCCAAGGTGATACGGGGCGCACACCTTAGCCGGATTGCCACCCGCCGTCGACGGCCCGCTAGTTATCCTGTCGCCAGATGAGCTTGCTGGTGTCATACCCTTGCTCTCGGGCGATTGTCAGCAGTTGCTCGCGCTGCTGGTCGGTGACCGCTGGCGTGCGCGAAAGCAGCCACAGGTACTCGCGGTTGGGGTGGCCGACCAGTGCCACGCGGTAGTCCTTGTCGTGGTACAGCACCCAGTACTCGCCCTTGGTCAGGCCCGGTGCCAGGCGGCTGAACCAGTTGTCGAAGCGCACCCACAGCTTGTCGGTACTGCCCGGTTGCTGAGCCTCGGCGATGCCCTTGGCTTCATTCCACTGGCCGTCCTTTTCCTGGCAGCGGTTGGTTACATCGATACGGCCGTCCTCGCGCAAGCCATAGCGCGCCTCGGACTTCACGCAGTTACGCTGGAAGAACATCGGCAGTCGCGCCAGTTCATACCAAGTGCCCTGGTAGCGTTGCAAGTCGACCTGCTGGGTGCGCGGCGGTGCCGGGTGATCGTTGCCGGCGCAGCCGAGCAGGGCCAGGGTCATGCAGGAAAGCAGCAGTGTAGTGCGCAGCGCCATGGGTGACCTCCTTGGAGCGGATGGGGCGTACCTGTGTTTCGACGCCTGTGCGGGGAAAAAGTTGTAGACGATATTGCCTGCGGGTAAACCCGTGCAGGAGCGGTTTTACCCGCGAAAGGGCCCGCACAGGTCCGCACAGGCCTGCCTCACAGCCAGTACGTCACCGCCCACCATCCCAACCCGCCCATCACCACGGTATAGGGCAGCGCCATCCACACCATCCGTCCATACGACAGCCGGATCAGCGGCGCAATGGCCGAGGTCAGCAGGAACAGGAACGCCGCCTGCCCGTTCGGCGTCGCCACGCTTGGCAGGTTGGTGCCGGTGTTGATCGCCACCGCCAGTGTTTCGAAATGCTCGCGGCTCATGCTGCCGTTGAGAAATGCCTGCTTCACTTCGGTGATGTAGATGGTGGCAACGAACACATTGTCGCTGATCGCCGACAGCAAACCGTTGGCCAGATACAGCATGCCCGGTTGCTGTTCGGCCGGCAGCGTCAGCACCCAGCTGATCAATGGGCTGAACAATTGTTGCTGATGAATCACCGCGACCACGGCAAAGAACACCACCAACAGCGAAGTGAATGGCATGGCGTCCTGGAAGGCACGGCCCAGGCGGTGCTCGTCGGTGATGCCGGTGAAGGCCGTGATCAGTACGATCACCATCAGGCCGATCAGGCCGACCTCGGCCACATGCAGCCCCAGGCAGATGATCAGGATCAGGGCAGCAAGCCCTTGTACCCACAGCGCGATGCGCTGGGCCTGGGTACGTGCGGCATCGTCCTCGGCGGCATAGGCAGCCAGTACCTGGCGCACTGTCTCAGGCATCAGCGTGCCGTAGCCGAACAGGCGCAGCTTCTCCAGCAACACGCAGGTCAGCAGGCCGGCACCCAGCACCGGTATCGACACGGGCGCCACCTTGAGGAAGAAGTCAGCGAAGTGCCAGCCCATCTCGTGGCCGATCAGCAGGTTCTGCGGCTCGCCCACCAGCGTGCACACGCCACCCAAGGCGGTACCCACTGCGCCGTGCATCAGCAAGCTGCGCAGGAACGCGCGGAACTGGTTCAGGTCGTCACGGTGTAACTGCGCCACTTGCTGGTCGCTGTCCAGTGCGCTGTCTTCACGCGGGTTGGCGCCGGACGCCACGCGATGGTAGACCGCATAAAAGCCGACCGCGGCGCTGATGATCACGGCCGTCACGGTCAGCGCATCGAGAAACGCCGAAAGGAATGCCGACAGTACGCAGAACAGTAGCGACAGCATGGCTTTCGAGCGCACACCCAGCAGAATGCGCGAGAACAGGAACAGCAGCAGTTCCTTCATGAAATGGATACCGGCGACCATGAACATCAGCAGCAGGATTACCGGGAAGTTGTGCTGCAGTTCTTCGTACAGTGCCTGCGGCGTGGTCATCTGCAACAGCAGGGCTTCGATCAGCAACAATCCGCCGGGCATCAGCGGGTAGCACTTCAGCGCCATGCCCAGGGTGAAGATGAACTCGATTACCAGCGCCCACCCGGCTGCAGCCGGGCCAATGGTTGCCAGCAGAAGCGGATTGAGCACCAGGAACAGGCAGATGACCGCTTTGTACCAAAGCGGCGACTGGCCCAGGAAACCGTGAGCGAGGGCGCCGGTCAGGGAGCGCGACATGAATATGTATCCTTATGATTCAGCGATGGCGCACGGTGCCGGATCATTGCGCCTTAGGCAAGGCATACAGTCCCGTTTTTGGCACAAGTACGGTCATCGGCATGAGTTAACATCCGGACCATGAACTTTTCGCCCGCAGGAGTGCCGCCCGTGACCGAGTACAGTGCATTAAAGGTCGAACTGACCGACAGCGTCGCCCATGTTCAGATCAATCGCCCAGAGAAGGTCAACGCGATGAATGCGGCCTTCTGGGAGGAAATCGTCGACATCTTCCAGTGGATCGATGACACCGATGCCGTGCGCGCGGTGGTGATCAGCGGCGCTGGCAAGCACTTTTCCGCCGGTATCGACCTGATGATGCTGGCCTCGCTGGCTGGGCAGATGGGCAAGGACGTGGGCCGCAATGCACGCTTCCTGCGCAAGACCATCCAGCGGCTGCAGGCCTCGTTCAACGCAGTGGACACGTGCCGCAAACCCGTACTGGCGGCCGTGCAAGGTTACTGCATCGGCGGCGCCATCGACCTCATCTCGGCGTGCGACATGCGCTACTGCAGCAGTGACGCGCAGTTCTCGATCAAGGAAATCGACATGGGTATGGCGGCCGATGTTGGCACATTGCAACGTTTGCCACGCATCATTGGCGACGGCATCATGCGGGAGCTGGCGTTTACCGGGCGCAATGTCGAGGCCGACGAGGCGCTGCGCATCGGCCTGGTCAACCGAGTCTATGATGATCAGGCCGCACTGATGGACGGCGTCTTTGCCATCGCCCGCGAGATTGCCGCAAAATCGCCGATCGCTGTGGCCGGCACCAAGGAAATGCTCAGCTACATGCGTGACCATCGCATCGACGATGGCCTGGACTACATTGCCACCTGGAACGCCGCAATGCTGCAGTCCGAAGACCTGCGCGTGGCTGTGGCGGCGCACATGAGCAAACAGAAACCGACGTTCGCCGACTGATCGGGCCGGGGGACGCGCAGTAAAGGAACCCCCGACATGTCAGCACGCTGGACTACTGCAGTACTCGACCCACAGATGACCGGGGGGCTGGCCGTGGCCCGCAGCCCTGAAGGGTTTCTGGTGGACGCCAACGGCGCGCTGTTCCCCCGCGACTGGCTCAAGCGCCAGGACCTCGACGTGCTGTGCGAGCACGGCATCGGCCACTTTGACGGCCAGCCGGTGTTCCTGCTGGAACTGCGCAGCGCCACTGATGTGCCTGGCTGCAGCTGGCGCGGCCTGCGTGCGTTCATGCTCGAAGGCGACTTCGACACCTACAAGGTGCTGGGCTATGCCGCACAAATCGGTACCTGGGCGCGCGAGCATCGCTTCTGCGGCAGTTGCGGCCAGGCGATGACGCAAATTCGCTGGGAGCGGGCGATGTACTGCCAGCCCTGCGACCTGCGCAGCTATCCGCGCATTTCACCCAGCATGATCGTGCTGGTGACCCGCGGTGATGAAATCCTGCTGGCGCGTTCGCCACGCTTCGTTACCGGGGTGTACAGCACCTTGGCAGGTTTTGCCGAGCCGGGTGAATCGGCCGAAGACTGCCTGGTGCGCGAAGTGCGCGAAGAAGTGGCGGTGGAGGTGCGGAACATCCAGTACGTCGGCAGCCAGTGCTGGCCGTTCCCGCATTCGATGATGCTGGGTTTCCATGCCGAGTATGCCGGGGGCGAGATTGTCATGCAGCCGGACGAGATCGAGGACGCCAAGTGGTTCAGTGTCCACGACCTGCCGCCGCTGCCGGCCGGGCGGTCCATCGCCCGGTACCTGATCGACCTGTATGTTGCGCGGCGGCTGGGCTGTGATATCCCTGCTTTCCCGTCCTAGCTGCAGTGAACAATGTGCTCCGACTAGGCGCAGGGCGCAGGCAATGGTCATTCCATTGCCAAAGCCCCTCAGGCCTGCCCGAACCAGTGTTGCCACGCTAAGCGCACGGTCAACGCCAGCACCACGGTGATGAACACTGGGCGGATGAACTTGCTGCCGCCGCTGATCGCAGTGCGTGCGCCGAAAAAGGCGCCGACCATCACCGACAGGCCCATGCACAGGCCGACGATGTAGTCCACCTGCCCGGAAATGATGAACACCGTCAGCGCCGCGATGTTGCTGACGAAGTTCATGCTGCGCGCCACGCCGCTGGCGCGTACCAGGTCGATGGGGTACAGCAGCAGGGTACTGACCGTCCAGAACGCCCCGGTACCCGGGCCGGCTACGCCGTCGTAGAAGCCCAGGGTGAAGCCTTGCGGGACTTGCCACTTTTTCTTGATCGGAGCATCGGCATCCAGCGGCGCCTTGGGCGTGCCGCCGAACAACAGGTAGATGCCACAGGCGAAGACGATCACTGGCAGCATCTTGTTCAGCCATTCGGCTGGCATGTAGTGGGCGATGACGGCGCCGAGCAACGCCCCGGTCAGGGTGGCGAACAATGCCGGGCGCCACTGCGCCGGATGGAACAGTTTGCGTTTGTAGTAAGTGAAACTTGCGGTGGCCGAGCCGAAGGTGGAACTGAGCTTGTTGGTGCCCAGCACCAGGTGCGGTGGCATGCCGGCGGTGAGCAGGGCCGGGGTGGTGAGCAGGCCCCCGCCACCGGCGATGGCGTCGATGAATCCGGCGACGAAGGCGACCAGCGCCAGGATGAGTAGGGTTAGGGGTTCTACGGTGAGTTCGAAGGGCATGGGAGGCTTTCAAGCTGAAGGGCCGGATTGCGGCAAATGGACTGATAATCGGCCATGATAATCTCTCGTCCCTGAGGCTGTCAGTGTTTCAAGCCGTTTACTTGTTTCAAACCCGATGCAGACGTGCTCGTTCAGGTTAGTGTCTTTATGACCCTCGCCTCACTGATCTGAGAGTGGCTGGATGTGATAGATCAGGTGACGTAGCGGGTAATTGAATGCTCGAATGCCTTTTGGCGGTTTGCTGGGACGCGAATGCTAAGTTGTTCAACTGGGCTCTATACTTATGGCTCTTTTCCACTAGTCCTATGTAGGCAAGTTGTCCGTCTATGTCCAAATGCTTGAGATAGTCAAAGTCTTGAATGATGGGGCCTTCAATATTGCCTTTCTTGAAACGCCAGTTAAGGACTGCTGTGTCTCTAAGCTCAGCAAGCATGGCGTCCATCTTCGGAAGCTTGTAGATCATCTGGAGGGTGTCTTGG
Organism: Pseudomonas sp. FW305-E2; assembly: GCF_058782925.1. Classification (NCBI taxonomy): domain Bacteria; kingdom Pseudomonadati; phylum Pseudomonadota; class Gammaproteobacteria; order Pseudomonadales; family Pseudomonadaceae; genus Pseudomonas; species Pseudomonas sp. FW305-E2. The sequence continues at coordinate 373,847 of NZ_JBYSYE010000001.1, read as the reverse complement.
GTTACGTTTGGACTGTCAACGATAGTGGAGTATTGTTCGAGGTTGGGGAAATTCGTGATTGCTTCCCTTGCTTTGTTGATGTAATGAATCCTGGGCTTCACGAACTTATTCTTTACGCTATTCCACATTGTATTGAGGCGGCGTAACATATGTCCCGAAGGGTCGTGGTAATTTACTGGGTCACCCAGGCAATAGGCATAGGCGTTATGTGTGTGTTTTGTAAACGGGCTGAGGCTGTCTGCTGAATAAAATCGAGCTAATCTCGGACTAAAGGCGCGATAACCGTTACCAAGGAGGTAGCAGTTTGTGACGTCATCGAAGCGTTGTCCGGTGAATCCCATCATATGAGCTGTAACGCTGTACCCGTAAGCGGTGTAGGTCAGGTTGCAAGTGCCGCTGCGATAAGAGCGCCTTGCTATGGAGTTACGTGAGTCTGTTGCCAGTAATAGTGTTTCGGTTGAGTGTTCCGCCAGAGGAATGTTTGAGATGGAAAACACTGTCACGGAACGTCCGCTGTCAATTTTCGAAGACAGGTGGTCATTTTTGTAAAATAAGCATTGCTTCCTGTTTTGTGACATGGTCAACCTGCTGGCGTGGGAATGGTCAATTGAGACTACCCTCGAACAAAATAGGCAGGCGCGCAACTGGTAGATTTGCCAGTTGCATACAGACACCACATAAGTGTGTTGCTTGTACCGGCCCTTTCGCGGGTAAACCCGCTCCTACAGGTACTGCACAGGTCTTGAGGACGGTGGAGGACCTGTAGGAGCGGGTTTACCCGCGAAAGGGCCGGTACAGGCGAAAGCATCAACTACGGATAAACGCCAGCAAATCCGCATTGATCACATCGGCATGGGTGGTGGGCATGCCATGCGGGTAGCCTTTGTAGGTTTTTAGCGTGCCGTTGGGCAGCAGCCTGGCCGACAGTACCCCGGAATTTTCATAGGGCACGATCTGGTCATCGTCGCCGTGCATCACCAGCACCGGCTGCTGGATGCCCTTGAGGTCCTCGGTGAAATCGGTCTGGGAAAACGCCACGATGCCATCGTAATGGGCCTTTGCACTGCCGATCATGCCTTGGCGCCACCAGTTGCCGATGATGCCTTCGCTGGCTTCGGCCCCAGGGCGGTTGTAGCCGTAGAACGGCCCTGTTGGCACATCCCGGTAGAACTGCGCCCGGTTGCTGGCAACCTGGGCCTGGAAACCGTCGAATACCGACTTGGGCAGGCCTCCGGGGTTGCCGGGGGTTTGCACCATCAAAGGGGGTACGGCTGCGATCAGCACGGCCTTGGCCACCTTGTCTTCAGGGTGCCGTGCCATGTAGCGCACCACTTCGCCGCCGCCGGTCGAGTGGCCGACATGCACGGCGCCCTGGGTGCCCAGGTGGGCGACCACGGCGGCTACGTCGTCGGCATAGTGGTCCATGTCGTGGCCGTCCCATACCTGGCTGGAGCGGCCATGGCCCCGCCGGTCGTGGGCGACCACGCGGTAACCCTGGGCGAGGAAGAACAGCATCTGCGCGTCCCAGTCATCGGCACTGAGCGGCCAGCCGTGGTGGAAGTGGATCACCGGCGCATCGCGCGGGCCCCAGTCCTTGTAGAAAATCTGTACGCCGTCCTTCGTGGTTACATAGCTCATGGTCGTGTCTCCTGGGTGCAGGAAGCGAAGGGAGCTATTGAGAATAGGAGGAATTTTGGCGGGTATCAGGAAGTTGTGTTGTGTGTGCGGGCCTCTTCGCGGGTGAACCCGCTCCTACAGGGATCTCATGGATTTTGAATGCGCAGGAGCGGGTTCACCCGCGAAGAGGCCCACACTCATGCCCTTCAGACGCGGTCGCGCATGCGGTACCAGGCCTTTGCCGCAGCTTCCAAAGGTGCAGCCAGCAGGTCGCCACCGGGGAAGCGGCCGTTGTCGATGCCTTGGTACAGCGCCAACAGGTCTTCATCGCCGAGAATGGCATCGCTGACCGCACGCGCCGCCGCCAGGGTCGGCAGAACGCCATGGCCGGAGAAACCCTGCAGCCAGTAGCGCTGGCCCTCGCGGCCGACGTCCGGGGTGCGCTTGATGCTGCAATCGATATGGCCGCCCCAGGCATAGTCGATGGCCACCCCGGCCAGTTGCGGGAATACCCGCTCCAGGTACGGGCGGGTGGCGCTGGCGACGTCCTTGGGAATGCCGCCCAGGTAAGTGCAGCCGCCACCGAACAGCAGGCGGTGGTCCGGGGTGAGGCGAAAGTAGTCGGGTACGAACTGGTTGTCGATCACACAACTGTTGCGAGGTAGTAACGAATGGGCGAAGTCGGCATCCAGAGGCGCAGTGGCGACCTGGTAGGAACCGACTGGTAACAGGCGACGCGACAGGCTGCGGTCAAGGCGGTCGATGTAGGCGTTGCAGGCCAGCACCAATACCTGGCAGCGAACTTCGCCACGGTCGGTACGGGCGACATAGCCGTCGCGAGCCTGCTGGTAGCTGAGCACCTGGCTCTGTTCGTAGATTTGCCCGCCGGCAGCCTCGATGGTATTGGCCAGGCCCTGTGCCAGTTTCAGCGGGTTGAGGTGGGCACCTTTGGCGTCGTACAGCGCGGCCTGGTAGCGCGGGCTGTCGATCCATTGCGGCAACTCGTCACGGCCAATCAGGCGCAGGGCGTCGTAACCCCATTTATGCTCGGCATCATGCAGGGCCTCTTCGAGCATTTTCACCCGGCGTGGCAATACCGCAGTCCACAGGCTGCCCTGCCGGTAGTCGATGTCGAAACCGTGGCGTTGAGGCAATTCGCGCATCTCGTCGGCGGCCCAGCACATGCTGGCCCATAGCCGTTGGGTGCGTTCGATGCCAAGGGCCTGCTCCAGCGGCGGCATGTCGCACGACCAGCCCAACAGGGCCTGGCCACCGTTGCGTCCGGAGGCCGCCCAGGCAACCCGGCTGGCTTCCAGCAGCGTTACGCGCTTGCCGGCCTGGGTCAGCCGCAGGGCAGTGTGCAGGCCGCTGAAACCGGCGCCGATGATCAGCACATCGGTGTCCTGAGTGCCTTGCAGGGTAGGGCGTAATGGGATGTTGGCGGGGTAGGTCTGGGCGTAGTAACTGGCGACGTGCTGGGCGGATTGTTTGAACATGCGGGATTTCCGTGAAAATTATTATGTTTATTTTCATGAAAAGTTAGCAGTTAAATTTCACGCTGCCAATGTGTTGGTCGGGGTTTGTGGTTTGCCTGTGGTTAATGTGTTGCCTGGGCTGGCCTCTTCGCGGGTGAACCCGCTCCTACAGGGGGCACGCGCAGAGAGACCGGACGTGAGAAGGCGTAATTTTCAGGACGTTGCCTTTTTCCGCGGCTGCCGTGGCTTGCTCGGAGTTGCCTTGTTTCCGGCCGCTTTGCTTTTCCCACCTCCACCGCGACGTTTCTTCTTCCAGGGCGGGGCCGCCCCGGCCGCTGGCCCGCTGATGGTCATGCGCATGCCGCTGCAACGCTCGACCAGCTTGCCCATCCACGCTGATTGCCGGGCGACGAACTCTTCCAGGGGCATCTCGCCGCTTTGCACCATGTCCAGCGCCTGCTCCCAGATCGCCGTGGTGCCGGGGTCGGCAATGGCGCGGGGAACGGCGTCGATCAGGCTGAAGGCCGCAGGTGTGGCCGACAGCGCCTTGCCGTTCTTTACCAGGTAACCGCGGTCGAGCAGGCCCTGGATAATGCTGGCGCGGGTGGCTTCGGTGCCGATGCCGGTGGTTTCCTTGAGCTTCTGCTTCAGCCGAGGGTCATCCACCAGCTTGGCCACGTTTTTCATCGCCTTGATCAGGTCGCCTTCGGTAAACGGTTTGGGTGGCTGGGTCCACAGGTCTTTCAGTTGCAGGCTGTGTACGTTGCAGTCCTGGCCTTCGCGAAGCGCCGGCAGCACCTGGGCCGGTGGTGCCTCGCGGCCTTTGGCCGGGGTCAGCGCCTCGGGCAAGGCGCGGCGCCAGCCCGGCTCGACGATCTGCTTGCCTACAGCACGCAGCGCATGACCGGCGCAGTCGAAGTCGGCCTGGGTGCGGTCGTACTCATGGTTGGGCAGGAACTGCGCCAGATAGCGGGCGCGGATCAGGGTATACACGGCCTTGTGCTTGGCCGGCAGGCGCGAGGGGTCACTGGCGGCGGCGGTGGGGATGATGCCATGGTGAGCGCTGACTTTGGCGTCGTTCCACGCCCGCGAGCGGCGTTGCGGCTCCAGGTAGGGCTGCAGCGGTGCCAGGCTGGCATCGGCCCGTTGCAGGGCGGCGAGGATGGCGGGTGCCTCGGCGTGCTGGCTTTGTGGCAAATAGCCGCAATCGCTGCGCGGGTAGGTGATCAGCTTGTGTGTTTCGTACAGTGCCTGGGCAATGTCGAGGGTTTCCTGGGCGCCGAGGCCGAACTTTTTCGAGCACAGCTCCTGCAGGGTGCCAAGGTCGAAGGGCAGCGGTGCTGCTTCGCGCACACGCTCGGTCGCTACCTTTACCGCTCGGGCAGTGCCGGCATGGCCGATGTCGGTGGCGGCCCGCTGTGCCAGGTCTTGCTTCAGGCAGCGGCCTTGGTCATCGCAGACGTCTTCGGGGGCGCGCCATTGGGCATTGAAGCGTTGGCCGGCGTGTTCCAGCTGTACGTCGATGGCCCAGAACGGCACTGGCACGAAGTTGGCGATGCTGCGGTCGCGGTCGACCACCAGGCGCAAGGTCGGCGTTTGCACGCGGCCTACCGGCAGCACACCCTGGTAGCCGGATTGGCGGCCCAGCAAGGTGAACAGCCGGCTCATGTTCATGCCGATCAGCCAGTCGGCGCGCGAGCGGCCCAGCGCCGAGTGGTACAGGTTGAACGTCTCGTGGCCTGGCAGCAGGCGCGCCAGGGCCTTGCGGATGGAGGCGTCATCCAGCGCCGACAGCCACAGGCGCTGCACCGGGCCTCGGTAGCGGCAGTGCTCGACCAGTTCGCGGGCAATCATTTCGCCTTCGCGGTCGGCGTCGGTGGCAATCACCAGCTCCCGCGCTTCACCGAGCAGACGTTTGACCGCCTTGAACTGGCTGGCGGTCTTGGGCTTTACCAGCATCTTCCACTTGTCTGGAATGATCGGCAGGTCGGCCAGGTTCCAGCGCTTGTAACGTTCGTCATAGCTGTCGGGCGGGGCGGTTTCCAGCAGGTGGCCAATGCACCAGGTGACGCAGATATCGGTGCCTTGCCAGCAGCCGTCGCCTTTGCGGTTGGCGCCGAGCACTTTGGCAATGTCTTTTGCCTGGGAGGGTTTTTCACAGAGGAACAGGCGCATGGCCGGGACGCTTCATCGGGGTGGTGGGCCATAGGATGCGCAAGCGGGGGCGCAGAGGCAAGTTTTATCTGGATGGATGTACAGGTTTTTTGTCAGCGGGGATGTATATGGCCTGTGCCGGCCTCTTCGCGGGTAAACCCGCTCCTACAGGGACGCGTGGTGCTTGTAGGAGCGGGTTTACCCGCGAAGAGGACGGCACTGGTGATGGATCAGGCGCGCGAGTCGCGCACCATGTCGACATGCGGGATGCCAGCTTCGAGGAATTCCTCGCTGACTACGCGAAAGCCCAGCCGCTCATAGAACGGCGTGGCGTGTACCTGGGCGCTGAGCATCTGCTGTTTCAGGTCGCGGTTCTGCGCTTCGACGATGACCGCATTGACCAACGCATCGCCCACCTTCAGGCCGCGCCAGTCCTTGAGCACCGAGATGCGCCCGATGGTGCCGTCGGCCAGCAGGCGCGCAGTACCGATCGGATAGTCGCCTTCCAGGGCCAGGAAGTGCAGGGCATCCTGGTCTTCAGAATCGAACTCCAGCTCTGGCGGAATGTGCTGCTCGGCGACGAACACGGCTTCACGGATACGGCGGATGTCGGCGTTGTCTTTGTGCCAATCGGCGAGGCGAACGCTGATCTTATTCATTGGCGAATCCCAGGCTCCCTTGTTTGACCAGCTGCTGTACCAGCATAAGGCCATCTTCGTCCTGCAGCCACTCGGCCAGGTTGTCGATGTGCAGGGCGTCGGCCGCACATACCAGCTTCAGCAGCTCTCGCAGTTTGCCGGGCAGTGGGCAACTACGGCCGCTGGCGAACAGCAGCAGGTCGTCTTCGAATTCCGACCAGGCCAGGCGTGCGCTGGGGTTGCGGATCAGGATGGCGCCCTGCTCAATGGCGTCGATCAGCTCTTCCTCGCTCAGCTCTTCGCCAACGATCTGCTCGGGGTAGCGCGGCTCGGTCATGAACTGGCCGAACCAGGTCAGCAGCAGGTCCTTGTCGCCCATGTGCTTGTCGAGCAGCGCCTTGAGACGGTCGAGGGCATCGTGCTGGATCTGGTGCGGGTCGCTGACCGGCTGGGCGTCGGCGTCGCTGTAGCGCTCTTCGTCGGGCAGGAACTGGCCGAGGAAGTCGGTGAAGTGGGTCAGCACTTCGGCAGCGCTCGGTGCGCGGAAGCCGACCGAGTAGGTCAGGCAGTCATCCACGGCTACGCCGTAGTGAGCCAGGCGCGGTGGCAGGTAGAGCATGTCGCCGGGCTCCAGTGTCCACTCTTCACTCTGCTCGAACTCGGCCAGGATACGCAGGTCGGCGTGCTCCAGCAGCGGGCTGTCACTGCTGCACATCTGGCCGATCTTCCAGTTGCGCTGGCCGTGGCCCTGCAGCAGGAACACGTCGTAGTTGTCGAAGTGCGGGCCGACGCTGCCACCCGGGGCGGCGAAGCTGATCATCACGTCATCGATACGCCAGCTGGGCAGGAAGCGGAAGTTTTCCAGGAGTTCGGCCACTTCCGGAACGAACTGGTCAACGGCCTGTACCAGCAGGGTCCAGTCTTTTTCCGGCAGTTCGGCGAAGGTGTCTTCGCTGAACGGGCCGCGGCGCAGTTCCCACGGGTGCGCGCCGTGCTCCAGCACGATACGCGATTCGACTTCGTCTTCCAGGGCCAGGCCGGCGAGCTCATCGGGGTCGATCGGGCTGATGAAGTCCGGGAAGGCCTGGCGTACCAGCAGCGGCTTCTTCTGCCAGTAGTCGCGCATGAATTCGCGGGCCGAGATGCCGCCGAGCAGCTGCAGTGGAGTATCAGGATTCATGTTCAACCTATTGAAAAAACGTAATTTTCGTACGGGAATAAAAACGCCCGGCCAGGCCGGGCGTTGTACGCGACGCTCAGCTTAGATGCGTTTGGCCTGGGCCGCCGCGTTACCGATGTAGGTAGCGGGGGTCAGCTGCTTGAGCTCGGCCTTGGCTTCGGCTGGCATGTCCAGGCCGTCGATGAAGGTCAGCAGCGCTTCTGGGGTGATGCCCTTGCCACGGGTCAGCTCTTTGAGCTTCTCGTAGGGGTTTTCGATGTTGAAGCGGCGCATCACGGTCTGGATCGGCTCGGCCAGCACTTCCCAGCAAGCGTCCAGGTCGGCGGCGATGCGAGCTTCGTTGACTTCCAGCTTGCCGATGCCTTTCAGGCTGGCCTCGAAGGCGATCACGCTGTGGGCAAAGCCCACGCCCAGGTTGCGCAGCACGGTGGAGTCGGTCAGGTCACGCTGCCAGCGCGAGATCGGCAGCTTGCTGGCCAGGTGCTGGAACAGCGCGTTGGCGATACCCAGGTTGCCTTCGGAGTTTTCGAAGTCGATCGGGTTGACCTTGTGCGGCATGGTCGACGAACCGATTTCGCCGGCAACGGTCTTCTGCTTGAAGTAACCCAGCGAAATGTAGCCCCACACATCACGGTCGAAGTCGATCAGGATGGTGTTGAAGCGGGCGATGGCGTCGAACAGCTCGGCGATGTAGTCGTGCGGCTCGATCTGGGTGGTGTACGGGTTGAACTGCAGGCCCAGTTCGTCTTCGATGAAGGCGCGGGCGTTCTCTTCCCAGTCGATCTGCGAGTAGGCCGACAGGTGGGCGTTGTAGTTGCCCACGGCGCCGTTGATCTTGCCCAGCAGTGGCACGGCGGCAACCTGGGCGATCTGGCGCTCCAGGCGATACACGACGTTGGCCAGTTCTTTACCCAGGGTGGTCGGCGAAGCCGGCTGACCATGGGTACGCGACAGCATTGGCACTTCGGCGTGGGCGTGGGCCAGGGCGCGGATGGCGTCGGCGACCTGGCGCATCAGCGGCAACAGCACTTCGTCACGGCCAGCGCGCAGCATCAGGGCGTGGGACAGGTTGTTGATGTCCTCGCTGGTGCAGGCGAAGTGGATGAACTCGCTGACCTTGGCCAGCTCAGGCAGCTTGGCGGCCTGCTCCTTGAGGAGGTATTCAATGGCCTTGACGTCGTGGTTGGTGGTGCGCTCGATTTCCTTGACGCGCTCGGCGTGCTCCAGCTTGAAATCGTTGGCCAGGCTGTCCAGCAGGGCGTTGGCTTCGGCGGAGAACGCCGGCACTTCGCCGATTTGCGGGTGGGCGGCCAGGCGCTGCAGCCAGCGCACTTCGACCAGGGCGCGGAAACGGATCAGGCCGAATTCGCTGAAAATGGGGCGCAAGGCCTGGGTTTTGCCGGCATAACGGCCGTCTACAGGGGAAACCGCAGTGAGCGAAGAAAGCTGCATGGGGTGTTCTCGGACAGTCAGGCTTTTGGAAGGGCGCATATCATACATGAAAATTGCGCCTGGGTCGGGTGGCTGACCAAAGGTCGGCCCAATTTGGATCTGGTGGCAGCCCCTGTTGGAGCAGGCGTGCCCGCGAACACCGGCGTAGCCGGTGCCATACACCGCGTCGCCTGCTTCGCGGGCACGCCCGCTCCTACAAAGGGCAGCCCAGCCCGTCAGGTGGGGCTGCGCATCATGTCGTACAGTTCGTTCAGCAACTTGCGCCGGCTAAACACCAGCTGCCAGCGGTGCCCGCCCAGCTGCCGCCACAGTCGCGCGGCGCGGATACCGGCCAGCAGCAAGGCGCGGATCTTCGAGGCGTTGTTGGGCTGCTGCAGGAAGCGCATGTCGCCGTGCACCTGAATGCGCTGGCGCAAGGTGCTCAGGGTGTCTTGATACAAGGCTCCACTGGAAGCGATGACGTTTTCGTGAACCAGGCCGAAATGCTCGGCCTGCGACTGGATTTGCGGCAGGCGGTTGCCGATGGTGTCCAGCAGGTCACCACGCTTGTTCAGCTGGCGTTCCAGGCCCAGCATCGACAGGGCGTAGCGCAGTGGCTCGCGCTGCAGGCTGTTGGGGTCGCGCTCGAGGGCGCCGATCAGCGCTCGGTAGCCGTCGCGCAGGTTCAGGTCGTCACCGCCGAACACCTCCAGGGTGTCCTTGGGGTCACGCACCAGCAGGCTGCCCAGCATGCAGCCGATATTGGCTTCACTGGCCTGGCCGGTGCGGGCGATACGGTCGACAAGCACGGCGGCCTGGAACACACCGCCCAGCGCGATCAACTGCTCCTGCAGGTTGCTCATGCGCGCGGGCTCCACGGCTCGGCAGCCTCGATCACGCCGCCGCCCAGGCACACTTCGCCGTCGTAGAACACCACGGACTGGCCCGGCGTCACGGCGCGCTGAGGCTCGTCGAACACGGCGCGGTAGCCGCTGGCGGTGCGTTCCAGGGTGCATCGCTGGTCGCTCTGGCGGTAGCGCACCTTGGCAGTCAGCTGGCGTGGGCTGCCGAGGTCGACCGGGTTGACCCAGAAAATGTCCGAGGCCAGCAGGGCGCGGGAGAACAGCCATGGGTGCTCGTTGCCCTGGCCGACCACCAGCACGTTGCGGGCCAGGTCCTTGTGCAGCACGTACCACGGCTCGTCACTGGCATCTTTCAGGCCGCCAATGCCCAGGCCCTGGCGCTGGCCGATGGTGTGGTACATCAGGCCATGGTGGCGGCCGATCACTTCACCTTCGGTGGTTTCAATGTCGCCCGGCTGGGCCGGCAGGTACTGCTTGAGGAAGTCGCTGAAGCGGCGCTCGCCAATGAAACAGATGCCGGTGGAATCTTTCTTCTTGGCGGTGGCCAGGCCGTGTTTTTCGGCGATGGCGCGTACTTCGGGCTTTTCCAGTTCGCCGACCGGGAACAGTGTGCGGGCGATTTCCTGGCCGCCGACGGCGTGCAGGAAGTAGCTCTGGTCCTTGTTCGGGTCCAGGCCCTTGAGCAGTTCGGTGAGCGCGCCAGTATCGCGGCGGCGCACATAGTGGCCGGTGGCGATCAGGTCGGCACCCAGCGACAGGGCGTAGTCGAGGAACGCCTTGAACTTGATTTCGCGGTTGCAGAGGATGTCGGGGTTGGGTGTGCGGCCGGCCTTGTATTCTTCAAGGAAGTGCTCGAACACGTTGTCCCAGTATTCGGCGGCGAAGTTGGCGGTGTGCAGCTTGATGCCGATACGGTCGCACACGGCCTGGGCGTCGGCCAGGTCTTCACGGGCGGTGCAGTATTCGGTGCCGTCGTCCTCTTCCCAGTTCTTCATGAACAGCCCTTCCACCTGGTAGCCCTGCTCGATGAGCAGAAGGGCTGAGACGGAAGAGTCCACGCCGCCGGACATGCCGACGATGACGCGGGTCTTGGCGGGGTCTTTAAGTACTGGGCTGGTCATGGGTACCGGTGTGTATCAAGGGGGAAAAACGCCGATTCTATCAAAACCGCGGCGCTGCGTCAGTCGCGTAGCAGGTCGAGGCTGTGCAGCGGGCCTTTGAGGTAGTCATCCAGGCAGCGCGGCACCAGCTCGCTGCGCCAGCGAGTGGGGTCGGCCAGCAGTTCGTCGCGGGTCAGCCACACGGCGCGGACGATGTCGCTGTCCAGTGCCAGGTCGTTGTGATGGCGCACGGGGCGGGCGGCGAAGCAGACGCGCTGGTAGGTCACGCCGTTGCTGGGGGCGGTGTACAGGTAGATGCCGACCACGCCGGTCAGCTCGACTTCCCAGGCCGTTTCTTCCAGGGTTTCGCGCAGGGCGGCCTGGGGCAGGGTCTCGTTGGGCTCGAGGTGGCCGGCCGGCTGGTTGAAGACGTGCTGGTTGGCTTTGAACTCCTCGACGAAGAGGAACTTGCCTTCGTGCTCGACGATGGTCGCTACGGTGATGTGGGGTTGCCAGGTCATTTGCCATGTCCTTTCAGATTGCCGGGACCGCCTTGCGGTCCTTCGCGGGCAAGCCCGCTCCCACAAGGTGCAGCGCAGGTCGCACAAACTGCACCTCTCCTGTAGGAGCGGGCTTGCCCGCGAAGGGCCGCAGAGCGGCCCCATTTTCCCAGAAAGCACAAACCCCGGTGCGTGGCCGGGGTTTGTGCTGTTACTTCAAGCGAACCTTACAGGGCAGCGATGGCGCTGTTCAGGGTCTGGCTTGGGCGCATCACCTTGGCGGTCAACTCGGCATCCGGGGCGTAGTAGCCGCCGATGTCGGCTGGCTTGCCCTGAACGGCGTTGAGCTCGGCGACGATGGTCGCTTCGTTCTCGGCCAGGGTTTTTGCCAGTGGTGCGAAGCGTGCCTGCAGGGCAGCGTCGTCCGTCTGAGCAGCCAGGGCTTCGGCCCAGTACAGGGTCAGGTAGAAGTGGCTGCCGCGGTTGTCGATACCGCCGACTTTGCGCGACGGCGACTTGTTGGTGTCGAGGAACTTGCCGGTAGCCTGGTCCAGGGTGTTGGCCAGAACCTTGGCGCGCGGGTTGTCGTAGGTGTTGCCCAGGTGCTCCAGGGAAGCGGCCAGGGCCAGGAATTCACCCAGCGAATCCCAACGCAGGAAGTTCTCTTCAACCAGCTGTTGCACGTGCTTCGGAGCCGAACCGCCGGCGCCGGTTTCGAACAGGCCACCGCCGCTCATCAGCGGTACGATCGACAGCATCTTGGCGCTGGTGCCCAGCTCCATGATCGGGAACAGGTCGGTCAGGTAGTCACGCAGCACGTTGCCGGTCACCGAGATGGTGTCCTTGCCTTCGCGGATGCGGGCCAGGGAGAACTTAATGGCGTCGACCGGTGCCAGGATGCGGATGTCCAGGCCGGTGGTGTCGTGATCTTTCAGGTACTTCTGCACCTTCTCGATCATGACGCCGTCGTGGGCGCGAGCCGGGTCCAGCCAGAACACCGCCGGGGTGTTGCTCAGGCGGGCACGGTTGACGGCCAGCTTGACCCAGTCCTGGATCGGCGCGTCTTTGGTCTGGCACATACGGAAGATGTCACCGGCTTCGACGTTCTGCTCCAGCACCACGTTGCCCTTGCCATCGACTACACGAACCACGCCGTCAGCCTTGACCTGGAAGGTCTTGTCGTGGGAGCCATACTCTTCGGCTTTTTGCGCCATCAGGCCAACGTTCGGCACGCTGCCCATGGTGGTCGGGTCGAAGGCACCGTTGACCTTGCAGTCTTCGATGGTGGCCTGGTAGATGCCGGCGTAGCAGCGGTCCGGGATCACGGCCTTGGCGTCTTGCAGTTCGCCTGCGGTGTTCCACATCTTGCCCGAGTCACGGATCATGGCCGGCATCGAGGCGTCGACGATCACGTCGCTCGGCACGTGCAGGTTGGTGATGCCTTTGTCGGAGTTGACCATGGCCAGGGCCGGTCGCTCGGCGTACAGGGCCTGGATGTCGGCTTCGATCTCGGCCTGCTTGTCAGCTGGCAGGTCCTTGATGCGGGCGTACAGGTCGCCGATACCGTTGTTGGCGTTGAAGCCTACTTCGGCCAGGGCAGCGGCGTGCTTGGTCAGCACGTCGTTGTAGAACTCTTCGACGATGACGCCGAACATGATCGGGTCGGAGACCTTCATCATGGTGGCTTTCAGGTGCACCGACAGCAGCACGCCGGCGGCCTTGGCATCGGCGATCTGCTCGGCGATGAAGGCTTTCAGGGCCTTGCGGCTCATGGTGGCGCAGTCGATGACTTCAGCGGCTTTGACGGCGGTTTTTTCTTTCAGCACGGTGGTGCTGCCGTCTTTGGCGACCAGCTCGATGCGCAGGCTGTCGTCAGCTTCGATCAGCGCGGCTTTTTCGCTGCCGTAAAAGTCGCCTTGAGTCATGTGGGCAACGTGCGACTTGGAGTCGGCGGCCCAGGCGCCCATCTTGTGTGGGTGCTTGCGGGCGTAGTTCTTGACCGACAGTGGCGCGCGGCGGTCGGAGTTGCCTTCGCGCAGCACCGGGTTCACGGCGGAACCTTTGATGCGGTCGTAGCGGGCACGGGATTCTTTTTCTTCCGCGGTGGCCGGCTCGTCGGCGTAGTCAGGGATGTTGAAGCCCTTGCCTTGCAGTTCCTTGATCGCGGCTTTGAGCTGCGGTACCGAGGCGCTGATGTTCGGCAGCTTGATGATGTTGGCTTCAGGGGTGGTAGCCAGCTGGCCCAGTTCCGCCAGGTGATCGCCTACTTGCTTCTCTGCGCCCAGTTGCTCCGGGAAGGCGGCAAGGATACGGCCAGCCAGGGAGATGTCGCGAGTTTCGACAGCGATGTCAGCCGAAGCGGTGAACGCTTCGATGATCGGCAGCAGCGAGTAAGTGGCGAGGGCGGGGGCTTCGTCGGTGAAGGTATAGATGATCTTGGAACGGGTGGGCATGCGGGTTAACTCTCTGTGTGCTGAGCGTGCTCGAGTCTCGTGGTGCGCAGGGTAGGCGCATCGCCCTGGCAGCGCCATGAGCGGAAAGTCGAGAGGCTGCGAGCGGTGATGGTGGATGCATCAGTCGAGCGTCAAGTGCTGAGCTGCGGTAACAACCCAGGCTTTATGGCCATTCATGGCCTAGGGCGGTCCGCATTTTCCTGGGATTCGCCCCGATGACCCTTCGGTCGCGGCGGAGTATACCAAACCATTCGGGCTAATCAGCAAGGCCAAGTGATATCGGCCCATTTATAAGACCAAAGACTAAGCGGCAATGCGGCGGGTTGTCGCATGCCTTGCAGGTCGGCAGATGTGGTTTAGGCTCAGTGGATCGCACGATGTCCAAACCACACCCGACAGCGGAGTAGTGCAAGCATGGGATACCAGAAAATCAAGGTTCCGACCGACGGCACCAAAATTACCGTCAATGCAGACCATTCGCTTAACGTGCCTGATCATCCGATCATTCCTTACATTGAAGGCGACGGGATCGGCGTCGATGTCTCGCCGGTGATGATCAAGGTGGTCGATGCCGCCGTGCACAAGGCCTACGGCGGCAAGCGCAAGATCGCCTGGATGGAGGTATACGCTGGCGAGAAAGCCACCCAGGTGTATGACCAGGATACCTGGTTGCCGCAGGAAACCCTCGATGCCGTGCGTGATTACGTGGTGTCGATCAAGGGCCCGCTGACCACCCCCGTCGGTGGCGGCATCCGCTCACTCAACGTGGCCCTGCGCCAGCAACTGGACCTGTATGTATGCCTGCGGCCGGTGCTGTGGTTCCAGGGTGTACCGAGCCCGGTGAAAAAGCCGGGCGACGTCGACATGGTGATCTTCCGCGAGAATTCCGAAGACATCTATGCCGGCATCGAGTGGAAGGCCGGCTCGCCCGAGGCGAACAAGGTGATCAAGTTTCTCAAGGAGGAAATGGGGGTCACCAAGATCCGCTTCGACCAGGATTGCGGTATCGGCGTCAAACCGGTGTCGAAGGAAGGTACCAAGCGTCTGGTGCGCAAGGCCCTGCAATATGTGGTGGATAACGACCGCGAATCACTGACCCTGGTGCACAAGGGCAACATCATGAAATTCACCGAGGGTGCCTTCAAGGACTGGGGGTACGAGGTGGCGCGTGACGAGTTCGGCGCTGAGCTGCTCGATGGCGGCCCTTGGATGAAGTTCAAGAACCCCAAGACCGGTCGCGAGGTCATCGTCAAGGACGCCATCGCCGACGCCATGCTGCAGCAGATCCTGCTGCGCCCTGCCGAGTACGATGTGATCGCCACCCTCAACCTCAATGGTGACTACCTGTCCGATGCCCTGGCGGCGGAAGTGGGCGGTATCGGCATTGCCCCGGGCGCCAACCTGTCCGACACCGTGGCCATGTTCGAGGCCACTCACGGCACGGCGCCCAAGTATGCCGGGCAGGACAAGGTCAACCCGGGCTCGGTGATCCTCTCGGCAGAGATGATGCTGCGCCACATGGGTTGGACCGAGGCCGCCGACCTGATCATCAAGGGCACCAATGGCGCCATTGCGGCCAAGACCGTGACCTACGATTTCGAGCGGTTGATGGAAGGCGCCAAGCTGGTAAGCAGCTCAGGCTTTGGCGATGAAATGATCAAACACATGTAAGGCAACAGAAAACCGGCCGTCTCCTGTAAAGAGGCGGCCGGTTTTTTCGTCTATCGGCACAGCGCAGGCAGTCAGGCTTTTGCAGTTTCGCTTTGCGGCTCACCCACGGGTCTGGCAGCCTCTGCCGCGGCGGCCGCAGCATCTTTGATTTCAACGGCGTGCAAGCCTTTGGGGCCCTGGACGATGTCGAATACCACGGCCTGGCCAGCCTTCAGGGTCTTGTATCCGTCCATTCGGATGGCGGAATAATGGGCGAACAGGTCATCGGATTTACCTTCCTCATTGATGAATCCATAGCCCTTGGCATTGTTGAACCACTTGACTTTACCGCTTGCCATCCCTATGTCCCTCTGCAAAGGACTCCATCACTGGAGTATCATCCACTTCATCCGCATACGAACCTTGCGAAAAATCTGGTTGACTGCGCGGATCTTTATCGACCACGGTGGGTTCTTATTGGTTGTAACACCGTTTTGCCGATAGTCAAGGTCACGCGGCGCCTGCGCTGGCGGTGGCCTGTGCAGTCAACCTGCAACCTTAACCTGACGCTCATGATGAAATTCTTTCCATGCATGCACCTAGTGAGATTCGACTAACATTCAATCAGGATCGCCCGCAATCGAATGAGGACGACGGCTCAGGTCTTGCAGTTCAGGAAGCCAAGCCGATCCTGCAGGCGCCACCGATGTACAAGGTGGTTTTGTTCAACGATGACTACACACCAATGGATTTCGTCGTCGAAGTGCTCGAGACGTTCTTCAGTCTGAACCGCGAGCTGGCGACCAAGATCATGCTGACCGTCCATACCGAGGGGCGGGCAGTGTGCGGATTGTTTACCCGTGACATCGCCGAAACAAAGGCCATGCAGGTCAACCAATACGCCAGGGAAAGCCAGCATCCGCTACTCTGTGAAATCGAGAAGGACGGTTAATCGCCGACCACTTGGGTATGAGGTGAAGCTATGTTAAACCGCGAGCTCGAAGTCACCCTCAATCTTGCCTTCAAGGAGGCCCGTTCGAAGCGTCATGAGTTCATGACCGTCGAGCATCTGCTGCTGGCACTCCTTGACAATGAGGCTGCCGCGACCGTTCTGCGCGCCTGTGGCGCCAATCTCGACAAGCTCAAGCATGACCTGCAAGAGTTCATCGACTCCACCACGCCGTTGATCCCTGTCAACGACGAAGACCGTGAAACCCAGCCAACCCTGGGCTTCCAGCGCGTGCTGCAGCGTGCCGTGTTCCACGTGCAAAGCTCTGGCAAGCGCGAAGTGACCGGCGCCAACGTGCTGGTGGCGATCTTCAGCGAACAGGAAAGCCAGGCCGTGTTCCTGCTCAAGCAGCAGAGCGTGGCCCGTATCGACGTGGTCAACTACATCGCCCATGGCATCTCCAAGGTGCCAGGGCATGGTGCGCAATCTGAAAGCGACCAGGACATGCAGGACGAAGAGGGCGGCGAAACCTCCTCTTCGAGCAACCCGCTGGACGCCTACGCCAGCAACCTGAACGAGCTGGCCCGTGCCGGCCGTATCGACCCGCTGGTCGGTCGCGAGCAGGAAGTGGAACGCGTGGCGCAAATCCTGGCCCGTCGGCGCAAGAACAACCCGCTGCTGGTGGGTGAGGCTGGCGTGGGCAAGACGGCCATCGCCGAAGGCCTGGCCAAGCGCATCGTCGATGGTCAGGTGCCTGACCTGCTGGCGCAGAGCGTGGTGTACTCCCTCGATCTGGGCGCCTTGCTGGCCGGTACCAAATACCGTGGTGACTTCGAGAAGCGCTTCAAGGCGCTGCTCGGTGAGCTGCGCAAGCGTCCGCAGGCCATCCTGTTCATCGACGAAATTCACACCATCATCGGTGCCGGTGCGGCGTCGGGCGGGGTGATGGATGCCTCCAACCTGCTCAAGCCGCTGCTGTCATCGGGTGAAATCCGCTGCATCGGTTCGACCACGTTCCAGGAGTTTCGCGGCATCTTCGAGAAGGATCGTGCCCTGGCGCGTCGCTTCCAGAAGGTGGACGTCAGCGAGCCATCGGTCGAAGACACCGTGGGCATTCTGCGCGGCCTGAAAGGGCGTTTCGAAAGCCACCACAACATCGAGTACAGCGACGAAGCCTTGCGCGCCGCCGCCGAACTGGCTTCGCGCTACATCAACGACCGGCACATGCCTGACAAGGCCATTGATGTGATCGACGAGGCTGGGGCCTACCAGCGCCTGCAGCCAGAGGCCAATCGCGTCAAGCGCATCGATGTGCCGCAAGTGGAGGATATCGTCGCCAAGATTGCGCGAATTCCGCCGAAGCACGTCACCAGTTCCGACAAGGAGCTGCTGCGTAACCTTGAGCGCGACCTGAAACTGACCGTGTTTGGCCAAGACCAGGCAATCGACTCGCTGGCCACCGCGATCAAGCTGTCCCGTGCAGGCCTCAAGTCGCCAGACAAGCCGGTGGGTTCGTTCCTGTTCGCCGGCCCTACCGGCGTCGGCAAGACCGAAGCGGCGCGGCAACTGGCCAAGGCGCTGGGTGTGGAGTTGGTGCGTTTCGACATGTCTGAGTACATGGAGCGTCACACCGTGTCGCGTTTGATTGGTGCGCCGCCGGGTTATGTTGGTTTTGACCAGGGTGGCTTGTTGACCGAGGCGATCACCAAGCAGCCGCACTGCGTATTGTTGCTCGATGAAATCGAGAAGGCCCACCCGGAAGTCTTCAATCTGCTGCTGCAGGTGATGGACCACGGTACCTTGACCGACAACAACGGGCGCAAGGCCGACTTCCGTAACGTGATCCTGATCATGACCACCAACGCCGGTGCAGAAACCGCGGCGCGGGCGTCGATCGGCTTCACTCATCAGGACCACGCGTCCGATGCCATGGAAGTGATCCGCAAGAGCTTCACGCCAGAGTTCCGCAACCGTCTGGATACCATCATCCAGTTTGGCCGCCTGAGCACGGAGACGATCAAAAGCATCGTCGACAAGTTCCTTATCGAATTGCAGGCGCAACTGGAAGACAAGCGTGTGCTGCTGGAAGTCAGCGATGAAGCGCGCGGTTGGCTGGCGGTTTCGGGCTATGACGTGCAGATGGGTGCGCGGCCAATGGCGCGGCTGATCCAGGACAAGATCAAGCGGCCGCTGGCCGAGGAGATCCTGTTTGGCGAGCTGGCCGAGCATGGTGGCGTGGTGCATGTCGACCTGCGCGATGGCGAACTGGTGTTCGACTTCGAAACCACCGCTGAGGTCGCGTGATGTGCAGGGGCTGCCTTGCAGCCCCTGCAGTTTCAAAAGGCACAAAAAAGCCCGGCACCTGGCCGGGCTTTTTCATGGCTTGAGTTTAGCGCGCACGGTAGGTGATGCGGCCCTTGCTCAGGTCGTACGGCGTCAGTTCGACGCGGACCTTGTCGCCAGTGAGAATACGGATGTAGTTCTTGCGCATCTTTCCGGAGATGTGCGCGGTTACGACGTGCCCGTTTTCCAACTCCACGCGGAACATGGTGTTGGGCAGGGTGTCGACGACAGTACCTTCCATTTCGAAGCTGTCTTCTTTCGACATGCAGTTGAGCCCTCGGATCCAGTGTTAGCCCGACGCATATCCGCACCGGGCAAAAAAGTGGCGTGGATTATGCCGGAAAACTGCGTGTCAAGCCAATGCTTTCAGTTGAGGGTGACCCAGCGCTGGTTTATCAGCAGCTCGATTGGTCGGTACTGCGTCTTGTAGTTCATCTTCTTGCAGTTCTTGATCCAGTAGCCCAGGTAAACCGCCTCCAGGTTCTGGCGCAGCGCTTCGGTGATCTGCCAGAGAATGGCGAAACGGCCAAGGCTGCGGCGCTCCTCGTCCGGCTCGTAGAAGGTGTATACCGCTGACAGGCCATTGGGCAGCAGGTCGCACACTGCCACCGCCATCAACCGGCCTTCCAGGCGAAATTCGTAGAACCAGCAGAACGGCAGGTCGCGTACCAGGAAGGTGGAAAACTGATCGCGGCTGGGCGGGTACATGTCGCCATCGGCGTGGCGCGTTTCGATATAGCGCCGGTACAGCTCGAAGTACTCTTCCTTGAACGCCGGACGCGCTGCGGTTACGGTCAGGTCGGCGTTACGTTTGAGTATGCGACGCTGCTGGCGGTTGGGGATGAAACGCGCCGCCGGGATGCGCGCCGGCACGCAGGCGTTGCAGTTCTGGCAGTGTGGGCGGTACAGGTGGTCGCCACTGCGGCGAAAGCCCATTTCCGACAAATCGGCGTACACGTGCACGTCCATCGGCTGGCTGGGGTCGAGGAACAGCGTGGTCGCCTGCTCCTCCGGCAGGTAGCTGCAGGAGTGGGGCTGAGTGGCATAGAACTTCAACCGCGCCAACTCTGTCATGATCAACCCCTTCGGTGAGACTTTGTTTTAAGTGTAAGCCAGCTACGGGAACTCGCCTAGGCAACCCATGAAGCACTGTTGGGTTGGTCAAGGTGGCGTGCCAGGTAGCTGGCGAACTCGGCACGGCTGATGGCGTGGGCGCCCAGGCTGTGCAGGTGGTTGGTCGGCATCTGGCAGTCGATAAGCACGAAGCCGGCGTCTCTCAGGTGGTTGACCAAGGTCACGAAGCCGACCTTGGAGGCGTTGTCGGCGCGGCTGAACATCGATTCGCCAAAGAACAGCTGGCCCATGGCGAGGCCGTACAGGCCCCCGACCAGTTCGCCGTCCTGGCGAACTTCGACCGAATGGGCGATGCCACGGCGGTGCAGCTCGCAGTAGGCGTTGCGCATGGTGTCGGTGATCCAGGTGCCGTCAGCGTAGTCGCGAGGCGCGGCGCAGGCGGCGATCACGGCCGGGAAGTCGGTGTCGAAGCTGACCTGGTAGCGGCCTTGGCGCATCAGCTTGGCCAGCGAGCGTGACACATGTAGTTGGTCAGGCAACAACACCGTGCGCGGGTCGGGTGACCACCACAGGATCGGTTGGCCGTCCTGGTACCACGGGAAGCAGCCATGGCGATACGCCTGCACCAGGCGCTCGGGGCTCAGGTCACCGCCGGCGGCCAGTAGGCCGTTGGGGTCGTGCAGCGCCTTTTCCAGGGGCGGGAAGGTCAGCGAGTCGCGGGTCAGCCAGGTGAGCATGGTCTATCGTGCGGTGGGGGAGGGGAGAGGGCAGCATGGCTTGGGTCAAAAGCGGGGTCAATCTCTTTGGGTGCCTCAAAGCCTGCGCGGTAACCTGCACAAGCTACCCCCTACAGGGAGGTGAGGCCGTTTTGCGGCAATTCAGGGCAATTTCCTACACATTCATCAAACCGCAGGCACCATCCGCTACATTTGCTGTCACACCTGTGCAAAAACACAGCATAAGCCTTTGTCACAAAAGAAAATGCATGCTCAAATTGCAGCTATATGAATTCGCCCCCGGCCAAACCCCCATACGGCGTGCCGCCATGGCGGCTGGCGGGCAGTAATGTTAAAAGTAGTGGTTCGTTGGTCGCGCAGCGGCCGATCACTATTGGACGCGCACCACGCGCAGGAATAGACGCGTTTTGAAGAAATCCACCGCAACTCCAGCTCCATTGCCTGTGCCACTGTGGCGGCAGCAGCTGCATTATCGCCTCAAGGAAGGTGCGTTGATCGCTGTCGGCGCGCTGTGCCTGTACCTGTGGATGGCGCTGCTGACCTACGATACGTCGGACCCGGGCTTCAGCCACACCAGCAACGTCGACCAGGTGCAGAATGCGGCCGGGCGTGCCGGTGCCTACTTCGCCGACATCCTGTTCATGGTGCTGGGTTACTTCGCCTATATTTTCCCGCTGCTGCTGGCGGTCAAGACCTGGCAGATTTTCCGCGAACGCCACCAGCCGTGGGATTGGAGCGGCTGGCTGTTCTCCTGGCGGCTGATTGGCCTGGTGTTCCTGGTGCTGTCGGGGGCAGCGCTGGCGCATATCCACTTCCACCCGCCCGCCAGCCTGCCGTTCTCCGCCGGTGGTGCACTGGGCGAAAGCCTGGGCGACCTGGCGCGCAACCTGCTGAACGTGCAGGGCAGCACGCTGATGTTCATTGCCCTGTTCCTGTTCGGCCTGACCGTCTTCACCGACCTGTCGTGGTTCAAGGTGATGGACCTGACCGGCAAGATCACCCTCGACCTGTTCGAACTGGTGCAGGGGGCTGCCACCCGCTGGTGGGAAGCGCGCAACGAGCGCAAGCGCCTCGAGGCACAGCTGCGCGAGGATGAACCGGTGTTCAAGGCCGCGCCGATGGCTGCCGAGAAGCGCGAGCCGGCCAAACCGTCACTGCGCGAGCGCATCCTCAAGCGTGAAGAGCCACCCGCTCAGCCGGTCGAGCCACGTGAGCCAACCCTTGCACGCGAACCGATTGTGCCGCCACGTGAAACGGCGCCTGAGGCATTGGCGCCGCGTGAAACCGTGGTGCCCCGTCAGCAGCACGCAGCGCCCACCATTGTGCCGCCGTCAGCCGCCAAGGCGCCGGAGCCGAGCAAGCGGGCGATGAAGGAAAAGCAGGCGCCGCTGTTTGTCGACAGCGCCGTGGAAGGCACCTTGCCCTCGATTTCCATCCTCGACCCGGCCGAACAGAAAAAGATCGAGTATTCGCCAGAATCCCTGGCCGGCGTCGGTCAGCTGCTGGAAATCAAGCTCAAGGAATTCGGTGTGGAAGTGGCGGTGGATTCGATCCACCCCGGCCCGGTAATTACCCGTTACGAAATCCAGCCGGCCGCCGGCGTGAAGGTCAGCCGCATCGCCAACCTGGCCAAGGACCTGGCGCGTTCGCTGGCCGTGACCAGTGTGCGAGTGGTCGAGGTCATCCCTGGCAAGACCACGGTAGGTATCGAGATACCCAACGAAAACCGCCAGATGGTGCGCTTCTCCGAAGTGCTGGCCACGCCGCAGTACGACGAGCAGAAATCGCCCGTCACGCTGGCGCTGGGCCACGACATCGGCGGCAAGCCGGTGATCACTGACCTGGCCAAGATGCCACACCTGTTGGTGGCCGGTACTACCGGCTCCGGTAAGTCGGTGGGTGTGAACGCGATGATTTTGTCGATCCTGTTCAAGTCCAGCCCGGAAGACGCGCGGCTGATCATGATCGACCCGAAAATGCTTGAACTGTCGATCTACGAAGGCATCCCGCACTTACTGTGCCCGGTGGTCACCGACATGAAGGACGCCGCCAACGCCCTGCGCTGGAGCGTGGCGGAGATGGAGCGGCGCTACAAACTGATGGCGGCCATGGGCGTGCGTAACCTGGCCGGTTTCAACCGCAAGATCAAGGACGCCCAGGAAGCGGGCGAAATCATCCATGACCCGCTGTATCGCCGTGAGAGCATGGACGATGAGCCACCTGCGCTGAAAACCTTGCCGACCATCGTGGTGGTGGTGGACGAATTCGCCGACATGATGATGATCGTCGGCAAGAAGGTCGAAGAGCTGATCGCCCGCATCGCGCAGAAGGCACGGGCGGCCGGTATTCACCTGATCCTCGCCACCCAGCGCCCGTCGGTGGACGTGATCACCGGCCTGATCAAGGCCAACATTCCGACCCGTATGGCGTTCCAGGTGTCGAGCAAGATCGACTCGCGTACCATCATCGACCAGGGCGGTGCCGAACAGCTGCTGGGCCATGGCGACATGCTGTACATGCCGCCGGGCACCAGCCTGCCGATCCGGGTGCACGGCGCATTCGTGTCCGACGACGAAGTGCACCGCACGGTCGAGGCGTGGAAGCTGCGTGGCGCCCCGGACTACAACGACGACATCCTCAACGGCGTCGAAGAAGCCGGTAGCGGCTTTGATGGCGGCGGCGGCGGTGGCGAGGGTGACGATGCCGAAACCGACGCCCTGTATGATGAAGCGGTGCAATTCGTGCTTGAGAGCCGTCGCGCCTCCATTTCTGCCGTGCAACGCAAGCTGAAGATCGGCTACAACCGTGCCGCGCGCATGATCGAGTCGATGGAGATGGCCGGCGTTGTCACCCCGATGAACAGCAACGGCTCGCGGGAAGTGATAGCCCCGGGCGGCCCGCGCGACTGATGAACACCCTGCCGGGTGCCAACGGTGGCGCCCGGCCTTTTCAACGCTCAATGAGGATTCCCATGCGCGCGATTCGCATGCTGTTGGTTTCTGCCCTTACCCTGGGCTCGGTTACTGCTTATGCCGGTGAGCAAGACGTACAACGCCTGACCCAGTTACTGGAAAAGTCGCAGACCATCGAGGCCAACTTCTCCCAGCTGACCCTGGGCGCCGATGGCACCAGCCTGCAGGAAACCTCGGGCAAGATGACGGTCAAGCGCCCTGGCCTGTTCTACTGGCACACCGATGCACCGCAGGAGCAGGTGGTGGTGTCGGACGGCAAGAACGTCACCCTGTGGGACCCGGACCTGGAGCAGGTCACCATCAAGAAGCTCGACGTGCGCCTGAACCAGACCCCGGCGCTGCTGCTGTCAGGGGATGTGTCGAAGATCAGCCAGAGCTTCGACATCGCCTCGAAGGAGCAGGGTGAGGTGATGGACTTCACCCTCAAGCCAAAGACCAAGGACACGTTGTTCGACTCGCTGCGCGTGTCGTTC
The DNA here is from genome assembly GCF_058782925.1 of Pseudomonas sp. FW305-E2. Lineage (NCBI taxonomy): Bacteria > Pseudomonadati > Pseudomonadota > Gammaproteobacteria > Pseudomonadales > Pseudomonadaceae > Pseudomonas > Pseudomonas sp. FW305-E2. Next base: position 350,238 of record NZ_JBYSYE010000001.1, on the reverse strand, counting down.
CGCAAAGGCCTGATCAATGACATGCAGCTGATCGACAGCGTCGGCCAGCGCACCAACATCCTGTTCAATGGCGTCAAGGCCAACCAGGCGGTGCCGGACAGCAAGTTCAAGTTCGACATCCCCAAAGGCGCGGACGTGATCAAGGAGTAACCAGAGCTCGCCATGGACCTGTTTCGAAGCGAACCTGTCGCCCAGCCCCTGGCCGCCCGTCTGCGCCCGTCCAGCCTGGATGAGTACGTCGGCCAGGAGCACCTGCTGGCGCGCGGTAAACCGCTGCGCGAAGCGCTGGAACAAGGTGCGCTGCACTCGATGATCTTCTGGGGGCCGCCCGGGGTCGGCAAGACCACGCTGGCGCGGTTGCTGGCGCAGTTCTGCGATGCGCACTTCGAAACGGTGTCGGCGGTGCTGGCCGGGGTGAAAGAGATTCGCCAGGCGGTGGAGGTGGCCAAACAGCAGGCTGGCCAATATGGCCGTCGCACCATCCTGTTCGTTGACGAGGTGCACCGCTTCAACAAGTCGCAGCAGGACGCGTTTTTGCCCTATGTCGAGGACGGCACCCTGCTGTTCATCGGTGCCACCACCGAAAACCCGTCGTTCGAGCTGAACAACGCGCTGCTGTCGCGGGCGCGGGTGTATGTGCTCAAGAGCCTGGACGAAGCGGCCCTGCGCAAGCTGGTCAACCGTGCGCTGACGGAAGCGCGTGGCCTGGGCAAGCGCAACCTGCGGGTGGGCGACGACGCCTTCAAGATGCTGATGGCCGCCGCCGACGGCGATGGCCGGCGCATGCTCAACTTCCTTGAGAACGCCTCGGACCTGGCTGAAGACGGCAGCGAGATCGACGTCGAGATGCTACAGAGCCTGCTGGGTGACAGTCGCCGCCGCTTCGACAAGGGCGGCGAGGCGTTTTACGACCAGATATCCGCGCTGCACAAGTCGGTGCGCGGCTCCAACCCCGATGGCGCCCTGTACTGGTTTGCACGTATGCTCGACGGCGGCTGCGATCCGTTGTACATCGCCCGCCGCGTGGTGCGCATGGCCAGCGAAGACATCGGCAACGCCGACCCGCGTGCGCTTAGCCTGTGCCTGGCAGCCTGGGATGTGCAGGAGCGCCTTGGCAGCCCCGAGGGCGAGTTGGCGGTGGCACAGGCCATCACCTACCTGGCCTGTGCACCCAAGAGCAACGCGGTGTACGTGGGGTTCAAGACCGCCCTGCGCGAAGCGGCCGAGCATGGTTCGCTGGAGGTGCCGTTGCACCTGCGCAATGCCCCGACCAAGCTGATGAAGCAGTTGGGCTATGGCGACGAGTACCGCTATGCCCACGATGAACCTGACGCCTACGCCGCCGGTGAGGATTACTTCCCCGACGAGCTGGAACCGCGCCAGTACTATCAGCCGGTGCCCCGTGGCCTGGAACTGAAAATTGGCGAGAAGCTGCGCCATCTGGCCGACCTCGACCGCAACAGCCCCCGCCAGCGGAGAAAACCGTGATTGCACTCATCGCCGCGGTCAGCGCGGGTGGTATTGCCGGCACCTTGTTGCGCTTTGCTACCACTAACTGGGTAGCGGCCCACTGGCCACGGCACTTCTATGCCGGTACGCTGGCGGTCAACCTGGTTGGCTGTCTGCTGATCGGCTTGCTCTATGGCTTGTTCTTGCACAAGCCGCTGGCGCCGGTCGAACTGCGCGCCGGCCTGATTGTCGGCTTCCTCGGGGGCCTGACGACCTTTTCCTCCTTCTCGCTCGATACCGTGCGCCTGATGGAAAGCGGGCAAGTGCCCCTTGCCTTGGGCTATACCAGTATCAGCGTAGTGGGCGGGCTGCTCGCAACCTGGGCTGGCCTGTCCCTGACCCGATTCTGAACCAACACCTACACATAACGAGAGAACGATATGCTCGATTCCAAACTGTTACGCGGCCAACTTCAGGAAGTGGCGGATCGCCTGGCCTCCCGTGGCTTCAGCCTGGATGTCGCGCGCATCGAATCACTGGAAGAGCGCCGCAAGGCGGTGCAGACCCGCACCGAACAGCTGCAGGCTGAGCGTAACGCCCGTTCCAAGTCCATCGGCCAGGCCAAGGCCAAGGGTGAAGACATCGCCCCGCTGATGGCGGACGTCGAGCGCATGGCCAACGAACTGGCTGCCGGCAAGGCTGAGCTGGACGCCATTCAGGCCGAACTGGATAGCATCTTGCTGACCATTCCCAACCTGCCGGACGCCAGCGTGCCGGTCGGCGCCAGTGAAGACGACAACGTCGAAGTGCGCCGTTGGGGCACGCCGAAGGCGTTCGACTTCGAAATCAAGGACCATGTGGCCCTCGGTGAAATCAGCCGTGGCCTGGACTTCGAAGCGGCTGCCAAGCTGTCCGGTGCCCGTTTTGCTGTGCTGCGTGGTCCGGTTGCCCGTCTGCACCGCGCCCTGGCGCAGTTCATGATCAACCTGCACACCGGCGAACATGGCTACGAGGAACACTACACCCCGTACATGGTGCAGGCGCCCGCGCTGCAGGGCACTGGCCAGTTGCCGAAGTTTGAGGAAGACCTGTTCAAGATCACCCGCGAAGGCGAGGCTGACTTCTACCTGATCCCGACCGCCGAAGTGTCGCTGACCAACCTGGTGGCGGGTGAAATCCTCGACGCCAAGCAGCTGCCGCTCAAACTGGTTGCCCACACCCCTTGCTTCCGCAGCGAAGCCGGCGCTTCTGGCCGTGACACCCGCGGCATGATCCGCCAGCACCAGTTCGACAAAGTCGAGATGGTGCAGGTGGTAGAGCCGTCCAAGTCGATGGAAGCCCTGGAAGGCCTGACCGCCAACGCCGAGCGCGTGCTGCAGTTGCTTGAGTTGCCATACCGCGTGCTGGCCCTGTGCACTGGCGACATGGGCTTTGGTGCGGTGAAAACCTACGACCTGGAAGTGTGGGTGCCAAGCCAGGACAAGTACCGCGAAATCAGCTCGTGCTCCAACTGTGGTGACTTCCAGGCGCGCCGCATGCAGGCTCGCTGGCGTAACCCGGAAACCGGCAAGCCAGAGCTGGTACACACGCTCAACGGCTCCGGTCTGGCCGTAGGCCGTACCCTGGTGGCTGTGCTGGAGAACTACCAGCAGGCCGACGGTTCGATCCTGGTGCCGGAAGTGCTGAAGCCTTACATGGGCGGCGTCGAGGTCATCCGCTAAATGGATTACCTGCCGCTGTTCCACAAGCTGCAGGGCGGCCGCGTGCTGGTCGTCGGTGGCGGTGAGATCGCCTTGCGCAAGGCGCGCCTGCTGGCCGATGCCGGCGGCGTGCTGCGCGTGGTGGCGCCGGACGTCGACGGCCAGTTGGCCGCGTTGGCCCGGGAAGGTAGCGGTGAGGTGCTGGTGCGTGGCTATCAGGCAGCCGACCTGGTCGGTTGCCGGCTGGTGATCGCGGCCACCGACGACCCTGGGCTGAATGCCCAGGTGTCGGCTGATGCGCAGGCCCTTAGCGTCCCGGTCAATGTGGTGGATGCGCCAGCCCTGTGTACGGTGATCTTCCCGGCGATCGTAGACCGCTCGCCGCTGGTAATTGCGGTTTCCAGCGGCGGTGACGCCCCGGTACTGGCGCGCCTGATTCGCGCCAAGCTCGAGGCTTGGATCCCTTCGGCCTATGGTGAACTGGCCGGGCTGGCGGCACGCTTCCGGCACAAGGTCAAATCCCTGTACCCGGACGTCAACCAGCGTCGTGGCTTCTGGGAAACCGTGTTCCAGGGGCCGATCGCCGAGCGTCAGCTGGCCGGGCAGGGTGCTGAAGCCGAACGTCTGTTGCAGGCGATGGTGGACGGCGCACCGGTGCAGCAGGGCGGTGAGGTGTACTTGGTTGGTGCCGGCCCGGGTGATCCGGACTTGCTGACCTTCCGTGCCTTGCGCCTGATGCAGCAGGCCGACGTGGTGCTGTACGACCGCCTGGTCGCACCCGCCATCATCGATATGTGTCGTCGTGATGCCGAGCGCATCTATGTAGGCAAGCGCCGCGCTGATCATTCAGTGCCGCAGGACCAGATCAACCGCCTGTTGGTCGATCTGGCTCGGCAGGGCAAGCGGGTGCTGCGCCTGAAGGGTGGCGACCCGTTCATCTTCGGCCGGGGCGGCGAAGAGATCGAAGAGCTGGCCGAGCATGGCATTCCGTTCCAGGTGGTGCCGGGCATTACCGCGGCCAGCGGCTGCTCGGCGTATGGCGGCATTCCGCTGACTCACCGCGACTATGCCCAGTCGGTGCGCTTCGTTACCGGGCACCTCAAGGACGGCACAAGCAACCTGCCGTGGACTGATCTGGTGGCGCCGGCGCAGACCTTGGTGTTCTACATGGGGTTGGTGGGCTTGCCGACCATCTGTGCCGAGCTGATTCGCCACGGGCGTGCCGCGAGTACCCCGGCGGCGTTGGTGCAGCAGGGGACCACGCGTAATCAGCGCGTGTTCACCGGCACCTTGGCGGACTTGCCAGACCTGGTGGCCCAGCACGAGGTGCATGCGCCGACCCTGGTGATTGTGGGGGAGGTGGTGCAGTTGCGTGACAAGCTGGCCTGGTTCGAAGGTTCGCAGAACAGCTGAAATCGTGGGGGCCGCTTTGTGGCCCATCGCACATGCCCCAGGCATTGCAAGGTCCTTGTGTGTGGGCCTTGTGTCGCGATGGGCTGCAAAGCAGCCCCGGCTTTCTCAAGCCTGCCAAATCCCTTTGCCCACCAACCGCTCTCGATCATGCGGCAAGCCAAAGTCCTGCAAAGGCCCTTTAGGCACAATCCCGTTCGGGTTGATGGTCTTGTGGCTCATGTAATAGTGCTTCTGGATATGCTCCATGTTCACCGTGCCCGCCACCCCAGGCCACTGGTACAGCTCACGCAGCCAGTTCGACAGGTTGTGGTAGTCGCTCAGGCGGCGCAGGTTGCACTTGAAGTGCCCGTGGTACACCGCATCGAAGCGCACCAGTGTAGTGAACAGGCGTACATCAGCCTCGGTCAGGTACTCACCCGCCAGGTAGCGATTGCGGCCTAGCAAGGCTTCCAGGTAATCCAGCTCGTTGAACACGTCGTCGAAGGCAGCCTCATAAGCGTCTTGCGTGGTAGCAAAGCCTGCGCGGTACACGCCGTTGTTCACCGCGGGGTAGATACGTGCGTTCAGTGCTTCGATGGTCGGGCGCAGCGATGCGGGGTAAAGGTCCAGGGTATTGCCGGTCAGCTCGTTGAATGCGCTGTTGAAAATGCGGATGATTTCTGCCGACTCATTGTTGACGATGCGCTTCTCTTTCTTGTCCCACAGTACAGGCACCGTCACGCGTCCTGTGTAGTGCGGGTCATCCTGGGTGTAGCGCTGGTGCAGGTACTGCAGGGCGTCTAGGTGGTCCCCGCTGGAGCCTTGCTGCTGATCGAAGGTCCAGCCATGGTCCTGCATCAGCCAGCTGACCACCGACACGTCGATCAACGGCTCCAGGCCTTTCAGCGCGCGAAAGATCAGGGTGCGGTGGGCCCATGGGCAGGCCAGCGACACGTACAGGTGGTAGCGGCCGGCCTCGGGGGCGGGCAACTGATTGCGGCGCTGGGCATTCTCCCGCTTGAACGTGCCGTCCTTGCCGTTTTCATACCACTGGTCGTGCCAGCGGCCGTCGATCAATAGGCCCATTGTGAGCTCCTGAAACAAAGTTGTTTGTCGTTGGAGCCCAGTCTAGGCCAAATCGTTCGAAGAAATAACGCAAAGATCGCGGTTCTATTATCGGCTAAATCGATCTATTTCGAGTGTCCCAGTAGCCTTGCGCTGTGACGAACGCCTGCTCGCGGTGCTGTCCCAAGCCACGCAGGGCCAGCGCCATGGTCGCAATCAGGGCCTTCTCGCCATAACTGTCTTCCACTTCGCCACGCCAGAACGCCAGCAAGTGTTCTGCCTGCAGGCTGGGCGGCTTGACATGGCGACGTTCGCTCAGCGCTGGCCACTCTTCATCCCACGCCTCACCCGCCGTGGTGCCGTAGAGATGGCTGATGACATCGGGATTGACCTCGATTTCGCCGCCATCACCCTTGATCACCACGGCATGGTCGCCCAGCAAGCGGCTGGCTTCGCGGTGCACGGCCTGGTAACCGGGGTGAAAGATGCTCTGCAATCCACAGCGAGCGCCCAGCGGGTTGAGCACTCGCGCCAGCGAGTGGATGGGCGAGCGCAGGCCCAGGGTGTTGCGCAGGTCGATCATGCGTTGCAGCTGCGGCGCCCAGTCGTGCAGCGGGAAGAATGCCAGCTGGTGCTGGTCCAGCGCGTTGCCGACGGCGGCCCAGTCGCGGCACAGCGGAATCTGCAGCAGGTCGAGCAGTTGTTCTGTATACATACGCCCGGCAGTGTGTGCGCCGCCGCCGTGCATCAGAATGCGCACGCCATTGTTGGCCAGGCACTTGGCGGCCAGCAGGTACCAGGGCAGGTGACGCTTCTTGCCGGCGTACGTGGGCCAGTCCAGGTCAACGGCGATGCGCGGCGCCTGCAGGTGGGCGCGCAAGGCCTCGGTGAAGCCGGCCAGCTCTTCGGCGCTTTCTTCCTTGTGCCGCAGCAGCATGAGAAAGGCACCGAGCTGGGTGTCTTCGACCTTGCCTTCCAGCAGCAGGGTCATGGCTGCACGGGCCTCCTCGCGGGTCAGGCCACGCGCGCCGCGCTTGCCTTTGCCGAGAATGCGCACGAATTCGGCGAACGGGTGTTCGGCGGGGGTTTCCAGAGTGAGCGGACGAGGTTCAGTCATATGCAGTTGGTCGGCTTGGGCAGGCCCGCCAGCTTGGCGGCAAGTTTGGCGGGGGTGCCGTTGAACAGGCGGTTAAGGTGCGGGCTGTTGCCCTTTTCAGGGCCCAGCTTGAGGGCTGTGTACTTGATCAGCGGGCGGGTGGCCGGAGACAGCTGGTATTCCTGGTAGAACTGACGGAGCAGTTCGAGGATTTCCCAGTGGTCCGCCGTCAACGGGATACCCTCGCGCTTGGCCAACGCCTCGGCGGCGTCGTGGGACCAGTCTTGCAGGTTGACCAGGAAGCCATCCTTGTCCAGGGCGATCGCCTGATCGCCAACGGTGAGTGTATTCATAGCCAGCTGTTGACCTTGTCGTATTGCAGCGACAGTTCGACGAACCCGGCGTAGTCCACGGCCTTTGCCAGGTCGTTGCCGACCGCGCGGGCCTGTACATCCTCGTCCAGGGCGAACAGGCGCTGGGCCAGGCCGGCGGCTTGCAGATGGCCATGCGGCTCGCTGCCGCTGCGCAGGGCATACACGGCATCGCCGCACAGCAGCAGGGCATCTTCGGCACCGAGCAGGCGCAGGCAACTGGCCAGGCGCTCGTCGCCAAACGGGGAATGGGCAATTACATGCAGGGTCTTCATCAGAGCGTTATCACCTGGTCGAAACGGGCTATCAGCGCGGTCAGCGCTGCGTCATCGAGCACTTGCACCGGCAGCGCCAGGGTCTCGGCTGCCAGGCCGCGGCGGGCCAGGCTGTGGTTGCAGGCGAACAGTTCTTCGACACCGAACATCGGCAGCGCCTGCAGGTTGGCGGCCAGGTTCTTCTGTTGCACGGCGGTGGGTTGCTGGTCCGGCGCGAGCTGGAACACACCATCGTCGAGGAACAGCATGCCCAACGGCAGGTCGAACGCGCCGCCGGCCAGGGCGATGTCCAGCGCCTCGCGGGCAGAGGGGCCATTCCACGGTGCCTGACGGCTGATGATCAACAAAGACTTGGCCATATCAGTCGCCTCCGAAGCAGACAAGACGATCGGCCACTTGCGCGGCCTCGTGCAGTTGGCCCAGCCCCGACAGTTCCCAGGGCTTGGGCAGGTTCACGGCCGGGCGCTGGTAGCGGTTGGCCTCGGCTTCGTCGAGCACGCCACGGCGCAGGGCGGCGGCGATACACACCACGGCGTCCAGCTGATGGGTCTGTATGAACGTGCGCCACTGGCCAGCCACGTCCAGTTCGTCCTGGGGGGCGACGACGTTGGCCGAGGCACTGTGCACCCCGTCCTGATAGAAGAACAGTCGGGCAATCTCATGCCCGCCGGCCAGCACCGCCTCGGCGAAGCGCAGGGCGCGTCGCGAAGAGGGCGCATGGGCCGGGGAGAACACCGCGATAGCGAATTTCATGGCTAACTCATGCAAAGGAATGGTGCCATGATAAAGCAAAAAAGCCCGCACCCGCTTGTGCAAGCGGGCGCGGGCTTATCATTCAATCTCCAGGTTCAAGCCTGCTCCTTGCCCTCCGGCAAGAACCAGTTCAGCACCAGCGCACAAATCCCCCCGGTAGCCACGCCCGACTCCAGCACGTTGCGAATCGCCGCCGGCATGTGCGCCAGGAATTCCGGCACCTGCGCCACGCCCAGCCCCAGCGCCAACGACACCGCAATAATCAGCAGCGCCCGACGGTCCAGCCGGGTGCTGGCCAGAATATTGATACCCGACGCCGCAACCGCGCCAAACATGACCATCGCCGCGCCGCCCAGCACCGGCTCCGGCACGGCCTGAATCACCCCGGCAACACTCGGGAACAGACCCAGCAACACCAGCATTACGGCAATCCACATACCGATATGACGGCTGGCAATACCGGTCAGCTGAATCACCCCGTTGTTCTGGGCAAAGATCGAGCTAGGGAAGGTGTTGAACAGACCGGCCAGCAGCGAGTTGGCGCCGTTGACCAGCACGCCCCCCTTGATCCGCTGCATCCACACCGGCCCTTCGACCGGCTGGCGCGACACCTTGCTGGTGGCGGTAACGTCACCGATGGCTTCCAGCGAAGTGACCAGGTAGATCACCAGCATGGGAATGAACAGCGCCCACGAGAAGCCCAGGCCAAAGTGCAGCGGTGTCGGCACCTGGAACAGCGCGGCCTCGTGCATGCCGGTAAAGTCCAGGCGGCCCAGGAAACCGGCCAGCGCATAGCCGACCGCGAGGGCGATGACGATGGCGCAGCTGCGCATCCACACCACCGGGATACGGTTGAGAACGACGATGATCGCCAATACCACGCCCGACATCAGCAGGTTTTCGCCATTGGCAAAGGTGCCATTGGCCATGGCACCAAAGCCGCCTCCCATGCTGATCAGGCCGACCTTGATCAGTGTCAGGCCGATCATCAACACCACGATGCCAGTCACCAGCGGGGTGATCAGGCGTTTGACGAAGGGCAGGATGCGCGACACGCCCATCTCGACGAACGAGCCTGCGATTACCACACCAAAAATGGCCGCCATTACGCCCTCAACCGGCGTACCTTGCTTGACCATCAGCGCACCGCCGGCAATCAGCGGGCCGACGAAGTTGAAGCTGGTGCCCTGAACGATCAGCAGCCCCGCGCCAAATGGGCCGAAGCGTTTGCACTGGACGAAGGTGGCGATACCCGAGATCACCAGCGACATCGAAACGATCAAATTGGTATCACGTGCAGATACGCCCAGCGCCTGGCAGATCAGCAGGCCAGGGGTGACGATAGGTACGATGATCGCCAGCAGGTGCTGCAGGGCTGCCAACAGGCCGATCAACAGCCGTGGCTTGTCCTCCAGACCAAGCACCAGTTCATTGGCAGGCGCCGCTGCGCCTGGGCTGTGTTCGTGTGAGCTCATTGCTGAAAGCCGCCCCGGAAGAAAAAAGGAGCGCATTCTACGGGGTGATGAAAGATAGCGGTAGAGAAAAGCAGGATGGCGACATGATCGGCGACCATTTGCCTGGTTATCTGACTTTTTGGTCAGTTATTGCGGTTGCCGGCATAATTGGCTCGAAACTGATGTAGGAGCGAGCTTGCTCGCGATGCGCTGCGCGGGCGCCGCTCGATCTATCAGGCGCTGAACCTCTTCCGACGAACATCCCGCAGCCCGCCCCATTTCCAGCGCCTACAAAAAAGCCCGCCTAAGCGGGCTTGTTGCGGCACAGCAATCAATCAGTCATCACGACCCATGATGCCAAACAACTGCAGCAGGCTGACAAACAGGTTGTAGATCGACACATACAGGCTGATGGTCGCCATGATGTAGTTACGCTCACCACCGTGAATGATCGCGCTGGTCTGGAACAGGATGCAGACCGACGAGAACAGCACGAAGCCAGCGCTGATTGCCAGTTGCAGGCCGCTGATCTGGAAGAAGAAGCTGGCAACGACAGCACCCAGCAGAACGAAGAAACCTGCAGTGATGAAGCCGCTGAGGAAGCTCATGTCCTTGCGGGTGATCAGCACGTAGGCCGACAGACCACCAAATACCAGCGCAGTCATGGCGAACGCGGAGCTCACTACCTCGGCGCCACCGGCCATGCCCAGGTAACGGTTGAGGATCGGGCCGAGGATGAAGCCCATGAAACCGGTGAGCGCGAAGGTGGACACCAGGCCCCAGGCCGAATCACGCAGTTTGTTGGTAAGGAAGAACAGCCCGTAGAAGCCGATCAGCACCACGAACACGTTCGGGTAGCCGACGCGCATCTGCTGGGCAACGAAAGCCATGACACCGCTGAAGGCGAGAGTAAGCGCCAGCAGGCTGTACGTGTTGCGCAGGACCTTGCTGATCTCCTGCTGCTCGACCTGCTGGCCGTGGTGGACGGCATAATCCTGTTCGCGCATGGCGACACTCCTTGGTAAACCTGTGGTTTCGGACGTTCAGATGCTAGGAGTCTACCATTGCTCCTGCAACCCGCGACACAGAGAGTTTGACAGCGTGTTTCATTAAGGTATTATGGCGGCCGCAAAACGAGCTGGAAGCGTGGCCGAGTGGTTTAAGGCAACGGTCTTGAAAACCGTCGATGGGCAACTATCCTAGAGTTCGAATCTCTACGCTTCCGCCATATTCAAAGCCCTGATTAGTCAGGGCTTTTTGCGTTTTTGGGGCTCCGATTTTCTATGTCATACGGATCGCGCCCGCATTTCTTTGATCATTTCCGCATGCTGTGTGCGAGCTGCTGGTAGTGGCCAAGTGATCCTGAGCCCTGCGCAAGGTTTGTCCTCGGCGATCGCAGGCGGTAACCCGTCGTTGAGCTGATGCGGCCGTTTCAAGATGTGCCGTTGATTCAGGAATCAGCCGATATCCTGCTGGGCAGGCGATGCGCTCATGTCAAAAAGCGAGCACAACAGGTCAACCGGCGCTTCGCAGCAGAGTTGATCGATTAACGCGCGCGCTCCTGCTCCTCGGCCATCAAGCGCTCGGTAGCTCTTTAGGATCGATTTCTCCTGCGCCTGCCAAATGATCCGCGCTACCAGTTCCTGGGTTTTTGCTGCTCAGGCGTCAGCGCTTCACTGGTCGGTGTAACACCGCCACGTTCCCGCAGAGGCTGGGCGATCCACCTGGGCAAGGCTGACTCAGCCAGTCCAAGCCACCGCGCCGCCTCGATGTTGTAGCCTGGTCGAGCACCAAGCGGGCGGCTTCGCGCTGAAATGCGGATGTGAAGGTGCGGCGTTGCTTGGTCATCAGGCACCTCTCTGTGGCGGGCAGGTGTCGCTACTCGTAAATATTTATGTGATGGAAGGATGGCGGAAATTTTGACATCACCCATACATTTCACCTCTGTTGTGAATTCAGTGGTTGTCGAGCACCCGGCTATTTCCTCTGGTGGACATATAGAAGTTAAAAGTTTTATGTGTTTAACGTAGTCACTATTTATTTGCTGTGAAGACCCCTCGGTATGCCACCCTAGTATGGGGCTTCAGTTGGTGCAGTTGCTCACGCTGGCTTGTGTGAGGTTTCCTCTCCTAAGCACGAGTTTTTATCCATTGCGCAAAGCCCCCTGGCAGCTCTAGCCTTCAGCCATCCAATAAGCCTTTGGCGATCATAACAAGAGAGGGTTTCGATGAAGTACGCAGACAAGAAAATCGCCGTGGTTACAGGCGGTGCGATGGGTATCGGTGCTGAAGCTGCCGTTTCACTGGCAAAGGACGGGCATCATGTCGTCATTTGTGACATCAACGTCGACGCGGCTGAGCAATTTTCGCGACAGCTCCGTGCGGAGGGCTTCACAGCTGACGCGTGCCAGGTAGATGTAGCCTCGGTGGAGTCTGTAAGAGATGCATTTTCTTGGATCGATAGCGAGTTCGGCAGATGCGATGTGCTGGTGAATTCCGCAGGCATCGCCAAGACCATGCCGTTCCTGGAGTTTGATCTAGACGTTTTCAACAAGACCATGCACATCAACGTCACTGGCACGTTCATGTGCTGCCAACTCGCCGCTCAAATCATGCGGAAAAATGGGTTCGGCAGAATCATCAACATCGCGTCGGTCGCTGGTATGCGTGCCGTGGGTAAGGGGCGAACCGCTTACGGTACCTCTAAAGGTGCAGTCATTGCGTTGACCCGGCAGATGGCTGTGGAACTCAGCGAATACGGGATCACTGCTAACGCTATTGCGCCGGGCCCGGTCGATACCCCGATGACCAAGGAGTTGCACAGCGACACCTTCCGCCAGGCTTATAGCAATGCTATTCCGGCTAAGCGCTACGGAACGACTCAAGAAATTGCCGGCGCAGTTAGCTATCTGGCATCTGACGTAGCCGCTTACGTGAATGGTGTTGTGCTGCCTGTGGATGGCGGGTTCCTGGCCTGGGGCGCAGGCGACCTGTAATCGGCACTATTGCAAGCGCCCAAGCGGGCGCTTGTCTAGCTTTGCGCCATCTCTTTTTTTATCCACTTTTCCAAATCTGCTGTATCGGGGCGTAGCCTTGCATTGGGTGAAACCCACAGAACCAACTTTGCCGCCCCTTGTGCAAAGCCAAACGGGGCCAACAAGGCGCCACTCTCAAGCTCTGCCTCCACCAGCATGCGTGGGACACAGGCGAACCCCAAGCCGAGCTTGGCTGCCTGAATGAGTAAATAGAAGTGCTCGAAAAACTCCATCTCAAGCAGCTCACCAGGTTCTTGCTCAATAGACGCATACCAGTCCTTCCACGCGTGGGGACGGGTTTTTGTGGTTAGCAAGCGTTCCTTGGTTAAATCGCTCACCTCTGTGACGCCGGACGCAGCCAGATAAGCAGGCGAACAGATCGCACCTACCCATTCGTTGGTTAAGGGTATCGGCTCGATCCCTGGAGGTGGTTCGATGCTGTCGAGGCGTATCGCTACGCTGACGCCTTCGTGGGCGAAATCAATGGGGCCGTGACCCGTTTTCAAGCCTAATTCCATGGTGGGAAAGCTGCTGTGGAGCTTGGCGAGTCGAGGTAGCAGCCAATGCATCATGATCGACGCCGAGCAGGAGAGCTCAAGCGGGCGAGGGCGAACTTCATCAATGCTTTCTTGTATCAAGGCAAAAGCCCTGGCCAAGCCTGAGGCGAGGCGTGCTCCCTCTGGAGTGAGTTTGGTGCCATGTGCATTTCGGGTCAGCAAAATTACACCTAGGGCGTCTTCCAGGCTTCGAACATGACGGCTGATAGCCCCGTGAGTCACGCACAGAGCATCCGCTGCATCGCTGAACGATCCTTTGCGCGCGATCATTTCAAACGCTCGTAGGGCATTGAGCGAAGGCCTGACTGGCGACGTCATATACGCACCTCCGTAAGACCGAAGCCTCGGCCATAGCTAGAATTCTAGTGTGAGTTTTTCTCACGATCGAAGGAAATCATATCGGTTGGATTGATACAGGGTCAATGTATATTGATTTGAAACTGCCTTGGGCATTTCGGGCAGATTCACAATAACAAATAGATTTGAGGCACCCATCATGGTCGATCACAAGGCCGGGCGAGAGGAGTTTACTGCCCGATTTTTTGTAGAGAGCAGCTACCCGATTGAACGGGTTAGCGAGGTAATCGCAGGGGAGCAATCCAGCGGTACCTTCCTCTCACTTCCTGGCGAATCGGCGGAGCTTAAAGAACGCTCTCGTGCTCGTGTCGTAGCTATCGAGCCGCTGCCATCCGTTTCCAGCCCTTCTCTGCACAGCGACTACCTGGCTCGCCACAATCCCTCTGAGACCTACCATCGAGGTGAGGTCACAATCGCGTTCCCTACAGCCAATATCGGAACGAATATCCCAGCGTTGCTCACCACCATTGCCGGCAATCTCTTTGAGATTGGCGAGGTGAGCGGGCTGAGGGTGCTGGATCTGGAGCTTCCCGAGCGGTTCGCATCGGGATTCATTGGCCCTCAATTCGGAATTGAAGGCACCAGGGCGCTAGCCGGTGTTCATGACCGACCTATCATTGGAACCATCGTCAAGCCGAGTATCGGCCTTACTCCAGAGCAGACAGCTTCTGTGGTCGATGAGCTCTGCGCCGGAGGTATCGATTTCATCAAGGATGATGAGTTGCTTATCGATCCTACCTACGCTTCGTTCGATGCCCGTCTCGGTGCTGTGATGCCTGTGCTTCACAAGCATGCAGATCGCCTCGGACGCATGCCTATGTACGCTATCAACATCTCGGGCAGCATCGACGAGATGATGCGCCGCCAAGATGCAGTGCTTGAGGCGGGTGGTACCTGCGTGATGCTTTGCCTGAATTGGGTTGGGCATTCGGCGGTTGAGCACATTCGAAAGCATGCCCAGTTGCCTATTCATGGTCATCGTAATGGCTGGGGAGCTCTGACTCGTTATCCCCAGCTAGGTTTCTCATTCGAGGTGTATCAGAAGATCTGGCGGCTGGCCGGGATCGACCATCTGCACGTTAATGGTATTCAAGGCAAGTTCTATGAGGCGGACGACTCCGTAATCTCCTCTGCCAAGAGTTGCCTTGCTCCATTTGCCGGCATGCGCCCCTTGATGCCTGTCTTCTCCTCCGGTCAATGGGCGGGCCAGGCGCCTGAGCTTTTCAACAGGCTTCAATCTGTTGACCTGATGCACCTCGCTGGCGGCGGCATCATCGGTCATCCGATGGGGATCGAAGCAGGCGTTCAAAGCATGCGTGAAGGCTGGGAAGCTGCTGTACAGCATGTGCCTCTTGAGCGTTACGCAGAGGGTAGGCCAGCCCTGTCAGCGGCCCTTCAGAAGTTTGGAGGCAAATAAGTCATGACCTCCCATCACGTTACCAAGCTGCCGTTGGTCTTTTATGGTGATGACTTCACTGGCTCGACCGATGCTCTAGAGGTTCTGACGGCTGCTGGACTTAAATGTGCCCTGTTCCTCGCTCCTCCGACCCCAGAACGCCTGGCGGAACTCGGCGAATTTGACGCCATCGGCATCGCTGGTGATAGCCGTGCTTTGTCCAATGGCGAGATGGATGCGGTGTTGCCCGGGATTTTTGAGGGCATCAAACGTCTATCGCCAGCGTTGATTCACTACAAGGTTTGCTCGACTTTTGACAGTGCCGACTCCGTGGGCAGCATTGGGCACGTCATTGAGCTGGCATCTCGCATCTATGATGTCAAAGGGATCCCGATCATTGCAGGCAATCCCGCATTGGGCCGCTACTGCGTTTTCGGCAACCTCTATGCCTTGTCCAAGACAGATCACAAGGTTCACAGGATTGACCGGCACCCTATCATGAGTGCCCACCCGATTACCCCGATGCATGAAGCGGACTTGAGTATCCATATCGGCAAGCAAAAGAGCTTGTCGATTGGCAAAGTCGATATTCGCCAGCTCGAAAAGACTGCAGAGCTCAGCCGATTAGTCGACGAGATGACACAGCAGCATGATGCAGTGCTGTTTGATGGTACCGACGACTCTCATATGACCACCGCTGGCCAAGTATTGACCGAGCTTTCATCAGGCGCAGCTCCAGTCTTCGTCGTCGGTTCTTCCGGCGTGGAGTACGGCCTCACACAATATTGGCGTACCGCTGGGGTGTTTCCGCCACGAGCGTCGCTGGCCGTACCTCTGAAACCTGCAGACCAGGTACTGGTTATCTCAGGCAGTGCTTCGCCGTTGAGTCAGTCCCAGATTGAAACGGCAATTGATTACGGGTTTGTAGAGCTTGAAGTCGATGCTGCCGCATTGATTACTGAGTCCCGAAAAAGTGCCGCAATACGAGATGTGGTCATGGCCGCTGTATCCCACCTGGAAGAGGGGCGGTCGGTTCTGATTCACACTGCCAAAGGCCCATGCGATTCTCGGATCGAGCAGATGATCGAGGCAATGCTGCAAAAAGGCCTGCCTCGTGATGAGGCGAGGGTTCAGGGTGGGAAGCAGCTAGCAATGGAAGTGGGTCAAGTTGCGCTTGAAATCCTTAAGGCATTCCCGTTGAAAAGATTGGTGGTTTCGGGCGGCGACACATCGAGCCAAGTAACCAAAGTGCTTGCACCCGATGCTCTGGTTATCAAGTCTGATATTTCTCCCGGCGCTCCTTTGTGCCAAATGCACTCTCGCGAGTCGTACCTAAAGGATGTGGAGATTGCTCTCAAAGGTGGGCAGATGGGAGATCGTGATTATTTCGTCAAAGCACTCAGAGGTCTTGAATAATCTCTGAGGGTCTTTCAGCAAGAAAATACTTGCATATCTACAATAACAAAAGGTGAAACCATGCATACCTCTATATCGAGCCCTGTCGAAAGTGACCTCGATCACATGGATCATGACGAGAAGAAATCCATGAAAAATGTTGTGGCCGGAAGCCTGTTCGGAACAGCATTAGAGACCTACGACCTCTACCTTTATGGCACCGCAGCTGCCCTTATTTTTGGGCCTCTGTTTTTTCCAGGGACTGACGAAACAGTTTCCCGACTGGCCTCTCTTGCGTCATTCGCAATTTCTTTCGTGGCGCGTCCACTAGGGTCGCTTGTACTTGGTCATTTCGGGGACAGGATTGGCCGTAAAAAGCTGCTGTACCTCACGCTCATCATTATGGGCTTGAGCACTGTAGGTATTGGTCTTTTGCCTACCTATGCCAGCATTGGCATTTGGGCACCTATCATGCTCTGCGTGCTCCGCTTCATCCAAGGCTTCGCTTTTGCGGGTGAGTACAGTGGCGCTGTGCTGATGCTCTTAGAGCATGCCCCAAGAAGAAGGAGGGGATTCTATGCGGCGATCAATAACATCGGCCCAGTCTTTGGTTTCATCGCGTCAGCTGGCATGCTTTTGATCGTCAGTGCCTTGCTGTCTAAAGAGGATTTCACCGCTTGGGGATGGCGTATTCCTTTCATCGCCAGCCTTGCGTTGCTGATAGTAGGGGTGTTTGTCCGCTCCAAAGTCCCCGAGTCTCCAGTGTTCGAAAAGACTGCTGAGAAGAGGGCTGCCACGCCTGGCGACTCGCAATCACCAGCGCTTCGCTTGTTCACTCGCTATCCTAAGCAACTGATGTTGGTTGCAGGCGCCAACATCTGCCATTTCTCGACTTTCTACCTCTTCACCGTATTTGCCCTGAGCTATGGCCAGCGAGAGCTAGGCCTGTCTAATGCATTCGTGCTGTCAGTCGCAATGGTAGCAATTTGTACTCACCTGGTAGTTGTACCTTTTGCAGGGGCGATGGCAGATCGTATTGGCCGCCGTACCATGATGCTGATTGGTTTTGTCGTGACGGCACTTGCCGCCTTTCCTTTCTGGCACCTCTTTTCAACCGGCGAGTTCTGGCCGATGGTCGCTGGATCATGCCTGTTCATGACCGGATATGGCTTGGTATACGGTGCAGTGCCATCGTTCACTGGCGAAGCTTTCGGGCCTAGCGCTCGCTTCACTGGTTTCGCGATGTCTACTAACGTTGGTGGAATTGTAGGCGGTGGTACTGCTCCAATTGTAGGGGCATTCCTCCTCAGCCATTACGGTACGCCTTACGCGATCTCGATGCTCACGATAGCTCTCGCGGCGTTCTCTGGACTCTGTGTCTACCTGTCTGCTGAGACAAAAGACGTGGACATCGTCGACGAGTGACCCTGGCATTTGCGTGCCTCCCCGGGGGCACGCAGTCTCGGCTGTAAATCCCACCTTGTATTGCTGAGTGCTCAGCCAGCATAACTTTTCGAACTTACTCAGTGAGATGAGAGAATCCTCGTCCCTGGAAGGTATCGGTATGACCATCCGTAGAACCAAAATTGTTGCAACTCTAGGCCCTGCTAGTAATTCGCCGCAAGTCATTGAAGCGCTGATCTTGGCCGGGCTAGATGTAGCGCGTTTGAATTTTTCTCATGGCACTCCAAGTGAGCACATTACTCGCGCTCGCTTGATTCGTGAGATCGCTGCCAAACACGGTAGGCACGTGGCTTTGTTGGGCGATTTGCAGGGCCCTAAAATTCGTATTGCGAAATTCACTAACAAACGGATCGAGTTGAAGGTTGGCGATACCTTTTCGTTCTCCACGAGCCATCCCCTCATGTCAGGCAATGAGCAGGTTGTAGGGATTGATTACCCTGACCTAGTGAAGGACTGTGGTGTCGGTGACGAGCTACTGCTTGATGATGGGCGCTTGGTTATGCGTGTTGAGTCAACTACGCCCGAAGCCTTACATTGCATCGTCACTGTGGGCGGGCCTCTGTCAGATCACAAGGGGATCAACCGCAAGGGGGGCGGGCTCACTGCTCCTGCCCTTACCGAAAAAGACAAAGCTGATATCAAACTCGCTGCCCAAATGGATCTCGACTATTTGGCCGTTTCATTCCCTCGGGATGCCAAGGATATGGAGTACGCCCGCAAGCTGCGTGACGAGTCAGGAGGGACAGCCTGGCTGGTGTCGAAAATCGAACGAGCAGAGGCTGTTGCCGATGATCAGACGCTCGATGAGCTGATCGCAGCGAGTGATGCGGTCATGGTCGCTCGGGGAGATCTTGGTGTGGAGATTGGAGATGCGGAGCTAATCGCTATCCAAAAGAAGATCATTCTGCATGCCCGGCGTAACAATAAAGCGGTGATCGTTGCGACCCAGATGATGGAGTCGATGATCTCCAGTCCGATGCCTACCCGCGCTGAAGTGTCAGATGTGGCCAATGCGGTACTCGACAATACTGACGCCGTAATGCTGTCCGCTGAAAGCGCTGCCGGGGCATACCCCATCGAGGCAGTACGTGCCATGGCTCGTATTTGCAGCGGTGCTGAAAAGCATCCAACCAATGTAAAGTCTAGTCATCGATTGCATACGACCTTTGGGCGTTGTGACGAAAGCATTGCGCTGGCCGCACTCTACACAGCGAACCACTTTCCTGGTGTTAAGGCAATCATCTCGCTCACAGAGAGTGGCTTCACACCCTTGATTATGTCTCGGCTTCGTTCTCATGTGCCGATCTATGCGCTTTCGCCTCATCGCGCTACCCAGGCTCGCTCCTCGCTGTTCCGTGGTGTTTATCCAATAGCGTTTGATCCTGCCTCACTGCCCTCTGAGACAGTAAGCGAGGCCGCCATCGGCGAATTGCTGAAGCGTGATTTGGTACAGCCTGGAGACTGGATCATTCTCACTAAGGGTGACAGTTACAATGTGGTGGGTGGTACGAACGGCATGAAAATCCTCCAAGTCTAACTCTCAGTTAATTTAAATAATTCTAGAGGCGGATGCATCAGCTTTGATGCTTATAAGGATCTGCCTCTAATCCTTGTCGGATATATACGGCGGTGCCACGCAATCGGTACTCACCTAGGTGTAGCTCCGGGGTATGGTCGCTATTGTCAGGGAGCTTCCAAATGGTTGTTCAACAGAAAATTTTTGAGTCTGGTTTGGATCAAGATTTGAAGCCTAATGACTGGCCACGCGATTTTGATATTCGAGCTGAGTTTGCCGAACAACAAGAGTTGCTGGACGCTAATTATCAATATGCTGGATGTGCATCGCAATGGGAGGAAAGTAGTGATGAGTGAGTTCACTCGCATCAAGAAAGTCTTCGCTCGCGAGATCTTGGACTCTCGAGGCAACCCTACCGTAGAGGCTGTGGTTACTTTAGGTTGTGGAGTAACAGGTGAGGCAAGCGTACCGTCAGGCGCTTCCACCGGCTCCCGTGAAGCCCTTGAATTGCGTGATGGCTCATGGCGTTACAAGGGAAAAGGCGTAATGCGTGCCGTCGAAAATGTGAATGTCGCGATTCACGAGCGCATTCTAGGCCTGGACGCACTGGATCAGCGCGTCATTGATCAAGCGATGATCTCTCTTGATGGTACGGACTCGAAATCTATTCTTGGTGCTAACGCAATTCTCGCTGTTTCTTTGGCCACGGCTAAAGCTGCCGCAGCATCCCAAGGTATTCCATTGTACGAACACCTTGCGAAACTATTCAGTGCGAACCCCACTTACTCTATGCCTGTGCCGATGATGAATATCCTCAACGGTGGTGAGCATGCGGATAATAATATCGACATCCAAGAGTTCATGATTCAGCCAGTTTCAGCTCCGAATTTTAGAGAGGGTTTGCGAATTGGCGCTGAAATATTTCATACCTTGAAGGCCGTGCTTTCAGAGCGTGGCCTAAGTACCTCTGTTGGTGATGAGGGTGGCTTCGCCCCCTCCTTGGCCTCGAATGAAGAAGCGCTCGTTGTTATTGCTGAAGCTGTTAGTCGCGCAGGCTACGAGTTAGGGCGAGACGTAACGTTAGCATTAGATTGCGCGGCTTCCGAGTTTTACAACGAGGGTAAATACAAGTTGGCAGGTGAGGGGAGGTCTCTGACTTCCGAGCAGTTTGTTGACTATTTAGCTGATCTCTGTAGCAAATATCCGATTGCTTCTATCGAAGATGGTCTGGATGAGAGTGATTGGGATGGATGGGCATACTTAACCGCTCAGCTGGGCCAGAAGGTTCAACTGGTGGGGGATGATCTTTTCGTCACTAATCCAAAAATTCTGCGCAGGGGTATTGAGCAAGGAGTTGCCAATTCCATTTTGATTAAACTTAATCAAATCGGAACTCTAAGTGAGACGTTTGATGCCATACGTATGGCGCAAGAGGCTGGTTATGCTGCTGTGATTTCCCATCGATCCGGGGAAACGGAGGATACAACGATTGCCGATTTGGCCGTAGCGACTAACGCCGGGCAGATCAAAACCGGCTCGCTGTGTCGTTCAGATCGTGTTGGGAAGTACAACCGCTTGCTTCGTATTGAAGAGGCTCTTGAAGGCCAGGCGTCCTAAGGTGCTGGGACGATCCTCGTAGATGCCGACTGACCATTGCGCACACGGTTTAGCTCTAAGTAGATGTATGAGTCGTGCGCGCCAGGAATATCATTCAGAGGTTCTCATATGACAACCTGCACTCTAATTGTTTTGGATGGAATTGGACTGAGGTCTCAGCAGGAAGCCAATGCAGTAGCTGCTGCCAACACTCCGACCCTGGACTACCTTTTCGAAAATTACCCTTGCAGTGAGATTGCGACGTCCGGTATGGCTGTAGGGCTTCCTGATGGTCAAATGGGAAATTCCGAGGTCGGTCATATGAACCTCGGAGCGGGCCGGATCGTTTATCAAAATTTTTCGCGGATCAACAAAAGTATCGAAGATGGCTCATTCTATGAGAACGATGCTTTTCTAGAGGTTTTGAAACGTACAAGGCAACGAGGTGGTTCAATTCATCTGCTTGGCTTATTGTCACCTGGCGGTGTTCATAGTCACTTGGATCATTTTGTTGCAGCAGCCAGTTTGGTTGCGGCGAATGGTATCGAACAGTGCTATGTTCATGCGTTCCTTGATGGGCGAGATACCCCACCCAAAAGCGCTTCAGAATCTATTTCTGCCCTTGAGCTTGAATTGGCCAACAATGGCGGAGGTAGGATCGCGTCGTTAGTAGGGCGTTACTATGCGATGGATCGCGATAACCGCTGGAGTCGGGTAGAGGCGGCCTACAGGTTAATTGTTCAAGGGCAAAGCAAGTTTCACTATGAAACTGCGCTGGAGGCTCTTCAAGAAGCCTATGCACGTGGCGAAAGCGATGAGTTTGTCCAGGCAACATCGATTGGCAGCCCTGTTATAATTAGTGGAAACGATGCAGTCATACTATTAAATTTTAGGCCTGACCGATCTCGTCAAATGTGTAAAGCGCTCACTGACTATAATTTTTCTGAGTTCAAGAGACCTTTTGTCATAGGCAAAGAGCAGATGCTCACTATGACGCGCTACGCAGAAGAATTTGATGTATTGTGTGCTTTTCCGCCAGAGCCTATTAGGAATAGTCTGGGTGAGTACATGGCCCGGCTGGGAAGGTCTCAACTTAGAATTGCCGAAACAGAAAAGTATGCCCACGTTACGTTTTTCTTTAATGGGGGGCAGGAAGAGCCATTCTCATTGGAAAAAAGGATTCTTGTTAAATCTCCGCTGGTGAAGTCCTACGATCTTCAGCCCGAGATGAGTGCCTTTGAATTGACGGATAATTTAGTCGCAGAAATCTTAAGCGCCAATCATGACTTGATTGTATGTAATTATGCAAATGGGGACATGGTTGGTCATAGTGGTGTTTTTGAAGCTGCTGTAAAAGCTGTGGAGGCCGTCGATCAATGCCT
Organism: Pseudomonas sp. FW305-E2; assembly: GCF_058782925.1. Lineage (NCBI taxonomy): Bacteria > Pseudomonadati > Pseudomonadota > Gammaproteobacteria > Pseudomonadales > Pseudomonadaceae > Pseudomonas > Pseudomonas sp. FW305-E2. The sequence continues at coordinate 327,986 of NZ_JBYSYE010000001.1, read as the reverse complement.
GCGGCGTGTTGTAGACGCAGTGCTTGTGTCGGGTGGCAATTGCCTGATAACTGCAGATCACGGCAACGTTGAGCAGATGTGGGATCCGGAGTCTGGACAAGTTCATACTGCCCATACTCTTAATGCCGTACCTCTCATCTACATTTCCGGTGGGAAGAAATTCGGCCTAAGTAATGGGCGGCTGTGTGATATCGCTCCAACCATTCTAGATATCCTAGATCTTCCGCAGCCCAAAGAGATGACGGGTGTTTCGTTATTAAAGTCCATTAGTCAATAATGCATCCTTTACCTGCTCATCCGTGCTACGCAACCGGTCATAGTGCGCAGTATCGGCAACAGGGTACGTTCAGTTGCAGGTGGGTTTCGACTGAGGATGGTGCTTCACGGCCTGTCAGACGGACCATGACATTCGGGATGGGTTCAGCGCTCAGGCTGCCAGACGCCAAAACTGGCTTTACCGCTGCGAGGACAGCACTCAGGCCTGCGATGGGTCCATGGCTGGCAATCACACCATCATCGGCAATCATGACGATCCGAGAGGGATGGCGCCGACTGCTGACCCCAGTCCAGGACTTCTGCGACGCTGAGACCGTTGTACTGCAGATGGATCACCTCGTGCCATAACGCCGATAGCGCTGGGCAAGCCAGGCATTCAACGCTTCGATGCTATGAAAAGTGCTTGGGGGCAGCATCATTTGGTCCGTTCCTATCATGCCAAAGGCGAAAAATGGCTGCGCGACAGCCCGCATGCTGCAGCAAGCGCGGTGACCGATATGCCGGTATCCAGATGATCCAATATCATCTGCTTGGCCGTTGTGACCTGCCAGGGTTTGAGCCGCCCAGTCGACCGAATCGCGACGGTGGCTATAACGATGCCTTTAGTACTGTTCATGGGATCAATTCACTCTGAAAAATCTGTAGATGGCTTGATCCGGGCAGCACGATTCGCTGAAGCCTCGTCTGGCGCTTCAGAACACTCCGTAACGATTGGTAGCTCGGATCAGCTCGAGCTAGCCCCGCTTGTTGATCAGGAACCAACTTTGGGGCTGATCAGGCATCAGACCGATGCGGGCACGGGGGCCAGGGTTGGGCCGTGCTGAACGCGCTCTGGCGCTTTGTGCACCATGGTGTAGGCGTAGTCGACGCCCATGCCGTAGGCACCCGAATGCTCTTTGACCAGTTCCATGACCGCATCGTAGGTGTCGCGGTTTTTCCAGTCGCGCTGCCACTCCAGTAGCACCTGCTGCCAGGTAACTGGTACCACGCCCGCCTGGATCATGCGCTGCATGGCGTAGTCGTGAGCCTCCTTGGTCGTGCCCCCGGAAGCGTCGGCAACCATATAGATCTCATAGCCTGCATCGTGCATGGCGGATAGCGCGAAGGTGGTGTTGCAGACTTCAGTCCACAGGCCCGAAACGATGATCTTGTTTCGACCATTCTTCTTCAGCGCGTCACGTACCTTCTGGTCGTCCCAGGAGTTCATGGACGTGCGTTCGAGCAGCGGAGCGTCAGGGAAGACCGCGAGCAGCTCGGGGTAGGTATGCCCGGAGAAGCTCTCGGTTTCGACTGTGGTGAAGATGGTGGGAACATTAAAGATCCTGGCTGCTTTGGCCAGGCCCACGGTGTTGTTCTTCAGCGTCTGCCGGTCAATGCTCTGCACGCCAAAAGCCATTTGCGGTTGCTGATCGATGAAGATCAGTTGGCTGTTGAGCGGGGTCAGTACTTCAGTGTATGGCTTGCTCATTGTTCTTCCCTTTTGCTGAACGGTGGCGAGAGTTTTTCGGCGGGATGTCGCCGAGTGCCAGCACAAGATAGCGAAACACTCAGCGAAATGGTGACGCACATTTGCGCTCTTGCAGGCGCATTAATGCACCATAGATGACGTCCAATCCGGTGCTAGGATCTCGGCCAGTCGGATCACGTCGATCCATTTTTCGCCAAGGAGAATCCAATGGCTGCTTCACGACCTTTCAACGACGACACCGCCTACTGGGGCGTTTCATGGGAAGAGGGCTACGGCTATCCGCAAGCGCGGCGAGTTGGCAACGAGATCTTCATCTCGGGGCAGTTCAACCATGACGAAGAGGGCAACCTGGTAGCGCCGGCGCCACTGGATGCTGACGGTCGTCCGAGCGATTTCTCGTCAATGGGCGAACAGATGCGGGTTTCCTACAACAACATCGCCAAGCTGTTGGCCTTGTATGGCGCTACGATGCAGGATGTCGTTGAGGAGACGCTGTATGTGTTGGACATGGACGCAGCCTTTGCCGTAGTCGGCAAGGTGCGCAAGGCGGCCTATGGCACCGAGCGACCGCAGGCGGCCAGTAATATCATCGGTGTATCGCGGCTTGCACAGCGCCCCCAGCTGATCGAGATCGTGTGTCGTGCTGTGATCGGCGCCCAAGCCAAATAAACGGCGCCTCCGATTTCAACTAGGAAGCAGGGATGGCCTGCTGACCTTCGACCAGAGGTTTAAGGTCCGCCACGGCAGCCGCGCAGAACGTCATGAATGCTTTTACCCGCCAGGACTTTCTGATGTCCTGGTGGGTGAGCAGCCATAACTCATCCTGAAGCTCCTGCACCACTGGGCCGGCTCGAACCAAACCTGGGGTGATGTCGCCCAGCATGCAGGGGAGGAAACCAAAACCGAGGCCCGCCGCAATAGCGGCACTTGCTGCCGCCACGGAATCAGTGCGGTAAGCAATATGCTCCGAGGGCACTCGACATTCGACGTAGCTCGTTGCCTTCAAACCGCACAGGCCTCCCGAGTAGGATACCCATGCCTGACCCTCAGCGAAGGGATCGGTAATCGCCGCCTGCTTGACGCTGCCATATGCCGCCCACGCGATGTTGGCGAGCTTGCGGCCCACGAGGGTGTCCGTCGGTTTTTTGGTCGCGCGCACCGCAATATCCGACTCGTCCCTCGCCAAACTCAACGTCTGGTTGCCGACCAACACCTCGATGGTAATCCCCTCATTGAGGGCTTTGAAGTCCGCGATGATCGGCGTGAGAAAGTACAGCAGCAGCGAGTCGCTGGTAGTGATTCGCAGCTTTCCCAGGGGGCCTTGGCCGGCGCGGGACACCCTGCGGGTGACACTGACGATGTCCAGCTCAACGCGCTCGGCCAGTGCACGCAGCTCGACGCCTTCGGCGGTCAGCAGATACCCCGCCTTGCGATGATCGAAAAGCGCGACCCCAAGCGTCTTCTCAACTTGCGCGACCCGGCGCGAGACGGTGGACACATTGATGCCGAGCTTCTTGGCCGTGGCGGAGCGGTTGCTACAGTCACTTAGCGTTTTAATGATCCGCAAGTCGTCCCAGGAAAGTTGGCTGACAGCTTCGCCGACATCCCACTTCGGGCCGTTGGCATTCGCAGGGATGGACTGGGCACTTCCAGGTGACGGCTTCACGACAATCATTCCAGGTGGGGAGGGCTGATGATACGAGAAGGAGCTTGGCCAACCAAGGTGGGGTTAGAAGGCGTGCCTGGTTAATGGGCAGAAGAATGCCGGCTGCTAGGCGGGCAAGCACTATCACGCGGGGATAGCTCGAGTCACTCGATCCAACGATTTATGAAGCCTCACCCGACTGCTTGTCTGCCGGAGCTCCATGAAGAGACCTCAGTTTCGGTGTCGACCCGCACTCAAACTGAACGGCGAGATCAGCGTGAGGGTCGGAACGATAACTGTCACGAAAAAGGATGTTAACGATGAAAGCGATGACTCGACTGTTCACAGGCTTCGCCATGGTCGCCGCAATGGCAAGCACTGCAGCATGGGCGGATCAGCCTGGAGCAGATTGGAAAGTAACCAAGGATCAGGCCGAAGCTACCTTAAAAGGCGCCGGCTACACGCAGATCACCAAGATCGAGGCCGATGATGGTCATTGGGAGGGCGAAGGTATGAAAGCTGACGGCAAGCAGTACGAGTTTCAGGTCGATCCGCACGACGGCAAGATCATCAAGGACGAGCTGGATAACTAATCAGGGCGGTTGTTGCTCTCTGATCGGCCCGCGATTTGTGCGCGGGCTTTTTTTCGCCTATCAACTGGGAAAACTGTACTGTTTCGTTAGCCGGTCATTCCGTCATTCTTGAATGGTGGCTTCGAAGATATTGGGGAAGCCAGGGTTATCCCTCTCCCTGGCTATTTGCTCAGCGGTTGTCTTCCGTCATTCCGCTGTCTTCGTCCTGAATCGCTTGCGACTCATCGTCCATACTTTCCTCCCGGTCAGATTTAATGCCGGTGGAATGGCCTCCTTGGCCACCCCGTTGGGTTGCACCACCGGCACGCTGAGGATCGTCTTCCTGAAGGTTACTGCCGCTGCCATGCCCCGTTTGCTGATTCTCAGGTCTCCCTCCGGACATTTGACCACCTTTCTGGCCGGCTTCAGACGCCCGTTGTGGATCATTGGCAAAATTGCCAGGGTTGTTTTGAGCGGTGCCGCCTTGCTGACCAGCCTTGTCTTGATCGTTAGCCATGATCTCGCACCTCGTGTGTTCACACAGAGAGCCTGTGTTTTCTTCGGATGCCGGGAGAGTGCGGGATGCTTCCTTTACTTTCGTGCGAGCTGACCGGGGGCGCGAAAGATCGTAAAGCGCAACGTATCGTGTGATAAAGATCGTTGCAATGGTATAGGTAGGTGTGGCTATCTGAGCGCGGCTAGATAACTTCCAAGAGTGCCAGACGCTGCCGGATGTCGGCGATGAGCCGTCTGCCTTCTGCCTGCATCAGATCGCCATAATTGGCAATTGCGCCACACCTTCGGCACGTGAGGATGGCCTTTTTGTTCAACTTTATTGGTGTCACAAGGTCTTGCCCATCGCATTTCCCTATTGGCTGGAACGGCTGTTCGCCTTCTCAGATGTCGACGTGGCGGGCCGATGCAGATGAGCACCTGTTGGATCGGTGATCTGAATAACGTTGCCGTGTTGCCAAACATCCGCCTTGGGATCAGCCGCAGGGATTTGAATGTTAGCCCGCTGAGCTTTGATTTTTGCCGCATCTACCCTCAGACGGCGATTGCGCTGCTCGACCATCGCCGGGTCAGCCTGGCCATCCATTGTGAACCCCATCATCAACTGCGGAACGCCCACAGGAAGAGCTTTATCCTGGTCGGTGTGCCACGTGTGCCATGTCTTCCCGTAGGTATGGGCAAGCCGCTCCATCAGCGCATGTTCAGCAGTCGCGGGGATGCCTGGTGCAACCAACTGACCGGACGAGACTTCATAGCCGTGGCTGTGCCACATCGCCTTCTCGTTGGCCGGCAGACCAGCAAACAGCTTTTCGTCGATGATGTACTCGACACCCATGATCTTCGCTTCCTTGGTATTACCGTCGAAGATGACGCACTGGATGACATCCTCATTCAGGATGGAGCAGTAGTGATGCGCTTCCATCTGCACATCAGGATGTCCGTTGTAAAAGTGGAAGCCATCCAGGTAGGCGTTGATGGCCTCAATGGGCGGCTTCGCCTGCAAGGTCGCGGCGCCGGCTTCCAGCAACTGAGTCTTTGCGGATTCGGGCCTGCCAGGCGTCTCCACAGGCGACTTCGTCTCAGGAACAGAGCAAGCCCAAAGAAGACTACAGGCCAGGGGAAGGGCTACGAATTTGATGAGTTGTGGCATGAGAGTGGCTCTAGCTAGTGTCCTCAAGGGACAGCCTGGGCCTGTTGAACGGACAACTCAGAAGACAAACGGCCGAATTCTAGGCAAAAGAAAGCCCGCTGCTAGGCGGGCTAATGGGAGCTTCTATCACACGGGGGATAGGACGAGTGTTGCCTAGGTGTCGTGAAAATGGGGTGAAAGAAAAGTCCCTACAATGTCATCGCAGAGTTCTCCAACGCAGGGCCAGCCTATGCGCGTTATCTGCGACAGAGATATGCGACGGTTCACGTCATTGAATCTTGTGGTCAAATGGCAAGCGCAGCGCGCCGGCCCAATGGGACAAAGGCGTGAGGAAAGCCCTGATTATTCAGGGCTTTTTGCGATTCTTAACCGATGCACGTTCCCCTCCTGCCGCAAGGTCAGGGCTTGGTTTACCGTGGCTTCCCCGACTTTCACTTCCACGGCAATAGCGATTCGTAATCCTCAATCTTCGCGGCATGCGGCAAGTCCTCCAGTACGTGGCGAAGCCATGCATAGGGTTCTTGGCCGTTGGCTTTGGTGGTTCAAGCAAGCTCTACAATTGTGCGCTGACTGCAGCGACGTTCGTGGCAACTGGCCTGCGGGCCTCATCGCTCACACCTTCAACTCTCGCTCGACGGCGAACGAGTGTTCGCCACACGCAAGGCGTCACGGGGCAGGGCGGCTGAATAAGGACGTTCCCCGTCGAGTATTTACATTCAATTCGTATGATAATAAGGTTTTAATCATACGAGCTGTATGTATTTTACCTTGAGCGTGACTGCACAAGGGCCTTTCGATAAGGAGAGTCGAGCGTGTTCAGTACCTACCGCGAGTTGTTCCAGGCCAGAGGCGCCAAGGGCTTCGCCTTGGCCGGCCTGCTGGCCCGGCTGCCGTTGCCGATGACCGGTATCGGGATCATCACCATGTTGTCTCAGATCACCGGCAGTTATGGCCTGGCCGGTGCGGTGGCGGCCACCTTCGTGCTGACCTATGCACTGATGTCGCCGCAGATCTCGCGCCTGGTCGACCGCCATGGCCAGGGCCGCTTATTGCCGGCCGCCGCCGGGCTCAGTGTGCTGGGCATCCTTCTGCTGTTGGCTTGCAGCTATTGGCGGCTGGCGGACTGGACCCTATTCGTCGGGGCCGCGCTCGCCGGCTTCATGCCCAGCATGTCGGCGATGGTGCGCGCGCGCTGGACCGCGATTTACCGCGGCAAGGCGCAACTGAAGACAGCCTACTCGCTGGAAACCGTTCTTGACGAAGTCACCTTCATTGCTGGCCCGCCGATTTCGGTAGGGCTGAGCGTGGCGGTACTTCCGCAGGCCGGTACATTGGCTGCTGCCGTGTTCCTGGCCGTCGGCGTGTTCGCCTTGGCGGTGCAGGTCGGCACCGAGCCGCCAGTAGAGGCCGATGCCGCCACCGGGCAAGACAGCATGTCGGTGTTCAGGCTGGCCGACGTACGCCTGCTGACCTTGCTGATGGTCGCTATGGGCTTGATCGTCGGTACGGTCGACATCGTCAGCGTGGCATTCGCCGAGCAGATGGACATGCCGGCTGCGGCCAGCGTGGTGCTGTCCTGTTATGCCATCGGCTCCTGTGTCGCGGGGCTGGTGTTCGGTGTCCTGAAACTCGATACCCCGCTACACAAGCTGCTACTGCTGGGTGGGTTGGCGACGGCGGCGACAACCTTGCCGCTGCTGGTGGTGGGAGACATCATCGGGCTGGCCATTGCCGTGCTGGTTGCGGGCCTGTTCTTCGCCCCGACCATGATCGTGGCGATGTCGCTGGTAGAGCGCATCGTTCCCGAAAGCAAGCTGACTGAAGGGATGACCTGGTTGCTCGCCGGTCTCAACGTTGGAGTTGCCGGCGGTGCCGCAGCGTCTGGGCAGGTGGTCGATATGTGGGGTGCCCAGGCCGGATTCAACGTGGCCTTGGCCGCCGGGGCCGCAGTGTTGTTGGTCGCGCTTTGGGGCTACCAGCGCATGCGCGCCCGAGCCCGACAGGCGTCGTATTCGCTTTGATCGGCTTCAGGGCTGGCCGCCAGGCTTGGTGGCTCGGTCACCGCGCGACGATACGACAGGCTTGTCAGTGCGCCTCGCGCCCAAGACAATGCGTGCAAGCGGTATGAATACTCGTATACGCCTACCCCATGCCGCCAGAACACAAGGAATAGCTGGATGGTTCGCCGCACCCGCGCCGCAATGCAAGAAACCCGAGCCCTGTTACTGGCCACCGCCCGCCAGATGTTCAGCGAGCAGGGGTTTGCGCACGCCTCGATGGATGATCTGACCGCTCGGGCGGGATTGACGCGGGGGGCGTTGTACCACCACTTTGGCGACAAGAAGGGGTTGCTGGCAGCCGTCGTTGAGCAGCTCGACGCTGAAATGGACGAGCGCCTGCGTGCTATTACCGAGACCGCCGATAACGCTTTGGACGGCTTCCGCCAACGCTGCCACGCCTACCTGGAGATGGCGCTGGAGCCCGAGATCCAGCGCATCGTGCTGCGCGACGCCAGAGCGGTGTTGGGGGGCGGCTCGCCTGAGGCCCAGCGGTATTGCATAGAGTCGCTGCGCCAGTTGATCGACAACCTGGTACTACAGGGCGTTTTCGTCAACGCGCACGCTCAAGCGCTGGCTGCGTTGATCTACGGCAGCTTGGCTGAAGCGGCTGTGTGGATCGCGGAGGCCCAAGACGGCAATGCTCGCTTGGCGCAGGCCGTCAAGGCGTTCGACCTGCTGTTGCTCGGGGTGCTAAAGCGGCCAACAGACTCTACGGAGGCGTGAATGCGCGCGACAGTTCCGCCCTGTTGGGAGCCCCGTACCCCTCAGGGCAGTTCCGCTACCTGACTACCCGTTAACGTCTGGCAGGGCAGGCTTGGTGCTGCTCAAGGTTTTTCGGTAGCGCTCGGTTGGCGAGCGGCGGGTTCTGTGGAAGAAGACGCGGCAGCATGAAGCTTGTCGGTAATCTGCTTGGCCAAGGCATGGTAAAGCGAGACTGGAGACACCCATCCAGAGATCGCCGCCGCCATCAGTGTCGCGGCCAACATGGGAATGGCCAGGTCCGGGCTGTGTGTCAGTTCAAGCACGATGACCGAGGCGGTCAGTGGCGAGCGTGTCACACCGGCCAGGTATGCGCCCATGCCGAGAAGTGCGCCTGCCTGAGGGTCAACATCGGGCAGCAAGCTCAACAGCGGCGCAAAGGCGGCGCCGATGCTCAGTGACGGCGAAAAGAGCCCGCCTGGAATCCCGGAGAGATAGGACGCGACGTTGGCCAGAAACTTCCACAGGAGAAAGCTTGTGTCTGTGATCGGCTGCCCCTCCAGCAACGCACGTGTTTCTTCATACCCGGTGCCGAATACATGATTCCCAGAGACGAGCCCCAAGGTGGCCAGCAGCAACCCACAGGTGGCAGCAAAGCGCACTGGATAGCGTCCGCGTAACGTACAGACCTGGCCGAGTATGCCCTTGTCGGTGGGCAGCACAAGCTTGGCGTAAAAACCACCCAGCAGCCCGCCCAGCACTGCACAGGCAGGAACGACGCTCCAGCCCCAGCCCACCGGCATCCGACCGCTGATCTCTCCAAAGTAGGCGTAATGCCCCATCAGCCCCAGCGTCACGACCCCGCCGATCAGCACCGCAGTGAGCACCAAGCCACTGAAACGTTGCTCGAACGTGCGGCTCAATTCCTCAATGGCAAAGACTACCCCCGCTAACGGTGTGTTGAAGGCTGCCGCAATACCCGCAGCGCCTCCGGCTAGCACCAGGCCAGCGATGGTGCGCCGGCCGTGCAGGCCTAAGCGTCGGCCAAAGGAATAGAGCACTGCGGCGCCGATGTGGACGGTCGGGCCTTCCCGGCCAACCGAACCGCCGACCAGCAGGGCGCCCAGCGTCAGGCTCATGCGTGCTGCAGCCACAGGGAGCGAGAGTAATCGGGCGCGCAGCCGGCGAGAGGGCATTTCCAGGGCGGCGATGACTTGGGGAATGCCGCTACCCTTGGCATTTTCAAACCATCGTTGCGTCAGATAAGCCAGGGCCGCGAAACCCAGCGGAGTGATGAGAAGAGGTGACCAGGGTGCCCATTCCAGCAAGCGCTTGAACGAAGCGAATGCCGCGTCGGCTAGCCAGGCGAATGCCAGCGCAACGAGCCCCACCAGCAATGCCCCGATCCAGAACGCCAGTCGCTGACGCCATTCTCGCCAGCGTGAACGGCGGGGGAGTGAAGGAGCAGGTCGGGTAGGGTCGGACATTGCCCACACATGGCTGACTTGGAATACCGAGAGTATGGCGTGTTTTCCCGCACAGGCCTACCCGACACAGGTTGTAGCCGCGCCGGGAGTGGCGATCCGCTTGCCCAACTGCAAGGGATCGCCAGTCCGGATGTAGCTAGGTGGGCGAACCTGCTTTGGTAGCAGACGCTGCGCTACGCAGGCTCCACACCCCCCAGGTCAACCCCAGCACGGCCGCGATCAACGACGCGGATAGCACGCCGAGTTTCGCTGCCCCAAGTGAGCCAGGGTCGACGAACGCGAGGTTGGCGATGAAGATCGACATGGTGAAACCGATGCCGGCCAGCAGCCCGACCAGGACAATGCTACGCCAGTTGACCTCGGCGGGAAGCACGCACCAGCCCAGGCGGACCATCAGCCAGCTGACGCTGACGATGCCCAACGGCTTTCCTGCTACCAGGGCGACAGCGACGGCGATCATGACCCACTGGGGGCCTTCAACGGACAGGTCGACACCCGAAAGGCTGACCCCGGCGTTGGCCAAGGCAAACACCGGCATGATGCCGAAGGCTACCCAGGGGTGCAGGGTACCTTGCATGCGCACCACCGGCGGCAGCAGTTCGCGCTGGGCCAGGCGCAGTCGTTTCAACGGGTCCATGAGGTCGCTGGCATCTTGCTCAGGCGCCTTGGCGCGCCCCAGCAATTCGCCGGTGAAGCGGGTAATGGCATCCAGTGGGCGCTCACGCATCGGCATTGCGGTGACAGGTGTCATCAGGCCCAGCACGACGCCTGCGAGGGTCGGGTGGGCGCCGGTCAACAAGATGCCCAGCCAGACGATCGCACCGGGAAGGACGTAGGCGTAGGCTGAACCCACACCGATCTTTTGAAGCCCGATCACCATTAGCAGGCCGATCAGTGCAACGCCGAAACCGGTGTAATCAAGGCCGCCTGAGTAGAAGAACGCGATGATCAGGACTGCGATGATGTCATCGATGATTGCCAGGGCGAGGAGGAACACACGTACGTTGGACGGGATCGACTTGCCGAGCAGTGCCAATACGCCCACCGCAAAGGCGATATCCGTCGCCGTTGGCACGGCCCAGCCTTGCTGGTCTGCCGACGCGTGACCAAAACTCAGGTAGAGGAGTGCGGGTACCGCTACGCCGCCGACAGCGGCTGCCATGGGGAGTGTGGCTTGGCGCAGGCTGGACAGTGCACCCTCGTGGATTTCGCGGCGGATCTCCATGCCCACGACCAGGAAAAAGATGGTCATCAAGCCATCATTGATCCAGAAATGCAGAGACTGCGAATAGACATGCGAGCCCACGCCGAATGTCAACGGCGTATGCCAAAGGGCTTCATAACTGTCGGCAGCCGGGGAATTGGCCCAGATCAGGGCAGCGACTGCGGCAATCAACAGAACGATGCCGCTGACCGCTTCAATGTGCAAAAAGCGTTCAAGGTTGGCGAAGGCGCGCTCAGCCAGTTTCTGGGCGCGAGGTAATTCTACTTTATGCATAGGCACAGGTGCTCCCGCATGGCGGCCCGACCTGCGCTGTTCTTTAACCTGCCCCACTGCACCGTGCAGCTGGCACCCGTGCGGTAGTCTACCGAATAACCACTCTCAGATGAACAACAAGCGCCAAACCATTCACTCCCATGGGGCGTCGGTCTGGGATTTTTCCCTGCGGACGTTACGGTTTATGGTGATTACCGAGCACACGGGGCTTGGCGAACGGCAATTTATCCAACTGATCACCGCCACCTGCACATTGTGAAGACAGTGCGCTCGCCTTGTTTGCTTTCCTGGAGCATTTTCCGTTCTTCAGCATCATTGTCGTTGGGCGCGGTACTTAGGGTGGTCGTGTTCTGTCTCAAGGTGCTGTGCACGCTGCGACTTTGGGGTTCGGTAATGCCTTCGCCCAGCGTTCGACACCGTGCTGCCACGCGAGGGTAAAATCGAGCAGTGGCAGGCTGGCCCAGGCTACACCGCCTAGCCCACCGCAAAGGCGGGGCATGCGGGGAGTCCAGAGGTCTTCTGGCTGATTGGTTGTATGACCTCAGGCCTAGAATCGCCAGAAGGCCGGCGAGACCAGTACCAGTACGGTGAGGATCTCGAGCCGTCCAAGTAGCATGCCAACCGTCAGCAACCATTTCGCTGCGTCCGGCAACGAGGCGAAATTACCTACAGGCCCGATAATCGTCCCCAGGCCTGGGCCGACGTTGCACACCGCGGTGGCCGCCCCGCTCAACGCCGTCATCCAGTCGAGCCCTATCAGAGAGAGGCCAAGGGCGATGACTGCGATGGTGACGGAGAAGAAGAAGGAGAACGTCAGCAGTGACCGTACGATCTCTTCATCGATGGGGTGCCCATTGTATTTCTTCGAGATCGTTGCCCGTGGATGGATCAACTGCTTCAGGCTGCTGACAAGCAAGGCAGCGGCCACCTGGAAACGGAATATTTTCAAACCGCCGGCGGTGGAGCCTGAGCACCCGCCGACGAACGTCAGGTAAAAGAACAGCATGATGGCGAAGCTGCCCCAGAGCGTGTAATCACCCAAGGCAACGCCTGTGGTGGTCACCACCGAGGTCACATTGACCGCAACGATACGAAACGCATCCCACCAGGCCAGATCGCTGTGCAGGCAGAGCCAGGTTCCGACGGTGAGCCAGACGAAGACGAGAAAACCAATGAAACCGCGAACTTGATGGTCAGTGAGCAGGATGCGTCGATGGCCGCGCAGCGTGGCGACATAGAGTGTGAAGGGCAGGCTGCCGAGTATCATGATGACCACAGCTACCCAATGCACCGCAGGCTGTGGCCAATGAGCCAGCGAGGCATCCGAGGTCGAGTAACCACCGGTTGAAATCAGCGACATCGAATGATTGATGGCTTCGAACGGGGTCATGCCGGCAGCCCACAACGCCCCTGTTCCCAATGCTGTCAGGGCCAGGTAGACCAGCAGTATCATCTTGGCAGCCACATGCGAACGTGGCGTCACTTTGTCAGACCAATCCGAAGACTCGGTCTGGAACAGGCGCATGCCGCCCACGCGCAGCAGTGGCAGGATCGCCACGGCCATGCCGATAAATCCAATGCCTCCCAGCCAGTGCAGCAGGGAACGCCATATCAGTAGCCCCGGTGATGCACTGTCCAGGCCTGTCAGCACGGTCGAGCCGGTGGTGGTAATTCCCGACATGGTTTCGAAGAACGCGTCCGTGTAACTGATGTCGCGAATTAACACCATCGGCAGCGCCGCAAATGCACACACGATGACCCAGCTTGCCGTCGTGAGGAAATACATGTCCCTGGTCCGCAGTTGCGGTATGTCGGGGACGCCCCGGGCTACCGGAAGCAGGCCGACGCACAGAACGATCAGGCTCGACCAGACGAATGCGCCGAGGTCGTCGCTGCGGTCGTACCACAGCAACGTCAGCATCGGAATCACCATGCTGACGGCCAATGTGATCAGGAATACGCCAATAATGAAGGCAATGAAACGCAATGCAGGCAGCGGCATTGAGGGAGCTCGTTGGGACAGTGCCGGCAGTATTGCTTGCTTTACGGTAATGTCGAGTAAAAAAGGCGTAAAGTCGCGGTCGGGGATTTTGCACGCCGCTTTCTGGCTCTCGCTCGATGGCTTATTGGGCTGATCTCTACGCGTGTTCCCGTCTGTCAGCTCCCAAACGATTGGAAGAGAGGCCTCAACGCCGCGCGCCCCCTTCGCAGGTTGGCGGAAACAGCGCAAGCCTTGTGTCGCGAAAGGGCTGCGGAGCAGCCCCTGGATTTCAGCGTGGATACACGAATTGCCGGGGCTGCCGTGCAGCGCTAGTGCGGCACTGTTGAGAGTGCCGCAGTGGGCATGGAAAGCCCGCGGGCTTTCTGGATTACTTGATTAGCGGCACGCCACTGAGTTTCTGCAGTTCGTCAAAGTCGATGTCCGCGCAGATTTCGACCACTTTCAGCCCTTCCGGTGTCACTTCCAGCACGGCCAGGTCGGTGTAGATGCGGCTGACGCACGCGATACCGGTCAGCGGGTAGGTGCACTCGGGCACCAGCTTGCTTTCGCCGGTCTTGGTCAGGTGGTCCATCATCACGAACACCTGGCGGGCGCCGGTGGCCAGGTCCATTGCGCCGCCTACGGCCGGGATCGAACCTTCGGCACCCGTGTGCCAGTTGGCCAGGTCGCCCTTGACCGACACCTGGAAGGCACCCAGTACGGCGATGTCCAGGTGGCCGCCACGCATCATCGAGAACGAATCGGCATGGTGGAAGAAGGCACCACCGGTCAGCAGGGTGACGTGCTGCTTGCCGGCGTTGATCAGGTCATCGTCTTCCTCGCCCGGTGCAGGGCTTGGGCCCATGCCCAGCAGGCCGTTTTCGCTGTGCAGGAACACTTCCTTGTCGCCCAGGTAGTTGGCCACCAGGGTTGGCGCGCCAATGCCCAGGTTTACGTACGCGCCTTCCTGGATGTCTGCGGCCACGCGTTGGGCCATCTCGGTGCGGGAGAGCTTTTTGGTGATGGTCATGGCAGGCCTCAGACAGCTTTGGCAATCGAAGAAGCGGCAGCACCGGTGACGGCGACCACGCGCTGGACGAAGATACCCGGGGTGATGATGTGTTCCGGGTCCAGTTCACCGAGTTCGACGACCTGGTCGACCTGGGCGATGGCGGTCTTGGCAGCCATGGCCATGATCGGGCCGAAGTTGCGGGCGGCCTTGCGGTAGGTCAGGTTGCCCCAACGGTCACCCTTGTGCGCCTTGATCAGTGCGAAGTCGGCGTGCAGCGGCATTTCCAGCACGTACATGCGGCCGTCGATCTCACGGGTTTCCTTGCCCTCGGCCAACAGGGTGCCGTAGCCGGTCGGTGAGAAGAACGCACCAATGCCGGAGCCTGCGGCGCGGATACGCTCGGCCAGGTTGCCCTGCGGGACCACTTCCAGTTCGATCTTGCCCGCCCGGTACAGTTCGTCGAACACGTAGGAGTCGGACTGGCGCGGGAACGAGCAGATCACCTTGCGCACGCTGCCTGCCATGAGCAGGGCGGCCAGGCCGATCTCGCCGTTGCCGGCGTTGTTGCTGATGATGGTCAGGTCGCGGGCACCGGTGGCAATGAGGCCATCGATCAGCTCGGACGGCATGCCAGCCGTGCCGAAGCCACCGACCATGATGGTCGAACCGTCGGTGATCCCTTCCACCGCGCTGGCGATGGACTCGTACGTTTTATTGATCAAGGCGAGCTCCTGGTTGTTCCTGGAGTTGTGGTTGTCGGGCTGGCCGGAGCGCGTGAAGCGATGGGGCCTGTCAGCACTTGAAATGGCTTGCTGACTTTCGCTATAGCGTGCCGCAAGATAGGGCAACAGTAGAGAGGGTTTGGCTGAATTTGTGCGATTATCGAACTGTTGTGCGATCTGCGAGCAGTTCTGAAGGCTATTTGTCTCATTTCAGTTGAATGCTTAAACCCCTCATTTTTGCCCCTGCCTGGTGCGCTCCGGGGTTTACCTGCCGGCACCTTGCACTGATGAAGTGCATCCACTCCGCGGGACGGCCGATTAATCACGCCTCCCGCCGTTGGCGTGCGACTTGCTATCAGATTGCCATTCGATGTCGCGTATGGTGAAGATAATGTCGCTTTCCAGTGGTTCGATGCAGTTATCGTCGAGTGAAAAGGGTTGGCTGCCGTGGTTTGGCAAAACCGGCAAATTCAGCATGGGCTGGGCGTGCCGCCTTAATCGGGCCAGTTACCCGCAGGTCGAGCAAACGTTCGAAGCCATCGCCCAGACCCGCGTGCAGTTGCTGCATGAGTGGGTGCGCGAGCAGTGGGAACACCTGGCCGACCTGGCCGAGCAGGTGGCGCCCGGGCTCGCTCAAGTCGATAGCGCAATGTTGCGCAACACGCTGGCCCAGGCTGAGGACTTTTCCGAGCTGTTTGTCGTCGATGCCCACGGCATCGTCATCGCTTCGACCTGGCCCCAGCGTGGCACGCCACGCATCGAGCACTTGGCAGCCCTGGCGCAAGGGCTGAAAGCACCGTTTCTGCACGGGCCCTACAGCGACCCGCTGACCTTGCAGGTCGGCCCGTCTTCCTCGCGCTTCCACGATGAAGTCACGTTGATGTTCTACCAGCCCCTGATGCACGAGAGCAAAGTGCTAGGTTGTTTGTGTGGGCGGGTGCCCAACGATGTGCTGGGTGACCTGATCCAGCGCGAGGCAGGGCACATTTACCCCGAGTCGGGCGACAACTACCTGTTCATGGCGCAATCGCGCTTCGACCCTGGCATACAGCCCGGTACCGCGTTGTCCCGTTCGCGCTTCGAGGACGCCACCTTCACCCATGGCGAAAACCTCAAGAACGGTGTGCACACCCCCTGGACCACCGTGCAGGTCCAGCGTCATACCGAGCTGGAGCTTCGTTTCACCGACCCTTCCACGCGGGAACTGCACCCAGGCGTGAGGGAGACGATCAGGCGGGGTGCCAACCTGTTCGTGACCTACCCCGGCTATTCCGACTACCGTCATGTGCCAGTGGTGGGCAAGGGCGTGACCTTCCAGTTGCCAGGCTCACCCGACCGCTGGGGCATGATGTGCGAGGCAGATCTGGAGGAGGTCTATCGCCGGCGTTCGCTGAGCTACGGGTTGATGAAACCCTATGTAGCGATCATGGCGGGGCTGTTCGGCTGCAATTACTGGGTGCAGCACTATGCAGGCCTGCCGCAAGGACTGACTGACGCGATCGAGGCCTTGAGCATGCTGGGCGCCACCTTGTTGTTCGGCGTGCTCGGGCCCAAGCGCCTGGCCGCCAGGTTGAATGGCATGAGCAGTGTGCTGTGCACCATCGCCGAGGGTGAAGGCAACCTGCGCCAGCGCCTGGATACCAGTACCTTGGCCAATGATGAGAGCGGCGACATGGCGCGCTGGATCAACAGCTTCATCGACCGCCTGGACACGGTGGTCGGGCAGGTGGTCAAGGCCAGTCGCACGGTTGGCAGCACCAACCAGATGATGCTCGGGCGCAGCCAGGAGGCCAGCGTAAGCTCCGCCGACGTGGCCGACGCCGTGCACCAGATGATGATCATCATGGAAGAGCAACTCGGCGAACTGCAGCAGGCCTCGGTCAGCGCCGAGCAGATGAAACAGGCCATGGACGAAGTGGTCAGCCGCGCACGCGCGCAGTACCAGGCGGTGCAGGCGGGCACCCAGTCGATCCGCGATGTGGTGGCGCGCTCATCATCCAGCGTGCAACGGCTCGACAGCCGCATGGTCGAGATCGACAACATCACCGGGTTGATCAGCGAAATCACCAACCAGACCAACCTGCTGGCGCTCAATGCCGCTATCGAGGCGGCGCGGGCCGGGGAGCATGGTCGTGGCTTCGCGGTGGTGGCCGACGAGGTGCGCAGCCTGGCCGCACGCACCTCGCGTGCCGCCGACGACATTCGCCATATGGTCGAGAGCCTGCAGGGCGAAACCCGGCAGGCGGTAAGCTTCATGGAGCAGGGCGTGCAGGATGTCGACAACAGCCTGCGCCTGGCGGAGGACGCGTCTTCCGAAAATGTGCAACTGCACCAGGCGGTGGAGGGCATGTTCGCCATCATCCAGCAGCTCAACCGTCGCAGCGTGGAATACGGCAAGACGATCGAGCAGGTCAACCAGTCCTCCAGCGAGATGCGCCAGACCGCCCTGGTGCTGCAAAGCAGTGCGCAGAAGGTGAAGGTGGATGCTGGCAAGTTGCAGAAGCTGGTGGGGCAGTTCGAAGTCAGCGATGATGGCGAACGAGGCGTCGCTGCTTGAGTAACGCACCTGTCCGGTCATCGCCAGTTGATGATCGCCGTGGGGCTGGTGGCGGTGTTCATCCGTCGCCATGCTCGCCGGGCATACCTGCACGCCGATGCAGTTGTGCGTGGCGTTGCTGCTGATCAACGTTGGCTGGGTGCAACTCACGCCGCTGATCAGCATCTCGTCGATGGGCGCATTGCCCCTGAAACAGCCGCTGCCTGGCTTCATTCAGCCCTTGGCGATGGGCTCCGGCAAGCCTTTGACGCCTGGGTTCAATGCGAATACGCCACCGGCCAGGGGCTGGTCGCTCAGGTCGATGCCTTGCGGGCGAATCGACGTCACGAACAACGTTTCCAGTTGCGGGCCACCGAATGCGCACATGGTAGGTTTCTTCACCGGTAGCGGCAGGGCGCGGTCCAGCTTCCCGTCGGGAGTAAAGCGCAGTACCTGGCCGGCATCGATCGCACAGATCCAGTAGCAACCTTCGGCATCTACCGCAGCCCCATCCGGCCGGCCGGGGTGCTGTTTCATGTCGACGAAGACCCGGCGGTTGTGTGGGCTGCCGCTGTCGATGTCGTAGTCGAAAGCCCAGATCATCTGCACGCTCGGGTGTGAGTCGGAGACGTACATGGTTTTGCCGTCCGGGCTGAACGCCATGCCGTTGGGAACGGACAATGTGCCCAGCCGTGCCTGCAATGGCCCTGCCGTGCCATCTGCCATCGCGTCATACCGGTACAAGGCACCCACCGGTTCGGCGGCCATGCTGGTTTGCATCGTACCGGCCCAGAAGCGCCCCTGGCGGTCACAGCGCCCGTCATTGAAGCGCATACCGGGCCTGGCGTGTTCGACACTGGCACGTTTGCCGGCCAGCAGACGGCCGTCTGCCTGGGGGATGAGGTGGAAGATCCCGCTCTCCTGGGCCCCCAGCCAATGGCCTCGGTGGCTGCGGGCAATGCAGCCTAGCATTTCGTCTGCGGTCCAGTGGTGGGTCTGGCCGTCCGGTTGCCAGCGGTGCAGGCGGCCTACCGGAATGTCCACCCAGTACAAGGCATTTTCCTGCGGGTGCCAGACCGGGCTCTCGCCCGTGACATTGCGTGCATCGATAATCAGTTCGGCTGTCATGGAAGCATTCTGCACTCTATCGGGGTCAGTCGCCAAAAGGTCCGGCAGCGGTGAAGGCGCCACCTTGCAGATGAGCAGTCGGGTCATTCGCGGCGGGTTTCGGCTGCTGCTCCAGTGCCGGGCGGAAGCGTTCGGCACTGTCCTTCGGGTTGAAACCCAGGTGCGCGGCGTAGCGGTTGCTCCACCACAGGTCGCGGTTGGCGGAGACGCCATACACAACGGTGTGGCCAACGTTCTCGGCCAGCAATGCGCGCTCCACCAGGTGTGCCAGGTCGCCATAGCTCAGCCAGGTGGACAACATGCGCACATTGCGGGGTTCGGGGAAGGAGGAGCCGATACGCAGGCTGACGGTTTCGATGCCGTAGCGGTGGAAGTAGAACGTTGCCAGGTCTTCGCCGTAGGCCTTCGACAGCCCGTAATAGCAGTCCGGCCGGCGCGGCGAATGCGCATCCACTTGTTCGCCCTGGGGGTAAAAGCCGGTGACGTGGTTGGAACTGGCAAAGACCACACGTTTGATCCCGTGCTTGCGGGCAGCCTCGTAGATGTGGAAGGTGCCGATGATGTTCGCTTGCAGGATTTCTTCGAAAGCGCGTTCGGTAGAGATCCCACCCAGGTGCACGATAGCGTCTACACCGTTGGCCAGGGCCAGTACGCCGGCCTTGTCCGCCAGGTCGCAATGGATAACTTCTTCATGCTCGTCCTCGGCCGGTGTCATTGGGCTGATGTCCGATACGCGCACGATGTCGGCGTGTGCTTGCAGTGCTTCGCGAAGCACGTGTCCGAGCCCGCCGGCAGCACCGGTGAGCAGCAGGCGGTTGAAGGGTTTGCGGGTGGTCGTGGTCATTGTGCTGGGGCCTTTTACGGAAATTGCATGAAGGTGTCGTGCAGGAACGACACCGGCATGGGCGGGCGGTAGCCCTTACAGGAAGTTGTACTGGATACCCAGGCGCCAACGGGCCTGGCGATCGTCCGTGTAACTGTTGACCTTGATGTCGCCCACCTCCATGAACGGTGCCCACTGTTTGTTGAGCTTGTACTTGATGATCAGGTTCTGCTCGTAGTCGCGCTTCTTGTTGTCGTAGCGGATGTAGTCGGTGGTGAAGTGGATGTACTGGTATTCGAATGCCCATGGGCCGCTGGGGGTATAGCCGAGCCAGCCTTCAAGGCGGGTGGTGTTCTGGTTGTCCTTGGCGCGGTCCGGCTTGCTGTGGTCAATCTGGTCGCGGTCGAGGTTGCGTGCGTCGTGGCGCACGCGGGTGGCGACGTACCAGGTGTCGCTGAGCTTGTAGTTGTACTTCAAGCCGAACTTGTAGGTGGTCGCATCCTTGGTGCTGTCCATCTGGAAGGCGGGTGTCCAGGTCGACCGGGGGCTCATCTTGTAGTTGTAGTCCACGGTGAACTCATGGCCGTTGTTGACCATGTTGTCGTAGGCGACGTCTTCGCGGTCGCCGGCAGTCTTGTATTTGATTTCTGCGGCAAACCCCAGGCCGCTGTCCTTGCGGTAACTCAGCTTTATCCGGTCGGAATGAATGCTGTCATCTTCGGTGAACGTGTGCCGGTAGTTGATGCTGGCGGAGTCTGCGCAGGCGTAGAACGACAGGCCGAGCGTACTGGCGGCGATGAGGCGGCGAAGTGTGATGTTCATGCGATCTCTTTTTTTGTTTTTGTTGAGGACGTGATGAGGCGGGTGAGCAAGGTGGTCAGCGCTCCGTGATTTTTAAATAAGTTATCGTACGACTGTGGAGCTGTCTACGAATTATTGAAATGTTGTCTGATCACATTGCTTGATGGCTCTATTAGGCGTGTTTCAAGGGTATGTTTGCTTTTCTTTCGGGGTCTCATGATTGCTGCAGGCATCATGAATCGGAGGTTTTATCGGGTTTTAACTGGCGCTTTTCAAATGTTGTATGATGACGTAGGATGACCCCAGAGCGTGACTCACTCGCCACAAATCCAATAAGAAGGCTCAGACGTCCATGATCATTACTGCTGTAACCGTCCAGGTATTTTCCTACCCCACGCGCCGCGCCGTAGACAGCGCCGGCCATGCCCACCCAGGTGATGTGACCCAGGCCAGGATGGCCCTGCTGCGCATCAGGACCGAGTGCGGCAGCGAAGGCTATGCGCTGGGCGCACCCGAGCTCATTCGCCCTTATGTGCTGGATAATTTCGTTCGCAAGGTGCTGGTTGGCGCCAATGCCTTTGACCGCGAAAAAATCTGGCACGACCTGGCGCACTGGCAGCGCGGTAGCGCCAGCCAGCTGACCGATCGTGCCCTGGCGCTGGTCGAGCAGGCGCTGTGGGATTGGGCCGGTCGCAAGCTGAACCTGCCGGTGCACAAGCTGATCGGCGGCTACCGCGACAAGGTGCCGGCCTATGGCTCGACCATGTGCGGCGATGAGCTGCCCGGCGGTCTGTCCACTCCGGAAGAGTACGGTCGCTTCGCCGAAACCCTGGTCAAGCGTGGCTACAAGGCGATCAAGCTGCACACCTGGATGCCGCCGGTGTCGTTCGCGCCCAGCGTGAGCATGGACATCAAGGCATGCGCCGCCGTGCGCGAGGCCGTGGGGCCGGACATTGCGCTGATGATCGATGGCTATCACTGGTACAGCCGCACCGAGGCCCTCACTATCGGCCGTGCCCTGGAGAAGCTCGACTTTGCCTGGTTCGAAGAGCCGATGATGGAAGACTCCGCCGAGTCCTACGCCTGGCTTTCCGGGCAGCTGGATATCCCGGTGCTAGGCCCGGAAAGCCTCGGCGGCAAGCACCTGAGCCGGGCGAGCTGGGTCAAGAATGATGTGTGCGACATCCTGCGTGCGGGGGTTGCCGGTGTGGGTGGCATTGCACCGTGTCTGAAGGTTGCGCACATGGCCGAATCGTTCGGCATGGATTGCGAGATCCATGGCAACGGCGCCGCCAACCTGGCGGTCGTGGGGGCAATCAAGAACTGCACCTGGTACGAGCGCGGTCTGCTGCACCCCTACCTTGACTACGACGAGGTACCTGCCTATCTCAAACGCCTGGTCGACCCGATGGACGAAGACGGCTATGTGCACCTGTCGAACTTGCCTGGCCTTGGGGAAGATATCGACTTCGACTACGTCGAAACCAATACGCTGCAAAGCTTCTGATTCGTGCATGGCGGCACGCGTCGCTGCGTGCCGCCCGAGCGTCCAATAACTATAAGAAGGCGATCTCACATGAGCGTTATCCCCACACTCTGGGCGGGGGTCTTTGCTGCGTCTCTGGCGCTGACCTCGGTACCTGCTGCTTTAGCGAAAACCCCGGCGGATCAGTTGATCGTCGGTATGAGCATGATCAACCTGCTGTCCCTCGACCCGGCGGCGGCCACCGGGCTGGATGTGTCCGAGGTCAATGCCAACCTCTACGACATGCTGCTGGTGCAGGACGTACGTCAGCCGGACCGGCTGCTACCGGCGCTGGCAGAAAGCTGGCAGGTCAGCGATGACCGCAAGACCCTCACGTTCAACCTGCGCAAGGGCGTAACGTTCCAGTCTGGTAACCCGCTAAGTGCCGAGGATGTCGCTTGGTCGCTGCAGCGCGTACTCAAACTTAACCTGGCCTTGGCGTCGACCTGGAAGGCCTACGGGTTTTCTGCGGGCAATGTCGACCAGCACATGCGCGCTGTTGATGACTCAACCTTCGTCATCGAGCTACCACGGCCGACTGATCCGTTGCTGGTGCTGAATACCCTGGCAACTTCGCCCAGCGCATTCATCCTCGACCGCAAGGTGGTGCAGCAGCACCAGAAGGGCGATGACATGGGCAGTGCCTGGCTGGCCACTCACGCGGCTGGTAGCGGGCCGTTCGTGCTCAAGGAGTGGCGCGCCAACGATGTCATCCTGATGAACCGTTTTGACGGGTACTGGGGTGGCCCAGCCAAGCTCAAGCGCATCGTCATGCGCAACATGACCGAGTCGCAGTCACTGCGGTTGATGGTGGAGCGGGGCGACCTAGACCTGGCCAAGGGCATGTCCGCGCCAGACATCGAGGCGCTGGAGAAGTCTGACAACGTTCGTACCCAGACCGTGCAGCGCGGAACGTTGTACTACGTTGCCCTGAGCGTGAAGAACAAACCCTACGACGATGTGCGCGTACGCCGGGCGGTTCGTTCGCTGATCGACTATCAAGGCATCAACCAGACCGTGATGCCGCACTATGGCCAGCTCAATCAGCGCCCGCTACCGCTTGGCCTGGCAGCAAGGCTGGATGATCCGGGCTATGCCCTGAACGTGGCCGAAGCGAAAAAACTGCTGGCCGAAGCGGGCTACCCCGAGGGCTTCAAGACCACCATCCGCGTGCTCACCGAGCCACCTTTCATCAACATTGCGTCCAGCCTGCAGTCGACCTTGGCCCAGGCCGGTATCAAGGCCACCATCGTCACCGGTACCGGCAACCAGATTTACGGTGCCATGCGTGAGCGCAACTTCGACATCCTGGTCGGGCGCGGCGGCGGTGGTGCTGAACGGCATCCGCATTCAAGCCTGCGCACCCTGGTGTACAACCCGGACAACCGCGACGAAGCCAAGCTGAGCAACTTCCAGGGCTGGCGTACCTCGTTCTACAGCCCCGAGCTGAACAACCTGATCGAGCAGGCGGAAGTCGAGCCCGACAAGGCGCAGCAACTGGCCCAGTACCAGCAAATCCAGAAAACCCTGGACGAGCAGGTGGGGGCCATTCTGCCCGTGTCGCAGATGACCGACACCGTGGTGCTCTACCACGATGTGCAGGACTACCAAGGCCATACCGCGGCCACCACCCGTTACAAAGACGTCTACAAGTCGCGCTGAGGTCAAGCCTGCGTGATTGGTGAATGCTTTTTCAGGAGCCTGTTATGTTTGCTTCGACTGCCTCTGTAATGGGTGCCCGTGTATCGGGTACTGCCCGCCGGGCCAGCACGGTGCTGGTGACCTTGCTTGGCCTGCTGGCGCTGACGTTCTTCATCGGCCGGGTCATGCCGCTGGACCCCGTGCTGGCGGTAGTTGGCCCGGATGCCGACAGCTCCACCTACGACCAGGTATACCGGGCGATGGGCCTGGACAAACCGATCTGGGCCCAGTTCGGGCTGTACTTGAACGACTTGCTGCACGGTGATTTCGGCAATGCACTGCTCACCGGCCACCCAGTACTCGATGACATCAAGCGGGTGTTCCCGGCCACCATCGAGCTGGCAACGCTGGCCATTCTGTTTGGCGTGCTGATCGGTCTGCCACTGGGCGTGGTGGCTGCCAGCAATCAGGGGCGGGTCGGCGACCATGTCGCACGGGTCATTACCTTGTTCGGCTATTCCACGCCTATTTTCTGGGTCGGCATGATGGGCCTGCTGGTGTTCTACGCCTGGCTGGGTTGGGCGGGTGGCGCAGGGCGCATCGACCTGGCCTATGACGGCATGGTCGATGAGGTTACCGGCCTGCTGCTGATCGACACGGCGCTGGCGCGTGACTGGGAGGCCTTCACCAGCGCGTTGCGCCATATCGTTCTGCCGGCGTTGATCCTGGGCCTGAACTCGGTGGCCTACATCAGCCGCATGACCCGTAGCTTCATGCTTGAGCAGCTGTCACAGGAATACATCATCACCGCCAGGGTCAAGGGGTTGTCGCGGCGCCAGGTGGTCTGGAACCACGCGTTCCGCAATATCCTCGTGCAGTTGCTTACGGTGGTCGCCCTGGCCTATGGCTCGTTGCTGGAGGGGGCGGTGCTGATCGAAACCGTGTTTGCCTGGCCTGGCTTCGGCCAATACCTCACCAGCAGCCTGATGCTCGGTGACATGAACGCGGTGATGGGCTGCGTGTTGATCATCGGCCTGATTTTCGTCGCGCTCAACCTGATAAGCGACGCCCTGTACAAGGTGTTCGATCCAAGGACCCGCTAATTCCCGATCAGCGTGAACACATTGAATAACTATAAAAAAGGATGCGCCATGAAGACTGTATTCCCGCCGCTGCGTATGGCTTTGCTGGGCGCAGCGCTGCTGC
The DNA here is from genome assembly GCF_058782925.1 of Pseudomonas sp. FW305-E2. NCBI lineage: Bacteria > Pseudomonadati > Pseudomonadota > Gammaproteobacteria > Pseudomonadales > Pseudomonadaceae > Pseudomonas > Pseudomonas sp. FW305-E2. The sequence continues at coordinate 303,243 of NZ_JBYSYE010000001.1, read as the reverse complement.
TTGGCCCGCTCACTGTGGTGCAGGCGAAAACCCCTGGCGACCAGTTGATCGTCGGCATGAGCATGGTCAACCTGTTCTCCATCGACCCGGCCAACGCGCCCGGCCTGGATGCCTCCGGCATCAATGCCAACCTTTACGACACGCTTATCAAGCGCGACCAGGGCAATCCGGACAAGCACTTGCCACAACTGGCTGAACGCTGGGACGTCAGCGAAGACGGCAAGCAGATCACCTTCCACCTGCGCGGTGATGTCCTGTTCCATTCCGGCAACCCGCTCACTGCCGAAGATGTGGCCTGGTCACTGTACCGGGTGATGAAGCTCAACTATGGCCTGGCTACCACCTGGAAGGCCTACGGCTACAGTGTCGAAAACATTCAAAAGCTGATCCGTGCGACCGATAGCCATACCTTGGTGATCGACCTGCCGCAGCCGACCGACCCGTTGCTGGTGATCGACTCGCTGGCTGTGTCCCCCAGCGCTGTCGTGGTCGACCGCCAGCAAGTGCTCAAGCATGAGAAGAACGGTGACCTGGGCGCGGCCTGGCTGGTCACCAATGAGGCAGGCAGCGGGCCGTTCACCCTGACCAAGTGGAGCGCCAACGATGCGCTGGTGATGACCCGTTTCGACGGGTACTGGGCAGGCCCGGCGAAGATGAAGCGAGTGCTGGTCCGCCACATGACCGAGTCGCAGTCACTGCGCCTGATGCTCGAACGCGGTGACCTGGACCTGGCCTACGGTATGGCTGCGCCGGATATCAAGGCCATCGAGAGTTCCGACACACTCCAGGTGCAAGCGTTGCAGCGCGGCACCCTGTACTACGTGGCGATGAGCATGAAGCAGCCGGAGTTTGCCAACCGCAAAGTCCGCGAAGCGGTGCGTAACCTGATCGACTACCAGGGCCTGGACCAGCAGGTGATGCCGCATTACGGCAAGCTCAACCAGCAGCCGATGCAGCTAGGGCTCGAGGCCCGGTTGCCCGACCCTGGCTACAAGCTAGATGTCGCCAAAGCCAAGGCACTGCTGGCAGAGGCGGGCTACCCACAAGGTTTCAATACAACCATTCGCACGCTGTCCGAACCTCCCTTCATTGATATCGCCGCACGTATGCAGTCGACCCTGGCTGAAGGTGGTATCAAGGCCACTATCGTCACCGGTACCGGCAACCAGGTGTATGGCGCCATGCGCGCGCGCAACTTTGAGATGATCGTGGCGCGGGGCGCCGAGCGTTATCCGCACCCGTATTTCAGCCTGCGCACCTTCGTCTACAACCCCGACAACAGTGACAGTGCTGGCCTGCCCAACTTCCAGGGCTGGCGAGCGTCGTTCTTCAGCCCCCCGCTGAATGACCTGATCGACCGGGTGGGGGGCGAGCGCGATGCGGCCAAACGCCTGGCCATGTACCAGCAGGCGCAGAAACTGTACGACGACGAGGTGGGGCCGATCATGATGATTTCGCAGATGACCGACACCGCCGTAAGCGCAGCCGACGTCAAGGGTTTCACTGGCGACGACGCCGAAGCCACCCGCTACCTCGGCGTCTACAAGCAACGTTGAGTACCGTCCGGGGGCTCACGGGTACCCCGAGCGGCCATGACTCCACATCGAGAACTTGCCGATGATTGCCAACATATCTTCTACCGAATCTACCGCCAAGCGGCAGGCCGATGCCCCGGCGTCCAGCCTTGAGGCCCTTGGCAAAAGCAGCCTGCGGGTGTTGCGCCTGCTGGTCCGCAACCCTATGACCCTGGCGGGCTTGCTGGTGGCCTTGCTGCTGGTCGTGGTAGCGGCGTTCGCGCCGTGGATCGCCACCCACGACCCGGTCATCCAGAACCTCGCCAACGCCTTGCAGGCACCCAGTGCCGCGCACTGGTTCGGTACCGACGAATACGGCCGGGATATCTTCAGCCGGCTGGTCTATGGCGCGCGTATCACCCTCTACATCATCGCCCTGGTGACGGTCATCGTCGGCCCGATCGGCCTGTTCATCGGCACGGTATCGGGCTACTTCGGCGGCATTGTCGATACCGTGTTCATGCGCGTCACCGACATTTTCATTTCGTTCCCCAGCCTGGTACTGGCGCTGGCCTTCATTGCCGCATTGGGCCCTGGCCTTGAGCATGCGGTGGTGGCTATTGCGTTAACCTCCTGGCCACCGATCGCACGGCTGGCCCGGGCCGAAACCCTGTCGCTGCGCAAGGCCGACTTCGTGGTGGCGGTCGAACTGCAGGGCGCGTCTTCGACACGCATCATCCTGCGCCATATCGTGCCGATGTGCCTGTCGTCGGTGATCATCCGCCTGACCATGAACATGGCCGGCATCATCCTTACCGCGGCGGCGCTGGGCTTCCTCGGGCTAGGGGCGCAGGCGCCATTGCCGGAGTGGGGGGCGATGATCTCCACGGGGAGGCGCTACATGCTCGAGTGCTGGTGGCTGGTAGCCGTACCCGGTGCGGCAATCATGTTGGTGAGCCTGGCGTTCAACCTGCTGGGCGATGGCCTGCGGGACATTCTCGACCCGCGTAGCGAGTAACCGGAGGCTTTATGTCAGCAGTCAAACTCAATGTTGAATCGCTCAATGTGCGCTTCGTCAACGGCAAGAAAGTGATGCACGCGGTGCGTGATGTGTCCTTCACCCTGGGCCGGGAAAAGCTCGCCATCGTGGGTGAATCCGGTTCGGGCAAGTCCACTGTGGGCCGCAGCTTGCTCAAGCTGCACCCCGGCAGCGCGCAGATCACCGCAAAGGCCCTGCAGTTCGGCGATGTCGACCTGCTCAGTGCCAGCGAAAAGACCATGCAGAAAATTCGCGGCCAGCGCATCTCGATGATCATGCAAGACCCCAAGTATTCGCTCAACCCGGTGGTGCGGGTGGGTGACCAGATTGCCGAGGCGTACCTGGCGCACCACAAGGCCAGCCGCAACGACGCCCGTGAGCGGGTGCTGCAGATGCTCGACAAGGTGCATATCCGCGACCCGAAGCGCGTCTACGATCTTTATCCGCATGAGGTGAGCGGCGGCATGGGCCAGCGCATCATGATCGCGATGATGGTCATCACCAGCCCGGAAGTGATCATCGCTGACGAGCCGACCTCGGCGCTGGATGTTTCGGTGCGCCAGCAGGTGCTCAACGTGCTCGAAGAGCTGGTGGTGGAGCAGCAGATGGGGCTGATCTTCGTTAGCCACGACCTGAACCTGGTGCGCAATTACTGTGACCGGGTGCTGGTGATGTACGCCGGGCGCGTGGTGGAGTCGCTGGCTGCCAGTGACCTGCACCGTGCCGAACACCCCTACACCCGAGGCCTGCTGGCCGCTTTGCCAAGCATGGACAACCGCCGCCCGCGTTTGCCCGTGTTGCAACGCGACCCCCTGTGGCTCTCCTGCTGAGGTAACTGACCATGTCCATGATCCAAGCACACGCATTGAACCTGAGTTTTGGCGTTGGCGCCACGCTCAACCAGGTGCTGCACAATGTCGACCTGAGTGTCGAAGATGGCGAGTCATTTGGCCTGGTGGGGGAGTCTGGTTCTGGCAAGACCACGGTGTTGCGCTGCCTGGCCGGCCAGTACCGGCACTGGAGCGGAGCCCTGAGCATTGACGGCGTGCCGTTGCAACACAAGCTCCCCAAGGAGCACTTTCGCAAGGTGCAGATGGTGTTCCAGGACCCCTATGGTTCGCTGCACCCGCGCCATACCATCGACACTGCACTGCGCGAGCCGCTGGTGATCCACGGCATGGATGAGCGCAACGATCGCATCAACGACATCCTCGTCAAGGTAGGCCTCAACGACAGCTACCGTTACCGCTACCCGCACCAGCTGTCCGGTGGCCAGCGTCAGCGCGTGGCTATCGCCCGGGCGTTGATTCTTGAGCCTAGGGTGCTGTTGCTCGATGAGCCCACGTCGGCGCTGGATGTGTCGGTGCAGGCAGAAATTCTCAACCTGTTGTCCGACCTGCGTCAGCGCGAGAAGCTCACCTACCTGATGGTGACGCACGACCTGGGCGTGGTCAGCCATCTGTGTGACAAGGTCGCGGTGATGCAGCAGGGGCGTATCGTCGAGCAACTGGACTGCCAGGCACTGAGCCAGGACCAGGCCACCCACGATTACACACGAATGCTGGTGCAAGCCAGCCGTGACTTCAGCGCAGATCGTGCCCCGGCCATGTCGGCCTGAACCCGGCAATTACAAGGAAGATAAGAAGATGCTGAATGCCAACCTTGCGCCCGCTTCGCGGGTGCGTGCTGCCGTGGTTGCCCTGGCCATGGGCAGCAGCTTGCCGCTGTGGGCCGTAGAGGCACCTGCAAAGGTCCAGGTGCCGACGCTGGCCTACGACGACCGGCAGATCATCCTGGTATGGGAAAAGCCCGCCAGCCATGCCGAGATCGTCGACTACCACGTGTACGCCAATGGCCGGTTGCTGGGTGCAAGCAACGCCAACAACGAGCAGGTGTCACCGGCCAAACCGTACATCGACCGGTTTTACGAGCAGGACCTGCACAACTTCCACCACCGCATCGCCATTCACAGCTTCACCGCCCAAGGGCTTGCCCCCGATACCGAGTACCACTTCACCGTGCGCTCGGTCGATCGCAATGGCAAGGAGTCTGCTGACAGCCCCGTGGTTGTGCAGCGAACCACGGCCATACCGGCGCTGTTCAACGTGCAGCGCTACGGTGCCAAGGGCGATGGCAAGGCGCTCGACACGGCTGCCATTCAGCGTGCCATCGATGCTTGCAGCAAGGGCTGCAAGGTGTTGCTGCCTGCCGGCACGTACAAGAGCGGGGCGCTCTACCTCAAGAGCGACATGACCCTGGAAATCGCCGAGGGCGCTACCCTGTTAGGTTCCGAGCGTGCCGAGGACTACCCGCGCCAGGGCTATATCCAGTACCCGTATTCCACCACCGTGCGTCCGGCCTCGCTGATCAATGCCTTGCCGCGCGACCCGCGTGCGTATCAAGCCTTCGAGAATATCCGCATCGTCGGCAAGGGCATCATCGACGGCAATGGCTGGAAGCGTAACCCGGATGTGCTCGACGAGCGCGGGCAAGCCTTGCCCTTCTACCTGCCCAGCGACAACAGCCGCTACATGCACGATGGCGTGCTGGCCAAGGCTCAGGTGGAGCGGGCGGTGGCCGAGGGCATGAATGTCAAGGACGCCTACGGTCAGATGCGTTCCTCGCTGATTACCCTGCGCAATGTGAAAAACGTGTTCTATGGTGGCTTCACGGTGGTCAACCCGGCCTACCACGGCATCATGAACCTGGAGACGCAGAATGTGGTGCTGGCTAACACCACGCACCGTACCTACGACGCCAACAACGGCGACGGTATCGAGTTTGCCAACAGCCGCGGTGCCCTGGTGTTCAACAACTTCTTCGACACCGGAGACGACTGCGTCAACTTCGCCGCTGGCACCGGGGCGGATGCGGTCCACCAGAAGGCGCAGGAGGAGGCCTGGATCTTCAACAACTATTTCCGCAAAGGCCATGGCATGGTCGTGGCGGGCAGCCATACCGGCGCGTGGATTCAGCACATCCTGGCCGAGGACAACGTCTCCGATGGCACCGATGCCGGGCTGCGCATGAAAAGCACCAACTTCATGGGCGGCGGCGCACGCCACGTCACTTTCCGTGATTCGGCCATCCGCAATACGGCAAAACAGGCCTTCATCTTCACCCTGGATTACAACGACCCGAATGCCAAGCTCGATTACAAGCGCTCGGCGGTGGCGGGGCAGTTCCGGGATATCACGGTCAGCGACGTAAGCGTGGAAAACGCCCGCACCGCTGCCATCGAGGTGAAGGGCGATAGCAGCCATGGCGCCTGGCATCAGGGCCTGGTGTTTGAACGAGTGCGCTTTCGCGGGCCAGCCCCGGTGAAGATCGATGGCCTGAAGGACTCGCGTTTCGACGGGCTTCGCTTCACTGACACCGGGGGTGCCAACCCTTGGCAGGTGCAGGGCAGCCAAGGGCTTGTCTATACGGACGTAGAGCCCGCGCCGGGGCCTCAGGCCTCGCTGTAGAATGCCTGTAGCCGTTGCGCCTCACGCAGGCGCATACGGCTGTTGCTCAGGTGCAGGTACATGGCGGCGCGCGCCGCATCCACCTGGCGGCTGGCGATGGCGTCGTAGATCTGCTGATGTTCGGCGTTGATACCGGCCAGGTAGGTACTGCGGTTGCTCTGCCCGGTATAGGCAGAGTTCATGCGCGTGCGGGGGATCATCTTGGTGCCCAGGTGCTTCATGATATCGATCAGGTACTGGTTACCCGCGGCCTTGGCAATTTTCAGGTGAAACTGGAAGTCGGCGTTGGTCGTGCTGCCGGATTTTTCCGGGCCTTGCATCAGGGCTTCCAAGGCTTGCTGCAGTTCTTCGAGTGCCTGTGGCGTGGCCCGTTCGGCGGCCATGCCGGCGGCTTGTACTTCAAGGCTTAGGCGATATTCCAGCAGGTCGAGCACATCGGACAGCAGGCTGATGGTTGCCGGCCCCACGTTGAAGCTCTCCGGTGCCGGCATGTCCAGCACGAAGGTGCCCACGCCGTGGCGGGTCTCGACCAGGCCCGCTGCCTGCATGCGCGACAACGCTTCGCGTACTACCGAGCGGCTGACGCCTTCGGTTTCGATCAGTGTGGCTTCGGTCGGCAGCTTGTCACCACGCTTGAGCGTGCCCTCACGCATGCGTTGGGCGAAGCGCTCGACCAGTGCTTCGGCCAGGCGGCGAGGCTGTTGAGGGGGGCTGGCGGTCGGGTTCGGCATTACTGTGCTCTTGTGTTGGCAGCGGGCAGTATAGTGCGTTTTGGCCCCGGGCAGCGGGTATACTCCGGGATCTTCCGCTTAGCAAAGGTTCGCCCAATGGCTTCTGCCACCCCGGAAAAACGCCTGAATCTCGCCCAGCAACTGGTGCATGACCTGTCGCAGCAGATTCTCTCGGGCGAATTGCCAGCGGGAAGCAAATTGCCCACCGAAGAAGCCGTGACCAAAGCGCGTGGCGTAAGCCGTACCGTGGTGCGCGAAGCCATGTCACGGTTGCAGGCCGAAGGCCTGGTAGAAACCCGCCGTGGTATCGGCACCTTCGTTGTAGACGCCATCCCGGCAGGTGACTTCCAGAGTGCCAACCCTGGAATGGGGGGCGCATACAACGAGGTGGCGATCATCGAGCTGCGGCTTTGCCTTGAAGTCGAGGCGGCTGCCATTGCTGCCCAGCGTGCCACCTCAGAGCAACTGGCTGCCATGCGGGCGGCGCTGGATGGGAGTGTCGCTACGCAGTCTGCACCCTGCATGCGTACCGACTTCGAGTTTCACCTGCAGATAGCCCAATGCACGGGCAACAGCTTTTTCATCGACACCATGACCCATCTTGGGCATACCTTGTTGGCTGCGGCCCAGCAAGCAGTGCCGGGGGGCGATACCGAGCAACGGGCACTGGAGGCGCGGGAGCGTGAGCAAGTGCATGCCGCGATTACCCGCAAGGACGCCGGTGCTGCTCGCGCTGCCATGCGGCTGCACTTGGTCAACTGCCTGACACGCGCCCAGCGAGCGGTCAGCGGGTGTCCGAAATCAGATCGAACATCAATTGCCTGAGCCACCGGTTGGCCGGGTCCTTGATGTACCGTCTGTGCCAGAACAGGTTGATCTCGATGTTCGGCAACTCCACGGGTGGTGGCAGTAAGTGATGATTTGCAGGGCGACCTGAACCGGGCCAGTTGTTGGGGGGGCAGGCGCAGGCTGCTTGATGGCTTGGGGCGGTGGCTGGCCTCACAGCGCATCCCGCGCCTTGCCCCGATACACCCGCAGCACATCCGCCATCACCGCCAGCGCGATCTCCGCTGGCGCCTTGCTGCCCAGGTCCAGCCCAATAGGCATGTGCAGCCGTTCTATCTGCTTGTCGGTCAGCCCGCCAATCCGCTGCAGCCGCTCGGCGCGACGGGCTGACGTGGCCGCCGAACCCATGGCGCCTATATAGAACGCTGGGGTATTCACCGCCTCCATCAATGCCAGGTCATCGATCTTCGGATCATGCGTCAGCGCCACAATGGCGGTAGCCGCATGGCAACCACCCGCAGCAATGAACAGCGAAGGCAGCACCCGATGCATCTGTGCGCCCTCGATTTCGACGTGCGCCATCTCCTCGCGCGGGTCGCAGGCGATGACCTCGCAGCCCAGTCGAAAAAGCCGCGCAATGGCTCAATGTCTGTGGCAGTGTTGGGTATCTGGCCAGCCCCACAGGGACCGACATGCAAACTCGCAAAACCGGTGTTCGCGCCCAGCAGGCCGACCGCACCCGGGACAATATTCTCAAGGCCGCAGTGAAGGTCTTCAGCAAGGAAGGCTTCACTGGTGGGCGCATCGAGCAGATCTCCACACTGGCCAAGTCCAACGACCGGATGATCTATTACTACTTCGGCAGCAAGGAAAAGCTGTTCATCAGTGTGCTGGAGCACATCTATGCCAGCTTCAACCAGGCCGAAGCGAAGCTGCGCCTCGACCTCGCCGACCCTGAGCAGGCCCTGCGCGAGCTGGTGGCGTTTATCTGGGACTATTATGTGCGCCACCCCGAATTCGTCACCATCCTCGCCACCGAAAACCTTCACCAGGGCTTGCACGCGCGCAAGTCGCAAAACCTCAGGGCGCTGTCCGGCGAAGCGGTCGGCGTGCTGCGGCCGATCATCGAGGCCGGACAAGCAAAGGGCCTGTTCCGCGACGATATCTGCATTACCCACGCCTACCTGATGATTGCCTCGCTCTGCTACTTCTATAACTCCAACCGCCATACGCTCAGCTCGTTCCTGGCCGTGGACCTGGCCGACAAGCAGGCCAAGGCCGATTGGCTGGCCTTCATCAGTGACCTTGCGCTGCGCGGCTTGCGCCGCTGAGCCTCAGTGGCTGCCAGGGTTGGCGCGTACCTGCGCAGCCTTGGACGCCAGCCCTTGCCAGGCCGGTTTGTCGGCGGCAAAACGATGGCGCAGGTAGGCCGCGAGGTCGGCTACCTGGCGGTCCGACAGGCTGTCCTTGAAACCGGGCATGTAGCCCAGGTCGCGGGTTGCCGGGGTCGGAATGCCGTGCAGCACCACGCGCAGCAGGTTGTCCGGCAGGTCACTATGGACGTTGCTGTTGACCGCCATCGACGGGCTGACGCCAAACAGCTTCGGCCCCAGCCCATCACTGTGGCAGGCCAGGCATGCACCTTTGAATACCCGCTCGCCGTTGCTCAGCGACACTGGCGAGTCCACCTGAGGCGCGGCATTGGCGGCCAGTGCCTGCGGCTCGCCATCCAGGGAGCTGAGGTAGTGGGCGATGGCGCGCACGTCGCTTTTTGGCAGGGTGGCAAGCTCACTGACCACCGGGCCCATGGGGCCGGCCGCCACGCCATGTTTTTCGGAGAAGCCAGTGCTGAGGTAGTTGAACAACTCGTCTTCGCTCCACGGCGTCGATGACTTGGCCAAGGCATTCAAGGCCGGGGCCTCCCAGCCATCGACCATGCCGCCGGCAAGGTAGCTGCTACCGCCTTTTTCTGCGCCCATCAGGTTGCGCGGCGAATGGCAGGCCGTGCAGTGGCCCAGGCCGTCGACCAGGTAGGCACCGCGGTTCCACTGTGCGCTGCGCTGCGGGTCGGGCTGGTATTCGCCGCGTTGCAGAAACAGCGCATTCCAGCCGGCCATCAGCGCCCGCTGGTTGAACGGGAAGCGCATCTGGTTGGCGGGCGCTTCCTGGCGTACCGGGGTCTGCGACATCAGGTAGGCATACAGCGCTTGCATGTCGGCGTCGTTGATGTTGCGAAACGAGGTGTAGGGAAACGCCGGGTACAGGTGCCGGCCATCGCGGCTGATACCTTCGCGCATGGCCCGCTCGAAGGCGGCGAAGGACCAGCGGCCGATACCGGTTTCTGGGTCGGGGGTAATATTGGTGCTGTACAACGTGCCAAAAGGCGTACCCATTGCCAGCCCCCCGGCATTGACCTTGCCGCCGCCGACCGTATGGCACACGGCGCAGTCGCCGGCCGCCGCCACCTGGCGCCCGCGCTCGAGCATGGCGGCGCTCCAGCTGCCGACACCCGGTGGCGTTACCGGGGCGATTTCGGCGCGCCAGGGCAAGGCGGTGGCAAGCATGCCCAATGCGGCGCCGAACACCCCGGCCAGCGAGCCGAACCACCACTTCGAACGCTTGGTTGACGGCTGCGCTGGCGCGGGTGCATCTGGCCCTTGGCCTTCGCCACCGAGCGCAGCGCGCACGCGTTCGGCAGTGATCGGCAGCTCGCGAAAACGAATGCCGGTGGCGTCGAAAATGGCATTGGCGATGGCCGCTGCGCTGGGTACCGAGGCTGACTCGCCACTGCCCATTGGCGACTCGTGCTGGCGCGGCAGCATCATTACGTCGATAGCTGGCACCTCGGGGAAGGTCAGGATCGGATAGCCGCCCCATTCCTTGCTCACCACCGTCGACTCTTCGAAGCTGACCTGCTCCTTGAGCGCCCGGCTGGTGGACTGGATGACGTTGCCGTGGATCTGGTGACGCACACCCTCGGGGTTGACCATCATCCCGGCATCGTGGCCGATCACCACGCGGGTGACGGCCACTTCGCCTGTGCGCCGGTCGACTGCGACATCAGCCACCCAGGCTGCCCAGGCCGCGCCGAAGCCGGGAAACTTACTGTGGATATAGCGCGCATAGGCAAAACCCCGGCCGCGCAGCACATCACCTTCGGCCTGTGTCTGCATGGGCCGGGTATGCGGCTGCCATTGCGCGCGTTCAGCGGTGGCTTTGACCAGGTCGATGGCGCGTGGGTCGGACAGGTGCTTGAGGCGATATTCGACCGGGTCGACGCCAGCGGCGAAGGCCAGCTCATCAATGTACGACTCGTGGGCGAAGCTGTTGGGCATGGCCGACACCCCCCGCATCCACGAGGCGCGCACCAGTGGCGTCATGTCATTGATGGTGACGCGCATGTGTTCGTAATCGTAAGGCGGGATCGACGTGCGATCGCCCATCTCGAACAGCGCCGGCACCGGTTCCACGGCACCGGTCAGCAGCAGGGCCAGGGTGGGCGCGCCATTGGACGGGTAGCTGGTCTGGAAGTCATAGGCGGCCACGCTGCCATCGGCGTTCAGGCCGCCGTCGATTTCCATCAGCTGCGCGGTGCCCTTGGGCTCCCACACGTGTTCCTGTTCGCGGGTCAGCTGCACCCGCACCGGGCGCTGCACCGCACGTGACAGCAGCACCGCGTCGGCGCACACGTCATCGGCGCAGTTGCGGCCATAACAGCCGGCTGCCTCCATGCGAATGATCTCGATGCGTGCTTCGTCGCACGCCAGCAGCCAGGCCAGGTCTGCGCGCAGCAGGTGCGGGTTCTGCGTACCTGACCACACGCGGATCTGCCCTGCGGTGAAGTCGGCCAGCGCACATGATGGGCCGATCGATGCGTGCAGTTGGTACGGCCACAGGTAGCTGCGGCTCAGGCGCTGGCTGGCATTGGCGATGCCGCCGTCGACATCGCCCTGGTCCAGCACGGTGCGCTGCACGCGCGGGTTGTCGCGGATGGCCTGGGCGACATCGCTAAGGTCGGGCAGCTTGCCTGTGAATGGCTTCCAGCTGATTTTCAGCTCATGGGCTGCACGGATGGCTTGCTCTTCGCGCTCTGCCACCACGCCGACGAAGTCGCGGATGACCACCACGGCGACCACGCCGGGTAGATGGGCGATGGAGGATTCATCCACCGCCAGCAGGCTGTTGCCGACAAAGTCGCCGCTGTCATGGCCGGCATAGGGCGGGCGGATGACCCGACCGTGAAGCATGTCGGGCAGGCGCATGTCGTGCACATAGGTCAGCTCGCCGGTGGCCTTGCCTGGGATGTCTACCCGTGCGGCGCTGCGTCCGACCAGGCGGTAGTCCTCGATGGCCTTGAGTCGGGCGTCCTCGGCAATGTGCAGCCGGTGGTTCTCACCTTGCACCAGTTCGGCAAAGCTCAGCGTGCTGCCGTTACTGGCGATAACCGTGCCGTCTTCAATGCGCAGCATTTCGGGCGGGCAGCCAAGGCGTAGGGCGGCCTGTTGCAACAGATAGCGTCGCGCTGTGGCTGCGGCCTTGCGCAGCGGTACCGCGGAAATCTGCAGGGTGGCGCTGGCAATGGTCGCGCCCTGGTTGGGTGCCCGCTCGGTGTCGCCCAGCACCATGTGCACCTGGTCCATGCGCAGGTCCAGCTCTTCGGCGACGATTTGCGCCAGCGAGGTGCGGATGCCAGTGCCCAGGTCGACATGGCCATTGAAGGCGTAGACCATGCCGTCGTCGCTGACCGCGATGAACAACGCCAGCTCACGTTCCTTGGCTGGAGGCGTCACGCCTTTGGCCACAGGGCCTGAGGGTGGGGTGATCTGGTCGACGATCAGCAACACGCCGGTCTTGGCCAACAGTTGGTCGCGGCTGGGCACCTGTTGTGAGTGGTTCATGGCTTTCTCCGGGTCTCGGCAGCGCGGCGCACGGCGCGCAGGATTTCGACGTGGGTGCCACAGCGGCACAGGTTGCCGGACAGCTCATTGCGAATCTGTTCGTCGCTGGGCTCGGGAATGCGGTCGAGCAGGGCCTTGGCGGTCATGATCATGCCGTTCATGCAGTAACCACACTGGGCCGCCTGCTCGTCGATGAACGCCTGTTGCACGGGGTGCGGCGCGGCCTTGCTGCCCAGCCCTTCGAGGGTGGTGATATTGCGGCCGGCGGCGCCGGCCAAGGGGATGACGCAGGAGCGGGCGGCCACGCCATCGATGATCACCGTACACGCCCCACACTCGCCCAGGCCGCAGCCGTACTTGGGGCCGTTCAGGGACAGGTCGTTGCGCAGGATCAGCAGCAGTGGGGTGTCAGGCATGGCGCTGACTTCGACGGGCTGGCCGTTGACCTGCAGGGAGATGGTTGTTTGCATTATTGGCTCATCTCTGAAGGTTGCTTGCGCTACCAAAGGACTCAAATGACGCGAGCGTTTCGGTAAGTACTCACTACATGAAATGAGTGAGCAAGAAGCAGGCCAGGGATGAATTTGCAGAGCGCTGTGGTGGGGGCAGGGAGGAAGATTGTCGGCGTCTGGGAAATCGAGCGCCCGCGCGGCGCATCGCGCTTTGCCGAACCCCCGATGTGTGTGTAGGAGCGGGTTTACCCGCGAATACGGTGGCGGCGGCAACGGTGATCGGCGGGTGGAGATTGGCCAGCAGGGCCGGCCCTTTCGCGGGTGAGCCCGCGCCTACGGCGGCCTGTGTCCAACCACCGATGCGTGTCCAATGTGAGCGAGCTTGCTCGCTATGTGCTCGATCTCTCAGGCCGCGTATCTGTGACGGCCACTGCGGCAGTCACAACAAATTTCAGCCCGCGTTTTCGTCGCTGTCGATCATCTTGCGCAGCAAGTACAAAATGGCTACACGTTCGCCGGCATTCAAGCTGCCCATGCTCAGTTCGCTGATCTGCCGGGCGCAGGGGATCATTGCATCGAGCAAGGCCGCGCCGCTTTCGGTGAGTTCGACGATGACCTTGCGCCGGTCGCCTGGGTCTGGCGAAAGCTGCACCAGCTCACGCGCCTTCAGGCGCTCGACGATGCCGCGGATGGTTGCCTGGTCCACCGCGGTGGCCTTGATCAGTTCGGCCTGGGAGCTGGGGCCGTGGTCGCGCAGGGCGCACAGGGTGACGAACTGGATCGAGGTAAGCTGCGGGTCGCAGGCCTGCTGCTGGAAAATCGCCGTGTGCCGTTGGTAGGCCTTGCGCAGCAAGTGCCCGACCTGTTCGGTAACGTCGTAGGGGGTGTTGTCGAGCGGGGCGCTGCTGGGGGTGGTTTTTTTCGACATAGGATGGCTTGGGCTGGGTGGAAAGAGGCTGGCCGGCCGCCAATAGCGGAGCGCCCGGCCAGTATAACCCCTATCGCGCTCGCGACTCCTCTGGTGCAACCACGTCGCCGGCCAGCACTACCGCCTTGTCATCCAGGTAGATATCGCAGTTGCGCAGCGGGATGTCCAGGTGGCACGGGGTCTTGCGCTTGCCACCGACCTCGGTGTTGGGGCCAGTGGAGAACAGGAAGTTGCCGTAGAACGCACGGGCATCCATGCACATGCCGTCGTTGCGGTCGTGCAGGCCCATGGCCGTCCATTGCGCGCGCGGCTGCAGGCCCCAGCCGATGTGCGAGATGCCGTATACCTCGGGGTCGTTGAAGTACTTCATGTAGTCACGCAGGTACTCGGCCTCGAAGCCGCCATGTATGCCGGTGATGAAGCCTTTTTCGATTTCCAGGGTGATGCGCTCGCGGCAATAGTTCTTGAACGGCAGGATGATGTCGCCCACGTCCAGCACCAGCGTGCCCTCGGCGCTGTCCTCGTTCGGCCAGGTGAACAGAAAGCCGCTGGGCCAGTGGTCCCAGCGCCCCGGTTCGTCGGCATAGCCGTACTCAGTCACGGCCGGGTACTGGCCGAGCGGGGCGTGGAAGTCGCTACCGGCCTTGGACCGCACATGCAGGCTGCGCGCCTGTTTCAACAGGGTTTCGGCAGCCAGCACCCGGCGTTTGTCGTCTTCGGTCGGCAGCATGCGCGCCAGCACCTCGGGTGGCTCCACGGCCAGCAGGATGCGCGTGCCGGTCTTGAGAATCTGCTCCTGCTCGGGTGAGTGCAGCAGCATCATGGTGTCGACGACCAGGTCGGCTGCTTCCAGCGCCCGCTGCGCCGCCAGGTTGCCGGTCAGCGCGGTGTCGCCGCAGTAGGCCGTCATGTCGTTGCCCATGGCGGTCGGGTGGTTGAACGCCGGCAGCTCTACCGCATACACCTTGGCCTTCAAACGCTGGGCGGCCTCCATGGCGGCGTTGACCGTGCGCGGGTCGGAGTAGTGGCTCTTGAGCACGGCCACGCTCTGCGTTTCGTCCACGCGAGACAGCTTCAGTACGTGCTCGAACATCTGGGTCAGTTGTGCATTGCTCACCGGCATCGGGGTTCTCCTGGGTGGCGTTGACAGGGGCGCACCATGGCAGTGCCTGGTGCTTCATCTCGGTGCAAAATAATAGTGTGTACACCCTACTTTTGCAGATGAAAACGCATCCTGCCAGCGAGCGCAAGTTATCTGTTCAAACGTTACATATCCACACATCACCCAGTATTTACGGTAACAATAAGCCGAGTGTTGTTTCGATCAGCTGTTTGAAAAATATTTTCAGCGGGCTCTTTTCAAAGGTCATTTATAGCGTATACGCTCTAAATCGTCAGGCGGTTGAACCGCTGGCCACCTATCAGAACAAGAGGAGACATACCCATGCGGGGTAGGCAGAAAATCGCAATCGTCGGTGCAGGTCTGGGTGGGGCAGCCGCCGCCACGTTGCTGCAACAGGCCGGGTTCGATGTCGAGGTATTCGAACAGGCTCCGGCGTTCACCCGCCTGGGCGCGGGCATTCATATCGGCCCTAACGTGATGAAAATCTTCCGCCGCATGGGGCTGGAGCAGAAGCTGGAGCTGATGGGCTCGCACCCGGACTTCTGGTTCAGCCGCGACGGCAATACCGGTGATTACCTGTCGCGCATTCCGCTGGGCGAGTTTGCCCGCCGCGAATACGGCGCCGCTTACATCACCATCCACCGTGGCGACCTGCACGCCCTGCAGATCGAGGCCATCCAGCCGGGCACCGTGCACTTCGGCAAGCGCCTGGAAAAGATCGTCGACGAAGGTGACCAGGTGCGCCTGGACTTCGCCGACGGCACCCACACCGTGGCCGACATCGTCATTGGGGCCGACGGCATCCATTCGAAGATCCGTGAAGCGTTGCTGGGGGCTGAAGCGCCGATCTACAGCGGCTGGGTCGCGCACCGTGCACTGATTCGCGGGGTGAACCTGGCACCGCATGCCGATGTGTTCGAGCCCTGCGTCAAATGGTGGTCCGAAGACCGCCACATGATGGTCTACTACACCACCGGCAAGCGCGACGAGTATTACTTCGTCACCGGCGTGCCACATGAAGCCTGGGACTTCCAGGGTGCGTTCGTCGACAGCAGCCAGGAAGAAATGCGCGCAGCCTTCGAAGGCTACCACCCCACCGTACAGAAGCTGATCGACGCTACCGAATCGATTACCAAGTGGCCGCTGCGCAACCGCAACCCATTGCCGTTGTGGAGCCGTGGCCGCCTGGTGCTGCTGGGCGACGCCTGCCACCCG
Organism: Pseudomonas sp. FW305-E2; assembly: GCF_058782925.1. Taxonomy (NCBI): domain Bacteria; kingdom Pseudomonadati; phylum Pseudomonadota; class Gammaproteobacteria; order Pseudomonadales; family Pseudomonadaceae; genus Pseudomonas; species Pseudomonas sp. FW305-E2. Next base: position 287,090 of record NZ_JBYSYE010000001.1, on the reverse strand, counting down.
ATGAAACCGCACATGGCCCAGGGCGCGTGCATGGCCATCGAGGACGCGGCCATGCTGACCCGCTGCCTGCAGGAGACCGGGTTGTCCGACCACCGCACGGCGTTCGCCCTCTACGAGGCCAACCGTAAAGAGCGGGCATCGCAGGTGCAATCGGTATCCAACGCCAACACCTGGCTCTACACCCAGGAAGACCCAGCCTGGGTTTACGGCTACGACCTCTATGGGCAGCAGCTTGAAAGCGGGGAGGCGGCATGAGCACCTTCGTCGCTGGCGGTAACGTGAGCGCCAATGGCATCCGCCAGCATTACCTGCGCTATGGCGGCAAGGGCCATGCGCTGATCCTGGTGCCGGGCATCACCAGCCCAGCGATCACCTGGGGCTTTGTTGCCGAGCGCCTTGGGCAGTATTTCGACACCTATGTGCTGGATGTGCGCGGGCGCGGCTTGTCTTCAAGCGGCCCCGAACTGGACTACGGCACCGACGCTTGTGCTGCTGATATTCCCGCCTTTGCCGCCGCGCTGGGCCTGGATGGCTACCATCTTGTCGGGCACTCGATGGGGGCGCGTTTTGCCATCCGCGCTGCCGCCCAAGGGGCACCGGGACTGCAGCGGCTGGTGCTGGTCGACCCACCGGTGTCCGGTCCGGGCCGCCGCGCCTACCCGAGCAAGTTGCCGTGGTACGTCGATTCGATCCGCCAAGCCACGGTTGGCATGAGCGGCGATGACATGCGCGCCTTCTGCGCCACCTGGAGCGACGCGCAGCTGGCCCTGCGTGCCGAGTGGCTGCACACCTGCTACGAGCCGGCGATCGTGCGGGCCTTCGACGATTTCCACGAGGTCGATATCCACCAGTACCTGCCCGCAGTGCGCCAGCCGGCATTGCTGATGGTGGCTGGGCGGGGGGGAGTGATCGAGCCCCGTGACATTGCTGAAATGCGCGAGCTAAAGCCGGATATCCAGGTCGCGTACGTGGACAACGCCGGCCACATGATTCCCTGGGATGACCTGGACGGTTTCTTCGCCGCCTTTGGCGACTTCCTCGACCACCCCCTCGTCTGACGGAGCACGAGACATGACCCAGCTATACCGCATCGGCCAGATCGTGCCGAGTTCGAACACCACCATGGAAACCGAAATTCCGGCGATGCTCAACGCACGCCAGGCGATCCGCCCCGAGCGGTTCACCTTCCATTCCAGCCGCATGCGCATGAAGCAGGTGAAGAAGGAAGAACTGGCCGCGATGGACGCCGAGTCCGACCGCTGCGCAGTGGAGCTGTCTGACGCCAAGGTCGATGTGCTGGGCTATGCCTGCCTTGTGGCGATCATGGCCATGGGGCTGGGCTATCACCGCCAATCTGAAAAGCGCCTGCAGCAGGCCACCGCCGACAATGATGCGCTGGCACCGGTGATCACCAGCGCCGGGGCGCTGGTCGAGGCCTTGCATGTGATGAAGGCCAAGCGCATTGCCATCGTCGCACCGTACATGAAGCCGCTGACCGAGCTGGTGGTGAACTACATCCGCGAGGAAGGCTTCGAGGTGCAGGACTGGCGCGCGCTGGAAATCCCCGACAACCTCGCCGTGGCCCGTCACGACCCGGCCAACCTGCCGGGCATCGTCGCCGGCATGGACCTTGAAGGCGTCGATGTGGTGGTGCTGTCGGCGTGCGTGCAGATGCAATCGCTGCCGGCAGTGGCCAAGGTCGAGGCGCAAACCGGCAAGCCGGTGGTCACCGCTGCAATCGCGACCACCTACGCCATGCTCAAGGCGCTGGACCTGGAGCCGATCGTGCCGGGCGCCGGTGCCTTGCTGTCGGGCGCCTACTGAAATCGGGAGACGGACATGAGCGACGCACAAAGCGCCCGTGACAACTACCAGGGCGTGTGGGGCCAGCGCATCGGCTTTGGCCGCAAGCCGGCCCTGCTGATGATCGACTTCATGCAGGGCTACACCACCCCGGGCGCACCGCTGTACGCCCCGGGCGTGGTCGCAGCGGTCGAGCAGGCCGCCGGCCTGCTGGCGCTGGCCCGCGACTGCGGTACCTTGGTGGTGCATACCAACATCCGTTACCAGCCGCCGCATTTTGCTGACGGCGGCGTGTGGGTGCGCAAGGCGCCGGTGATGAAGGACATGGTCGAAGGCAACCCGCTGGCAGCCTTTTGCGAGGCCGTTGCGCCACAGGCAGGGGAGGTGGTGCTGAGCAAGCAGTACGCCAGCGCTTTCTTCGCCACCAGCCTGGCCCCGCTGCTGCATGCACAGGGGGTAGATACCGTGGTGCTGGCTGGCTGCTCGACCAGCGGCTGCATCCGCGCCAGTGCGGTGGATGCCATGCAGCACGGGTTTCGAACCATCGTGGTGCGCGAGTGTGTCGGTGACCGCCACAGCGACCCGCACGAAGCCAACCTGTTCGACATCGACAGCAAGTACGGCGATGTCGTCACCCGGCAGGATGCCATGCAGCAACTCAGGCACCTGGCCGGCTGAACGCCGGGCAGCGCCTATCCAATAACAATCAAGGACCGGTGCGGGAAGCCCGTCCATGACCGCCTGCTGTCCGGGTGGTCGCCCCGCAGGAGCACTCGGGGTCTTCAGGCGCTGTCCAGGCTCGCCGCGTAGAATGCGCGGCGTGCCCGGCGCGTCGAAAACTGCTGGCCTTAAAACAACCACAAAGTCGCCCGCCAGGAGACAGGAAATGCCAATTGCGAATGCAACCACGGTCCACAGTGACATCGACCATGGCACGAAAGCGCTGTACAGCAAGATCACCTGGAGGCTCATCCCCTTCTTGTGTTTCTGCTACCTCGCAGCTTATCTGGACCGCATCAATGTCGGCTTCGCCAAGCTGCAGATGCTCGAAGACCTGCAGTTCAGCACAGCGGCCTATGGCCTGGGTGCAGGGCTGTTCTTCGTCGGCTACATCATCTTCGAAGTGCCGAGTAACCTGATCCTGCAGCGCGTTGGCGCCAAGCTGTGGATCGCCCGCATCATGATCACCTGGGGCCTGCTGTCGGCCTGCACCCTGTTCGTCACCAGCACCACCCAGTTCTATATCCTGCGTTTCCTGCTGGGTGCGGCCGAGGCCGGCTTCCTGCCAGGCGTGTTGTACTACCTGACCATGTGGTACCCCACCTATCGCCGCGGGCGCATCATTGCCCTGTTCATGATCGGGCTGCCGTTGTCGAGCGTGATTGGCGGGCCGATTTCTGGCTGGATCATGGGGCATTTCGACCAGGTTCAAGGTTTGCATGGGTGGCAGTGGCTGTTCCTGCTGGAGGCGATCCCCAGCGTTTTGCTCGGCATCCTCACGTTCTGGGCATTGCCTAACCATTTTCAGCAGGCCAAGTGGCTGTCGGCTGACGACAAGGCACAACTGGCGGCAGACCTGGCCGCCGACGATGCCGAGGGCAAGGACAGCAAACACAGCTTCCGCGATGGCTTCTTCAACCTTAAGGTGTGGATGCTCGGTGGTATCGACTTTTCGATCCTGCTCAGCGCCTATGCGATGGGCTTCTGGATGCCGACCTTCATCCGCGATGCGGGCGTCAGCGACACCTTCCATATCGGCCTGCTCACGGCCATTCCAAGCTTGGCCGCGCTGGCCGGCATGCTCATGATCGGGGCCAGCTCCGACCGCCACCGCGAGCGCCGCTGGCACATCATCGTGCCGTTCATCATTGGTGCAATCGCCATGGCCAGCAGCACCTTGTTCAGCCAGAACCTGGTGATGACCGTGGTGCTGTTCGCCATTGCCTCGGCGGCGATCATCGGCGCGGTGCCGGTGTTCTTCAGCCTGCCGGCGACCTTCCTCAAAGGCACCGCAGCCGCCACCGGCTTTGCCCTGGCCTGTTCGGTAGCCAACATCGCCGGCCTGGTGAGCAACTCACTGATGGGCGTGGTCACCGACCTCACCGGCACCTCGCACGCTGCGCTGTGGGTGTTTGCCGGCTGCCTGATCCTCAGCTGCTTCCTGGTCATCGCCTTGCCGGCCAAGCTGGTCAACCGCTAGCGGCCCAGCGCTTCACGCAACGGCAGGGCAGGCGGGCCGGGGGCCCGCCGGCCGACCTCTCTCGATGCAACCCGCACGCCGGTGGCCATGCAGTGCCGCCGCGCCGGGTTGCTGTTGCCCAAATCCAGGAGTAGCCCTTATGCAAGGTTTCACTGCGCCGCGTTTTTCTTCGTCTGCACGCCTGGCCGGCGGTTGTATTGCCGCCGCTTTGTGTGCAGAGGCCACGGCAGAAGAGGCCGGTTTCATCGAAGGTGCCCGCGCCACGCTGCAGGCGCGCAATTACTTCTTCAGCCGCGACTATGCCGATATCAAGGGCGCCAGCACCCAGTCGCGTACCCAGGAATGGGCGCAGGGGTTTATCCTCAATGCCAGCTCCGGTTATACCCAGGGCACCGTTGGCGTGGGTGTGGATGTTACCGGCCTGCTGGGTTTCAAGCTCGACAGCAGCCCGGAACATGCCCGGTCCGGGTTGCTGCCCAGCCTGGACAGCGGCAAGTCGGCGGACGAATACAGCCGCCTGGGTGCGGCGATCAAGTTCAAGGTGTCGCAAACCGAGCTGAAGGTGGGCGAGTTGATGCCCAACCTGCCGGTGCTGCTGTTCAGCGATTTGCGCCTGCTGCCGCCGACTTACCAGGGCGCGATGCTGGAGTCGCGCGAGTTCGCCGGGTTGACCCTGAGCGCCGGGCAGTTCCGCTCCACCAGCCTGCGCGACTCGTCCAACAGCCAGAAGATGTACGCGCTGGTCAACGATCCGATCAACCCGGCGCGGCTGGCGCGCTTTACCAGCGACCGGTTCAACTACGTGGGTGCCGACTATGCCTTCAACGACAACCGTACCAGCGTCGGTGTCTGGCAGGCGCAGTTGGAGGATATCTACCAGCAGCGCTTCTACAGCTTCAAGCATGCCGAGCCGATCGGGGGCTGGACGCTGGGGGTCAATGCCGGCTACTTCGATGCCCGCGAGGACGGGAGCAAGGTGGCTGGCGACTACGATAACCATGCGCTGTTCAGCCTGTTCTCGGCCAAGACCGGCGGGCATACCTTCTATGTGGGCTATCAGCAGATCGGCGGGGATGACGGCTTTATCCAGGTAGGCGCCAACACCAACCCGATGGGTAATACGCTGCCGACCTATGAGTTCTCGGCGCCGGGTGAACGCTCGTGGCAGGTGCGCCATGATTACAATTTTGTCGCGTTGGGGCTTCCGGGGCTGACGTCGACCCTGCGTTATGTAAAGGGGCGAGACGTGGAAACAGGGCTGGGCTTTGAAGGGCGTGACCGCGAGCGTGACCTGGACCTGGCCTACGTGGTGCAAAGCGGGCCGTTGGCCGGGCTTGGGATACGGGTGCGCAACGTGATGGCGCGCTCCAACTACCGGACAGATATCGATGAGAACCGCTTGATTCTGAGTTACACGATCAAGGTGTTCTGAGGGGGTAGATGGCCCGGCGCCAGCTCGGTTCCCGAAGCAACCCTGTGCTGCGAAGAAGCAATAACTGCCTAAGGCAGTCGTTTGCCTTACCGCCCTCTTCGCAGCGCAAGGCTGCTCCTGCATGATGATGGGGAGGTCTGAGCTGTGGAACATGACAATTGCGCTTGCAGGTCACTGCAAGGTGTCGGGCTTCAGGCTATCCGGCAGTTGCCGAAGGGCCTCCTCAAACCGCGCGATCGGCCCAGTGAGTTGATCCGCTTCCTTGTCCTTGCCTTCACCTCTTAAGCGCTCACGCTCAACGCGCAGGTTAAGCAGATTTTTCTGCAACTTCAGTGCAGAGGTTTTGAACGAGTCCATGCTTTTCTCACGCTGTAGGCTTCCGTACCGTTGTAGGAAAAATGGACCGTAGCAGCTCGAATTTGCCGGAGAAACTGATGTTTCATACAGGCAAGACTCATTGCCACGCCATTTCCTACAGAGTGCGGTAAACAATCCTACAAACCGTGTTTCAGATCGTGTCCCCCCAAGCAAGCTCAATCTACCGTATTGGCTGGGTTCAGGCGCTTTCGAGGGGCCGCGCACTGAACGCAGGTACTGCGCAAAGCTGGAGGCGTGTTTAGAAACTTCATGTATCAATTGCCCGCCCGCGAGCGACACGTGCTCAGCGTCAACCACTGCGGCTGAATCCAGCCCAGCGGCATCTGCGCATGACATCTGATCCGCTTTTTTTCCATAAACCTGAATCTGTAACCGTATCAGCCCAAGCTCGACAATGTGCCCATTCCCGCATCACAACTGTAGAGGTTCCAATGGGCAAGCTGGCGCTGTTCCTGGGTGGTTTTCTGCTGCTGACCATTCTGATTGGTATTCTTGGCACCATTCCGCCAAGCTGAGTTCAACTGCGTTTTCCCCTGCGCGGCCCGTCCACTTCAAGCGACGGGCCCAATCCATCGGCAAATGGCCGATAATCTCTTTGATTGCACTGCTGGATCAGCAGTAGGTGCACGTCATTCTCAAGTGCAAAGTCCTCGTGTAGCCTCCCGCCGCCGCGCACTCGGTGGTGTTTGGCCTTGGCGTCGATACGCGCGGTACGCAGGCGTGGATCGAGCGGGTCAGGTTGGCCAATTCGGCGTGTCTGCTTGTGCGATAAGTCGTTCTTTACGCTGGGAAATCTGTCCACAAAAAACGTGGGTAGGTCTGTGGATAAAGTGCTGCAAGCCAGACCCGCGGCGGGCTCTGTTAAATTGAGCAGAAATTGAACAGTTGTTTTATGGCCTGTTTCAGTGGAGCGGGCCGGCTCGGCGTATGGCTGCCAGCAAGTCACGTACCCGCGTCGGCAACTCGCCGGCAGGGTACACAGCGTGCATCTGTGGGTCCTGACCGCTGCTGGACGTCAGGCGGTATTGCGGACACACCCGCACCAGGCGGCCGGCCTTGACCTGTGCTTCGCCGACCCAGGCGGCAAGGCGGGCGATGCCGGCGCCAGCCAGGGTGCTGTGGTATACCGCGCCTCCTGAGCCCAAGCGAAGCCTGGGCCTGGGGCGCAGGCTGGTGATCTGGTCATCGTGGCAGAAGTGCCAGGCCTTGAGGATGCGTGGCGCGGTATGCAGGATCAAGGTGTGGCCATCCAGGTCTTCCGGGTGTTGCGGTGTGCCAGCCAGGGCCAGATATGCCGGGCTGGCATACAGGTGGCGCTGGTAGGGCCAAAGCGGGTAGCCGATAAGTTCGCTCGATTGCGGAAAGGCACCGCGCACCACGAAATCGAATTTACCTTGCAGCGGGTCAAGGGCTTCGTCGCTGTACTGCACGTCCAGGGTCACCTGAGGGTGGCGGCGGGAAAACTCGGCAAGCACTTGCGGTAGCACATGCTCTCCCAGCAGTTGCGGCGCGGCAAAGCGAATCCAGCCTTGGGCGTTGCCGCTGAGCGCGGCCAATTCGTCGGCTGCATCGCGTTGCACATCCAGCAAGCGTTCGGCATGCGGCAGCAAGCGCTCGCCGGCCTCGGTCAGGGTGACGGCGTTGGCGTTGCGGTTGAGCAGTTTGCTTCCCGCATTGTCTTCCAGGGTTTGCACCGCGCGTGTAACTGCGCTGGGTGAACGCCCCAGGGCGCGGGCGGCAGCAACGAAGCTGCGCTTGTGTGCCACGCTGACGAACGCTTGGATTTCCCGCAGCATGTCCAGTGCCATTGCCTGCTCCTCGTTGCAGTTATCGCAATATGGCATTTCAACACAAGTGTGCCACTTTGATTAGCCTTGCAGGCGTCTTCACTGCCTGGAACCGCGTCATGATGGATATTGCTGTGCTTTCTGTGTTCGCCTTCGCCGCTGGGTTGATCGACGCTGCGGTGGGTGGCGGCGGGCTGATCCAGATCCCGGCCCTGTTCAACGTATTGCCCTCCGCGCAACCGGCCGCCTTGCTCGGCAGCAACAAATTGGCGTCCGTGTGCGGCACGGCCTTCGCGGCCCGCTCGTTCATCCGTAAAGTGACGCTGGATTGGGGGTTGATCGTACCGGCGGCACTCAGTGCCTTTGTCATGTCGTTCGCGGGGGCCGCCACGGTGTCGCTGGTACCCCCCAGCGTGATGCGCCCGGCAGTGCTGGTGCTGATTGTGCTGATGGCTGTCTACACCTTCTGCAAGAAGGATTTCGGCACCTTGCACACACCTGCCCAGGTCGGCCGCAAGGAGCAGTGCCTGGCAGTGCTGATTGGCGGCGCTATCGGCTTCTACGATGGCCTGTTCGGCCCGGGCACCGGTAGCTTCCTGATCTTCCTGTTCATCCGCTTCTTCGCCCTGGACTTCCTGCACGCCTCGGCTTCGGCCAAGGTGGTGAACATTGCCACCAACCTGGCGGCGCTGGTGTTCTTCGTGCCGACGGGCAACGTGCTGTACGCCATAGCCTTGCCCATGGCGGCGTGCAACATTCTCGGCGCGCTGACCGGTACCTGGCTGGCGGTACGCAAGGGTGCCGGGTTTGTCCGCGGGCTGTTCCTGGTGCTGTTGTGTGTGCTGATCGCCAAGCTGTCGTGGGACCTGCTGGCCGGCTAGTTCAGATCACCAGGCGCTGTGCTTCGGCCTGTTCGACGCGGTTGCGGCCCCGGGCCTTGGCCCGGTACAGCGCCTGGTCGGCACTCGCCAGCAGTTCGTCGAGGCTGGGGGCCGGCATGTCTGCGTCGCAGCCTGCCACACCGATACTCACGGTAATCTGCAGGCGCTGATCGGCCTGTACCACGTGCAGGTCTTGGATGGCGCGGCGCAGGCGTTCGGCGATGAAGTTGGCCCGCTCTGGCGCAAGCCCGGGCAGGATGACAACGAATTCTTCGCCACCCAGGCGTGCGATCAGCTCATCGTTGTGCAGCTGGTCCTGGAGGGTGCTGGCGAATTGGCGCAGCACCTGGTCACCGACTGCATGGCCGTGGGCATCGTTGATTGACTTGAAGTGGTCGATGTCCAGCATCATCAGGGTCAGCGGCAGCGCCTGGGCGTGCTGTTGGCGGCTCTCCAGCAGCGCGTTGGCGCGGCGTGTGAAGGCGCTGCGGGTGAGCACACCGGTGAGGTGATCGACGGTGGCCTGGTGCGCCAGGCGGGCCATGAGGCTACGGTTGGCCTGGCTGACGCAGGCCACCACCAGCGGCCCGAGCACCAGCATGGCGATGCCCAGGCGCGCCGACATCAGCGTGGTAACCCCAGGTTCGCTCTGCGGCACGCTGAAATGCATGAGGTTTTGCGCCACAGCCACAATCAGCGTACTGCCGGCCGTGAGCGTCAGCAATGAAACCAGGAACGGTGAGTAGGTCCAGGCACACCACAGTAACGCGGCAATCGGGAAGGCAATGGCCCCAGGGCCACCAAAGGCGATGCTGAATGCCAGCGAGGCCAGCAGCACCAGCAACGGCGCCAGGCGGATGGGTTGCGCGCCGCCGCGCACCAAGGCCCGCACCGAGGGCGCTGTAAGCAGCACCGGCAGTACCAGCACACCGGTCGAGAACTGTTCGCTGAACCAGGCTAGCCAGGTGGCGCGCAACGACTGTTCGAACCACGGTGCGGCCATTACCGCTGCCATGCTGGCCGCCACCATGGCAGCGGCGGCGCAGGCAGCGAACACGCTAAGCACGCCACGCGGGCTGCGCATGCGCCGGTGCATGCGAGGCAAGCGCGACATCAGCTGCCAGAGGGTGACCACCACGCCAAGATTGCACAGGTTGAACCACAGAGCCGGCCCCCAGGCGCTGCCACACAGCAGGTCGGCCCCCACCATGGCCAGCCACACCAGGCAAAAGCCCGTAAACGTGGCTTGACGGGGGTAGCGCAGGAGTACGCCGGCCAGTACCGCATTCACTGGCCAGAACAGCGACAGCGATTCGATCGGGCGTGCCAGGATGCCGCCCAGGGTGAGGGCGAAGGTCACGCCAAGTACAACGACATAAGGCAACACGCGCGATTGGGCTGGAAAAACCATGAACTCGACCGGCAAGCGGAAACGAAATCCAGGACAACGCGATAGAGCACCTGGGACAATTACCCGCAGTGTGTTGGGTCAGGGTGGTTGATGTCAATCTGCCGCGATTGGCTGCGATAATGTCAAATTGCCTCTATTCCTGGCCGCTTTCCTCACAACCCGAAGAACCACGGCACCATCACGACGGTAACCAGCATCACCAGCACGGTGAACGGCACGCCAATCTTGACGAAGTCAGCAAAGCGGTATTGCCCCGGCCCAAGCACCAGCGTGTTGACCGGCGATGACACCGGCGTCATGAATGCCGCCGACGCGGCCAGCGCGACGGTCATGGCGAACGGGTAGGGCGACATGCCCAGCTGCGCTGCAGTGCTGACAGCCACCGGTGCCATCAGAACAGCGGTGGCGGTGTTGGAAATGAACAGCCCGATCACTGCGGTGACGGTGAACAGGCAGGCAAGAATGGCGCTGGGGCCGGCATCCCCCAGCACGTTCACCAGCCCACCCACCGCCAGGTCGATGCCGCCGGTTTTCTGCAGCGCCTGGGCGAAGGGCAGCATGCCCACGATCAGCACCAGGCTTTGCCAGTGGATGGCGCGGTAGGCACTGTTCATGTCGATGCAACGGCCTGCGCCCATCAGCAGGCAGCCGATCAGCGCTGCAATGACATTGGGTACGGCGCCGCTGACCATTAGCCCGACCATTACCGCCAGGCTAAGCAACGCTTGCGGTGCGCGGGTGCGGGCTGGTGCGACCAGGTCGATCTCGGCGGGCAGGCTCAGGACCAGGAAGTCTTTGGGCTTGCTCTGCAACTGGCGTACCGCCTTCCACGGGCCGACCACCAGCAGGGTGTCGCCAAGGCGCAGCTTTTCTTCCACCAGTTGCTCTTCGATAGCGGCCTGATCGCGGCGCAGGCCAACCACGTTAAGGCCATAGCGGGTGCGAAACGCCAGTTCGAGAATACTCTTGCCGATCAACTGCGAGCCGGGTGGCAGCGAGACCTCAGCCATTCCCAAATCCTGGGATTGATCGATGAAGTAGGCGGCCTTGAAGTGCAGCGGCTCCAGTTGCATGGTTTGGCACAGGCTGCGCAGGTCGTCATGCTTGGCGAACAGGTCGAGCAGCAGCACGTCGCCCTGATGCAACACGGTGCCCGAGTCGGCCGCGATCACGCGTGTGGTGAACTTGTGCTGGCGCTCGATACCGATCACGTTGGCGCCGTGTCTGGTGCGCAGTTGCAGTTCGCCCAGGTTGTGGCCGATCAGCGGCGACTGAGGGCGGATGCGCAGGCGGCGTTCACGGCCGTTGAGCTTGTAGTCCAGGACCAGGTCCAGCAAGGTGCGGCGGCTTTCCACCCGGCCGTCCTTGCGCACTTCACCGTTGAGCCAGTGCCGGGTCAGCAGCATGTAGCCAATGCCCAGCACCAGCACCACCAGGCCGAACGGGGTAAAGCTGAAGAAGCTGAACCCCGCTTCGCCATGGCGTACCAGCTCGCTGTGCACCACCACGTTGGGCGGTGTGGCGACCAGGCTGAGCATGCCACTGATGAGGCCGGCAAAAGCCAGTGGCATCATCAGGCGGCTGGGTGAGAGCTGCAGGCGCGCAGCGATGCTCAGCACCACCGGGATAAAGATGGCCACCACGCCGGTGGAGCTCATGATCGATCCCAGCCCGGCCACCGCCACCATCAGCAGTACCAGCAGGCGCGCCTCGCTATTGCCGGCCCGCTCGCTCATCCATTCGCCGATGCGATAGGCAATGCCGGTGCGCACCAAGCCTTCACCAATCACGAACAGGGCGGCGATCAGCACCACGTTGGGGTCGCTGAACCCGGCCAGGGCCTGTTCCACGGTAAGGATGCCGAGTAGTGGCAGGGCGAGAATCACCAGCAGCGCGACCACGTCCATGCGTGGGCGGTTGATGACGAACAGGGTAATCACGATGGCCAGCAGGCCGAGGACCCAGAGCAACTCATGGTTCATGGGGAGGGGGTGTTCCTTCACACGGGGGCACGATAGACAGTAGCAGTCAGTGTGCCAGTTTGTCGTGAAGGGGGTGTTGATGTGCTGCAACAAAAAGGGCCGCTATGCGGCCCTCCGGTCACGGGGTCAGTGACGGTGGCGGTGGTGCTTCTTGCTGCCGCGGTTGTTGTCGCCCAGATGGTTGCCGAGGGCACCACCGGCCGCGCCGCCCAGGCCGGCACCCACGGTCGAACCGGTCTTGCCGCCTACTGCGCCGCCCAGCAGCGAGCCGCCGGCCGAGCCCAGGCCACCGCCGATGGCGGCTTCGGTACGGTTGCCTTTGCGCGCACCGACAGCGCTGCCGGCTGCGCCGCCAACGCCGGCACCGATGGCTGCGCCGGTCTTGCCGCCGAGCTGTTGACCAACAACGTTGCCCAGGACACCCCCCAGGCCACCGCCAATGGCGGCAGTACCGTCACCGGCGAAAGCGCCCTGGCACAGCAGCAGGCCGAGGGCAAGGGAAGGCAGAGTCAGACGCATGATACGAACCTCAAAGGAATCATCAGGATAAGTTGCCGCGCAACGGGCGGCAGGTCAGGGCTGAAAGGACGCTTCAGCGGTAGTAGCGGTCACCGCGGTATTGCCGATCGTCATCGTCGTCGCGGTCATGGCGGTGGTGGTGGCGATGGTCACGGTCGCGGTCACGCCAGCCGTCGTCATCATGGTAGCGATGGCTATGGCAACCTGCGGTCAGCAGAACAACAGCAACCAGAGAAAGGCTTGCAAGACGCGTGAGCACGATATAGGTCCTTGATCCGCATAGGTTTACGGGGCACCTTTTAAGACTGGGGCCGATCGATTTGGTTTCCTGGGCGGGCAAAAAAATTGTGCGTCCAGCGATCAGCGCCAATGCGCCCGCCTGCAACAGTGGGCTGTGGCGCTGACCGGCATCGACCAGCCCTGGCGTATCGACGCGTTCCAAGCGCACTTGGCCGGCGGCGAGGTGCTCTGCAATGGGTCGCCTTGGCCAGGGCATGTTGAATCAGGATGCCGGTTGAATCGCCAGCACCACGCCATTGGTGATCTGCACCAGCACGTAATGCTTGCCCATGCGCACCCAGTGGCTTTCCTTTTCCGGTTCGGGCAGGCCCTTGGCTTTCCAGTCCTTGACGGCCTGGTCATCGCGTTTGTACTGGTCCGGGGCCTTGTCGCCGACGTTCAGTTCACGGTTGTGGGTTTCGGGGGCGGTGATGCTTTCTTCGCTCGAGGGGGCGGCGCTGACGCTCAGGGGCAGGCAAGGCAGGGCGGCGAGTAGCAGATAGTGCAGTTTCATGATGCGTTCCTCGTGATGGCATGTTTTATCTGCGACAGCGGCAAGTGCGCGGCAATTCACTCGGGATGCCTGCCAGTGCTAGAGTCGCCTTCTTTTTTGCGACCCCGAGGATGGAACATGCGTGCGATTCTGCCGTTGGCTGCGGTGCTGATGCTGGCCGGTTGTGCTTCTGCGACCATGGAAACGGCGCGTGGCGGCAAGCCGACTGCGCAGCTCGACTCGCACAAGGCGCCAGAGCTGGTGGCCCAGTGCATCCAGTTCAGCTGGCAGGAAGAGAAGGTGTTCGGTGATGACGCCAGCGGCTACCTGGAACCGCGCAAGCAGGGCGGGTTCACCGTGTTTACCCGTGAGGCCGAAGCGTTCGTGGACGTTTACCCGCAGTCGGGCGGGACGCGTGTGGATTACTACGCGAAGCAGAACGACGGCGTGGCCCTGCAGCGCCGAGCGGCTGCTGCAACCTGCCTGTAACGGCTGGCGCTATCGCCGCTCCTGTAAGGGTCCGTGCATTCAGGGTATTGAGCAAGGCAGTTGTTGCCACAGCAGAAGCGCGCGGGCTTTACAATTTTTATCAAGTCAGTTGTGTCGCAGGGCGCGCGGTGACGGCTAGCATAAGGTGCTTCCACGCAAGGACGACACCATGGACCGTTCACTGCAACTCAACCGTATAAGCTGGGATGAGCGTGCCCCGTTGCACGCCGCTTCAAAGGACTACGAGGTCGAACGCCTGGTCCAGCAACACGGGCACTTGTCCGAAACCGTACGCTTCGACCTGCCATTGCTCGGTGACATCGACGGGCTTGATACGGTCCACTTGCAGTGCCACATCGGCACCGACACCCTGTCGCTGGCGCGCCTTGGCGCCAAGGTTTGCGGCCTGGATTATTCCAAGGCTTCGCTGGCCGAGGCACGGGCATTGGCCGAGCGTTGCGCGCTGCCCATCCAGTATGTCGAGTCTGACGTCTATGCCGCCGACAAGGTACTGCCGGCGGGTACGTTCGACCTGGTCTACACCGGTATTGGCGCGCTCTGCTGGCTGCCCCGCATCGAGCCATGGGCACGCACCGTCGCAGCACTGCTGAAACCGGGCGGGCGGCTATTCCTGCGCGACGGGCATCCGATGCTGATGGCTGTCAACGAGGATCATCAGGACCGCCTGCAGCTCGAATATCCGTATTTCGAGCACGAAGCGCCGACGGTGTGGCACACCGATCAGACCTACGTCGAAACCGATCAACGCCTGACCCACACCGAAACCCACGAATGGAACCACGGCCTGGGTGAAGTGATCACCGCCTTGCTGGCTCACGGCCTGCAGCTGACAGCGCTGGTCGAGCACCAGAGCATCCCCTGGGAGGCGCTGCCGGGGCAGATGGTCAAGGGCGAAGACGGCGAATATCGCCTGCGCGAGCAGCCTGCACGCCTGCCCCTGAGTTACACCTTGGTCGCCGTCAAAGCCTGATCAGGACAGGAAGCCACCGTCGACATTGAGCGTGGTGCCGGTGGTGTAGCTGGAGGCATCGCTGGCCAGGTACAGCACCGCGCCCGCCATTTCCTTGGGGTCGGCCACGCGCTTGAGCGGGATCTGTTGCAAGGCGGCGTTGAGGATGGCTTCGTTCTTCACCAGTGCCGAAGCGAACTTGGTGTCGGTCAGCCCCGGCAGTAGCGCGTTGCAGCGAATACCGAAGGGTGCACACTCTTTGGCGAACACCTTGGTCATGTTGATGACCGCCGCCTTGGTCACCGAGTAGATGCCTTGGAACAGCCCGGGTGAAACTCCGTTGATCGACGCCACGTTGATGATGCTGCCGCCGCCGTTCTCGCGCATCAGCTTGCCAGCCTCCACTGACATGAAGAAGTAACCACGGATGTTCACATCCACGGTCTTCTGGAACGCCCCTGGGTCGGTGTCCAGCACATTGCAGAATTGCGGGTTGGTGGCAGCATTGTTGACCAGCACGTCCAGTCGCCCGAACTGTTCGCGAATGCCGGCGAACACCTGCTGAATCTGTTCCAGCTCACCAATGTGGCAGGCCACAGCCGTGGCCTTGCCGCCGGCGGCAATGATGGCGTCGGCTACCTGCTGGCACCCGTCAAGCTTGCGGCTGGAAACGATCACATGGGCCCCTTGCTGTGCGAGCAAGTGGGCGATGGCCTCGCCGATGCCTCGGCTGGCGCCGGAAACAAAGGCAATCTTGCCGTCGAGGTCGAACAGGTGGGTCTTGGACATGCTGTTTTCCTTGTTATCCGTCGTCGTGGGCTGTGCTCAGAGGCTGGACTTGGAAATGACCTGCAAGGTCATTTGTTCCAGCAAGCGGTTCATGTGAATGAACTGGGCGAAACGCTTGTCCTGGGTCTGGCCGTGGTAGTAGCGGTAGTAGATCTGCTGAACGATCCCTGCCAGGCGGAACAGGCCATAGCAATAGTAGTAATCGAAGTTGTCCAGGCGGATGCCGGCGCGCTCGGCGTAGTAATCGACGAACTGGCGACGGCTGAGCATGCCCGGCGCGTTGCTTGGCTGGCGGCGCATCAACTGCACTGGCGCCGGGTCGCCGGCTTCGATCCAGTAGGCCAGGCAGTTGCCCAGGTCCATGAGTGGGTCGCCCAGGGTGGCCATTTCCCAGTCCAGCACACCGATGATGCGCATGGGGTTGTCCGCGTCCAGGATGACGTTGTCGAACCGGTAGTCGTTGTGCACGATGCTAGGGCGCGGGTGGTCGGCGGGCATTTTTTCGTGCAGCCAGGCGGTTACCGTTTCCCAGCGTGGCGCATCCGGTGTCAGGGCTTTTTCATAACGGCTGGTCCAGCCCTCGATCTGGCGCTGCACGTAGCCCTCAGGCTTGCCGAGGTCGGCTAGGCCGCAGGCGGTGTAGTCCACCTGGTGCAGCTCGACCAGGCGGTCGATGAAGCTTTTGCACAGGACTTCGGTCCGGCTGGCGTCCAGGTTCAGTTCGGCCGGGATGTCCGAGCGCAGGATGATGCCCTTGACCCGTTCCATCACATAGAACTCGCCGCCGATCAGGCCGGTGTCGGTGCAGTGTGCGTAGGCCTTGGGGCAGTAGGGGAAGCCGCTGTTGAGCTGGTTGAGGATGCGGAACTCGCGGCCCATGTCGTGGGCCGACTTGGCCTTTTGACCGAAGGGGGGGCGGCGCAGCACGAAGTCGCGGCCCGGGTAGCTGACCAGGTAGGTGAGGTTGGAGGCGCCGCCAGGAAACTGGCTGATGCTCGGCAGGCTGTGCAGGCCGGGGATATTGGCTTTGAAGTAAGGGTCGATGACGGCCGCGTCGAGTTCTTCGCCGGGGCGTACCTGGGTGGACTGGTCGGTGAGCGTCATGCGTCTTCCTTATTCTCGATAGCAAGTACTATTGGGTAATTTAATGGTCCGTCAGGATTGGAACAATCGTCCCATGTGCCAAATAGGTGAGGGTGTTGCTGGTGGATCACTGCACCGAATGCAGGGCAAAAAAAACCGAAGCCGTCAGGCTTCGGTTTTTCGATCATCCGGTATTCCCAGCCCTCAGGACGGGAACAGCTCGCTGAGTTTCATCGACAGCATCATGTCGCCCTCAACCCGCAGCTTGCCGCCCATGAAGGCCTGCATGCCGTCGGTTTCGCCGCTGACGATACCTTTCAGGGTTTCGGCGTCCATCACCAGGGTGCAGTTGGCATCCGGGTTTTCGCCTTCCTGCAGGTCGCAGGTGCCGTCCTTGACGATCAGCGCGTAGTGCTTGTCTTCGTCGGTGATGTTGAAGCCGAACACCAGGTCCAGGCCGGCGGCAGCGGATGGGTTGAATTTCTCTTGCATCTTTTTGACGGCATCAGCTACGGAGGTCATGGCGCATTCCTTATAGAGTGATTTACACGTCCCCGCAGGGACACAACAAGCCGGGCTTATCGGTAGGTGACAAGCTCCGGCGCCCTCAACAGCTGCACATGGGCCTGGCTGTTGAAGGAGGCCAGTGCCACGTCGCGGCCGCGAAACTTCAGCTGGCTGAGCGACGTGTTGATGATCTGCCAGTTCAGCGCGAACGCCTGGCTGGGGGTAATGCCGGTAACCAGGTGGAGCAGGGCGGCAATGGTGCCACCCGAGGTGAAGATAGCAACATGATCGCCGCTGCCGGCGGTATCCAGCACGCGTTGCAGCCCACCTTGTACGCGGGATGTAAACGAACGCCAGGTTTCCAGGCCATTATCGGCATGCTCGCCATCGTGCCAGCGTTGCACCATCAACGCGAACAGACGCTGAAACTCGCTGCGGTGCTGCGCAGCATTGCGCAGCACATGCAGGGCATCGGGCTCTTCGGACAGCAAGTCGGGCAACAGGGCGCGGATCACACCGTCGGCATCGAACTCATTGAATGCGGCGTCGGTCTCAACCGCCGGCACCGGGCAGCCGTTGGCGTGCAGCGCCTGCAGCGCCAGCCGCGCGGTATCCTGCTGGCGGCGCAGGTCGCCAGCCACGCAGCGGTCCAGCCGCACGCCCAACTGGGCCAGGTGCTCACCCAGGGCCTGGCTCTGGCGCACGCCCACGGGCGAGAGGACGTCGTAGTCATCGGCACCGAAGGAGGCTTGGCCATGTCGAATCAGGTAGAGATTGCCCACGAAAGGTTCCGGCCTGTTGGAGGTTGCTGCGAGGTTAGGATGCGGCTCACGGGCTGTCAACGAAAAAACATACAAGCGTTTGAAAAGGTTGTTTGAAAGGTGTTGCCAGCGTTTACACCGGCTGGCAGCACCACAGACGCAACGGTATGCTTGCAACAGTGACGCGCCGTAGTGGCGCAGGTATTTAAGGAGTCAACGTGGAGTTTCTTGCCGAATACGCAAGCTTTCTCGCCAAAACCGCCACCCTGGTCATCGCCATACTGGTGGTGCTGTCGGCGATCGCCGGGCTGCGTGGCAAAGGTCGGCGCAAATCGGGCGGGCAATTACAGGTCACCCGGCTGAACGATTTTTACAAGGACCTGCGTGAGCGCCTGGAGTCCGGCTTGCTCGACAAGGCTCAGCTCAAGGCCCTGCGCAAGCAGCAGGCCAAGGCGGAAAAACAGCAGAAGAAGGGCAAGGCCGAGGACAAGAGCCGGGTATTCGTACTGGACTTCGATGGCGACATCAAAGCCTCAGCCACCGAAAGCCTGCGCAACGAAATCACTGCGCTGCTGACGCTCGCCACCGCGCGTGACGAAGTGGTACTGCGCTTGGAAAGCGGCGGTGGCCTGGTGCACAGTTACGGCTTGGCTGCGTCGCAACTGGCGCGTATTCGCCAGGCGGGCATCCCGTTGACCGTGTGTATCGACAAGGTGGCTGCCAGCGGTGGGTACATGATGGCCTGCATCGGCGAGAAGATCGTCAGTGCCCCATTCGCCGTACTGGGGTCTATTGGCGTGGTGGCGCAGTTGCCCAACGTCAACCGCCTGCTGAAAAAACACGACATCGACTTCGAAGTGCTGACTGCTGGCGAATACAAGCGCACCCTGACCGTCTTTGGCGAAAACACCGAGAAGGGCCGGGAGAAGTTCCAGGAAGACCTGGACATCACTCACCAGTTGTTCAAGGATTTCGTTTCCCGCTATCGTCCGCAGTTGCACATCGATGAAGTGGCCACTGGCGAAGTCTGGCTGGGCGTGGCCGCCTTGAATCGCAAGCTGGTTGACGAGTTGCAGACCAGTGACGAGTACCTGAGCGAGCGCGCACGCAACGCCAACCTGTTCCACCTGCACTATGCCGAACGCAAGAGCCTGCAGGAGCGGATTGGCATGGCCGCCAGCGGTACCGTGGAGAACGCGGTGGTGGGCTTGTGGAGTAAACTCAGCCGCCTGCGCTAACACCTTGAACCCGTTGAAATTTTTTTTCGTTCAGGGGGTTGCAAGGTTAAAAGAATGAAGACATAATGGCGCCCATCGAAACGCAGCAAACTTTGAAAAAGGTTCAGCGTTTCAAGGAGATAGCAAAGCGCAAGCAGCTAGATCCGACCTTTGAGGCCGAGTAGCAAAGTGGTTATGCTCCGGATTGCAAATCCGTCTACGCCGGTTCGATTCCGACCTCGGCCTCCACCATTCGAAAGCCCCGCAGATTAACGTCTGCGGGGTTTTTCTTTGTGCGCAGAAAACAACAATCGTTTCCGCATCATTGGGCATCGTTTCCGCATCGGCCCCCTATTTGGTCGGGCTGACTACCTCACCGACCCGGCGATAAACGCGCTTGGTGATTTCCTCCTTGGAGTGCCCAAGCAGCCGGCTCGCGTGGCTGATGTCCTCAATCTCCGACGCGGCCTTCGGTCGGATATCGCGGAACTGGAACTGGCGAACTTTGGTGGCCAAGTCTGTGTTGCCATCGGCTATCAGCTTGCGTGCTGCCTTGTCCCGCGCCTCGCTGAATCGGTTCCTCAGCATTTCCCAGCTCATGCGCAGGCCTGAGTCATTGGTGATGAGGCGTGAGTTGCGCACGCCTTGCAGCTTGCGCCGCTCCAGGAGCGCCTCGATGAATAGGCCCAGGCCAGTGAGTTCGCCGTTGACGTGCCGGCGGATGCGAAGTTTCTTGTCGGTCTTGTTCTGGTCGACCCACAGGTAGTCCTCGTCGAGGTCGACGGTGCTGAACTTCAGGGTATCCGCCGGGCGCTGGCCAGCCAGGTAGGCGAGGTCCATGGCGTCCTTCAGGCCCTGGTCGGCCTCCGCGTACACTGCGTCCCAGATTTCGTCGGCGGCGTAGAAGTCGCGGACCTTCTCCTTGTTCCGGCGAACAGCCAGGCAGGGGTTGCGCTCGGCAAAGCCCCATTCCATGGCCATGGTAAATACGTGCGAAAGCAGGGCGATTTCCCGGTTTGCCCGGGTCTTCGCGGTGCGGGCATCCCGGTACTGGGCGACGACGGGCGGGGTGATTGCCTCGATTGGGGCATCGGCAAATGCCGTGCGCAGCCGCTCGAGCTCGTACTTGTTGTCTTTCTGGGTCCGTGGCGCCTTCGCCGGGATGATGTCCCGCTCGTACCGGTCGAACAGTTCACCCATCGTTGCCATCACCTTCGGCGCCGCCTTGTGCTCCAGGCGCGCCCACTCGAGCTTGGCCTCTGCTAGGTCTGTCCCCAGTGGAATTTCCTGTCGCTTTCCGTCTGCATCCCTCCCGTTGTAGTAATACCCAACCCACAATTTACCGCTCTTCAGCTTGCGAACTCGCCGCAACATCCGAGGCGGCAGGTCCTTGTTCGATGCCTTCCTGTTGCGCATCTTTTACCCCACGCGCGATAAGTCTAAAGTCCAAGTTTCTGTTGCTGCATTCGTTGCGGTTGGCTTCACGCCAGCCATTTTGAGGCGGGCGTATACCCGCCCAACAACGGGCCGCCGGGCCCGAGTCAGCGTGTACTGCCAGCCGTTTTTGGCCAGCCAGGCGATTTGTTTGCTTGGGATCTGGTAGCCGGTGATTCGAACCACCTCTTCCTCGTCAAGAAACTCGCTTGCATGTTCCATGGTGCGGGCTCCCCGCCTTCGATGGCGGAAGGTTGGTGTTCACGTTCGGGACTTGATGATCTGCTCGCCCGCCCTGGATGGTGGCGAAGCCTGCTGCTTGGCGGATCTTGGCGCAGCGGCCGTGTTTGCCGCGTGTAGGCGGAATGCCGCAGGCATCACACATAACGGACATGGCGGGGCGGACGAAACTCTGCATCCCCTTGGCGTCCTTGGTGTTCGGCCTGTAATTGGGGGTGGTTGTCACAGCGAGAACCTCTCATTGATTCGACGAGCGTTCGGGCTGAAGGCCAAGTGCTCGAAGTTCTGGCGGCTGTTCACCGTGGGTAGCGTCTCCGGCTGAGGGCGTCGGGCTTCGTTGAGGCGCTGTAATTCGACCAAAGCGGCGATCAGCGCCACGACAAGCACAAGGCTGATCAGTTGCCAAAGGCGTTGATGGTTAGGCATGTTCACGACCCTCACTGAGTTGGCTGAGCACCTGGCGGTTGGCAAGCTCGAACAGTTCGTTGGCAGAGATAGGCATAAGCGACTGCTCACAATTGCGCACGGCGTCAAACCGCGTGCGATACAGCCCGGCCTGGCCGAGCCAAGCGACGGCGTGATGCTCAGCGTCTGAAACGGAGCAGGGTGTCGCTAGACGTTCGCCTTGAGAGCCAAGCTTGCATTTTTTGCAGATGTGATAGCCGCCGTCGTAAGGGTCAACCGTTTCCCAGAGGTGCTTGTGTATGGTCATGCTGCAGTCCCAGCGTTTGCGCGGCTGGCCGGGGTTTCGCGCAGTTGGGTGTGAATGCGTTTAGCCAGACCCTCCAGTCCAACAGCTTGTAGTCTGGCGCGTGATGCCTGCTGAGTTGCCTTCATTGCGGTTAGCGTCCGCTCGGTGAGGCTCAGGGTTTCCAAGGCGCTGATGAGTAGCTCGTAGTCCGCCCTGGTCACTGCAAGCCCGGTGAAGGACATGATCCGGGCTTCGAGTTCGCGGATGCTGCCTTTGAGGTGTGCGATAGCTAGGTGATGCTTACGCTGGTCCGCCTCGGTCTGGACTCGGGCTTCGTCCAGGTCGTCTTGAAGGCCTTTGATCTGCAATTTCATATCGGCTTTCAGGCGCTGTTTGCCGGCGTCCAGGCCTCGGTTGAAGGCGCGATGGCGGGCTTTCGCAAACAGGAAAGGCAGGATGAGCAGGGTGATCAGCCAGAGGATGCCCATGGCAAGAACTTGTTGATGCGGTTGCATGTGTTGTGCTCCTGATGTTCAGTCCCAAGCGGTAAAGCTGTGGTGAGGCTTGGTACTGAGCGAAGTGCCCCAGGTGGCCGGGGCCGCCTTGTTACTTATTGATGCTCCCCGTGCCCCACGGAAGTAGGCCGGAGCTGGCGGCGGACAGTCTCGACGAGCTGGTCCTTGCAGTGGCCTTTAGTGCTGGCACAGATGTCCCCAAGATCATCCAGCACGATCACGCGGAAAGGGTGTTCAGGGTCGGTAGTGGGGCTGATGTAGGCAGTGTGCTCGGGTCCGAGAGCGGTATTGACCGATTCCAGCGCCTCCCGCATTGCGATGGCCTCTCCTGATCGCCGTCCTGATTCCGTCCGGCCGTTGGCCAGGTCCTGCAGAAAGTCCCGAAGGGCCATGTACTTCGACGAGTCGCCTCTCTGAAGGGTGATCGATCCGGTGGCGGGTCCGAACGTCACCTTCACTTGGTGGGTGCGAAGGTCGTTCTCGATCTCAACATGGGCGTCGATGCTGGTTTCGGGGCGCTGCATTGGGCAGCGGGTCGTGCCTCCGTTCTCCAGTACATGCTGGAGCAGCATCACGCGGCGGAGGGGAATGAAGAACTCGCTCATGCTTGGCTCCCTCCAGTTGGTCGGTTGGAGAGCCACTCATTGAGCTGTTTGCGGGGGTAGCGGACCTTGGAACCCACTTTGATATACGGCACGGAATAGCGCCCAGTGCATCGCCATGCGGCGAGAGTCCTGGGGCTGACGCCGAGCAGGTTTGCCGCCTGGTCGGGTGTCATTAGCTCGACCTGTGTCATGCGTGCCCCCCGTCGTCCAGGGTGGCCATTGCTAAGCCTGTGGGCGTGGTGATGACTTTCAGTCCGGTGCGGCGCTGGAAGGCATCAATGAAGCTGGGGCGGGTGCAGGCGGTGGGGTGCAAGTAGACCTTGCACCCTTGGGTGCGTTGTGCGCGTAGCATGTCTGAGCCTCGGTGGTGAGAGGATTGCGGCTCAGACAATACTTAAACGAATACGCTGGGTCAATACCTTTTCGTACTGCCCGCGTATACCTCAATACATCAGAATATCTCCACCTTCGATACGACCACGCCGCAGATCACGGCATCATCTGGTAGCTCAATGATGGGATCTGGCCAGGATGGGTTCAGTGGCTTGAGGAACTGGCGTTCGCCTTCGATGACAAGCTGTTTGAACGTTGCTTCCTTGCTATCCGCGAGCTTTGCGATTACCAGAGAGCCGTTCTCGTAGTCCTTCGCGGGGTCGACAAAGATTATGTCGCCCTCTCTGAATGAGCGACGTTCATGCGGGTTGAACATCGAAAGGCCGCGAACTCTAAGGGCAAACGTGCCGCTGCTGTGCGAAACCGCGCAAGGCAGCCAGGACTCGACATTCTGAAGCTCAAAAGGCTCCTGCATTTCGCACCACGCCCCAGCTTGCACCCAGGAAATCAACGGCACGAATCCGCGAACCTTTGGTCCTGGTTCGACGTTTGAGTGCGGGCCGGTTGTGACCGCGGGGTTGGCTTCACCTTTCCAGAGCCATTCGGTAGAGACTCCCAGCACTTTAGCAATTCTTTCAACATTCTGTTGGCGGGGGCTGGCGGACGTTCCAGACAATATTCTGTGAATAGTGGGTTGTGGTACGCCAGACCTCCTGGCGAGCTCGCCTCCGGACAGCCCTAGCTCATGCATGCGCTTTGCTATGCGGTTTCCTATCACTGCTCATTGCTCTGATTTGTTTACGTATCGCAAGTGTATTGCTTACATCTATTCGTTTGGGTAATATCCATCTATTCGCTAACGAATAGGTAAGCGCTATGTCCATACAAGAGATGCTTCAAAAACTGATTGAACGGGGTTTCTCGCAGCGCGCTATTGCTGAGCGAGTGGGGGTTACCCAGCCAACCATTTATCGAGCAACGAAGGGCGCGGCGATCCGCTATGAGGCGGGCAAAGCGATTGAGCGCTTTTATGAGGAACAGATGGGCCAGCCTGCTGAGGGCGGCCCGCAAAAGGATTGCTGAGCTGGGGCCTCTCACCACAAGAATCCCCCAGCTCGGCGTTAGCAGTGCAAAGCACTGTGTATCCCCGCCATCCGGAACCTCTCACCACAAGTTGCTCCGGATGACTAGAACGACAAGCCGTGTCGCACAACACATTGGAACAGGCATATCGGTCGTAGTCGTAGGATAGGGCTTGCCCGCTCCCATGGCTACACCGTTAACCGAGGTTTAACGGTTATGAGTCGCATCGACACTTTGCCGGGCGCTGGCCCGGTGCTTTCCCTGCGGCAGGCGCTCTATCGCGCTGGTCGTGACTATCCGGGCGGAATCACCGCGCTCGCCTATGACATGGGCATTGATATCGATGCCCTGCAGAAGAAGCTCAAGCACGACGAAGAGCGTCGCTGGCTATCCCCCGACGAGTTGGAGGAAGTCCTTCAGTGGACCAGGTCCGCCCGAGTCCTTGACGCCATTGGCAGAGCTGCAGGTGTCGTCTGGTATCGCCCAGAGCCGATGCCAGCGACGCATGGAGCACTCAAGGCGGTCGGCAAGCTGCTGGATGAAGCCGGAGAGTTCGTTGGAAGCATGCATGACGGTGCTGCCGACAACGTATGGGAACCCCACGAAGTGCTACATCTCGAGCAGCGTGGCGTGGACGTCATTCGCCAGGTACTAGCGATCATGGCGGGTGCGCGTCAGGCCATGGAGGATCGCGCCAATGGCTGATGATATTGATCGCGCTAACGACCAGGCCGAGTACTTCCTGCAAGCGGCGCTCAAGCGCCAGACCGGCAAGTTTGTAGGGCCAAGCGCGCAGTTTTGCGAAGACTGCGACGAGCCGATCCCGCTCCTGCGACAGCACGCTGTCGCAGGTTGTGAAACCTGCGTCAGCTGCCAAGAGCTGCGGGAGCGGCGCCGATGAGTGAGCGTCAACCTCCCACCACAGCCGATTGGTCGCGTCGTTACATTGAAGCCTTCGGTCTTGCCCTGGTTCCGATTGAACCAGGCGAGAAGGGACCGAAAGGTAACGGCTGGAACAAGCCCGGTGGCTATATCACCGACGCAGACGCAGCTGAAGCGTTCTGGACGATGCGTCCGAACCATAACCTTGGGGTAGTGCTTGGCCCAAGTCGGGTCTGCTCGCTTGATGTTGATGATGTAGAGCTGACCCGGCTGGTCTTGCAGCAGACGCTCGGGCTCGATGTCGACGCACTCGCCGACGCTTACCCGACCTCTGTGGGCAACCCTGAACGATTCCGCGTGATGTTTCGTGTTCCTGAGGGTGTGGAGCTGAGCCGGCATGCGCTGGTGTGGCCGAACAAGAATGACCCTGATGGCGCCATCTACAAGGGGCTCATGGCGCAAGTAAAGTCTGCCATGGACGAGGGCGATGCGACTCGCGAGGCGGCTTTCCGCATGGCGGCTGAACCCTTTAAGAAAGTGACAGTGTTCGAGCTGCGGGGCGGCCTGGTGCAGGACGTGCTGCCACCATCCATTCATCCAGGCACTCGTAAGCCCTATACATGGCGTACCCCGCCGGTGGCAGGTGGCTTGCCTGAGTTGCCTGCCGATCTGCTGGCCATCTGGCAGGACTGGGATGAATTCAAGCCCAAGGGAGAGGCTGTTTGCCCGTGGAGGCCGAAGCCGGTAGCGCCTGCAGCCCGTCCCATGCCCAAGCCATCACCGGCTGCAGCTCGATCTGGCGACAGGCTCCCCGAGGTGATCCCTGAATTCAATCGTATCCATGACATCGCCACGATGATTGAGGCGCATGGTTACAAGCGCATGGATGGAAAGTGGTTGAGCCCGCACAGCAGCTCAGGGTTGCCGGGCGTGACTATCACGGATGGAAAGCTGTACTCGCATCACACCTCGGACCCGCTGGCAAATGGGCACAAGAACGACGCGTTCGACGTGTTCTGCATTCTGAGGCACGACGGTGACCAGAGGGCTGCGACCAGGGCGGCCGCTCAGATCCTGGGCATTGACGCGAAGTCTCGTCCGCCGGCACCGCCGCCATTGGGCGAACTTCCCCATGCCCCATCGATTGTCGAGCAGGCCGAGTTGCAGCCGGTTGTCGACAGCGATGCCGAGCATTTTCCCCGTCTTCCATCGGACGTCGAGGTTGCCAGCCCGGCCGGCTCCTCGGCCAGCCGGGGGGAGGGGGGAAGCGCAATGGGAATCGACGCCGCAATGCGCCGTTTCGCCTTGGTCGAGGGG
Organism: Pseudomonas sp. FW305-E2; assembly: GCF_058782925.1. Taxonomy (NCBI): domain Bacteria; kingdom Pseudomonadati; phylum Pseudomonadota; class Gammaproteobacteria; order Pseudomonadales; family Pseudomonadaceae; genus Pseudomonas; species Pseudomonas sp. FW305-E2. The sequence goes on along the minus strand of NZ_JBYSYE010000001.1, from coordinate 261,009 downwards.
ACCACGAACGTCTGGGATATAGACAAGGCAAAGCCGATGAAACGTGGCGGCTTTGAGGCTTTGGTAGGCAAGCCGCTTGCGAAAGAGTGGATGGAGCGTACTGACAAGAAGCTGATTGCTTCCGAGCAGGCTCAAGAGCTTGATCAAGCCCGACGTCTGTCAGCCAAGAAGGGCGGGGCGTTGAAGCTCGACCCCATCGAGCGGTACGTGTACATCGATGGTACCAAGGATGTTTGGGACAGAGAGAAGAAGCGCCGTATCGCCGAAGGCGCCGTGAAAATGGCCATGGGCGAAGAGTACAAGTGGTGGCTCAACAGCCAGGACCGCCGCGTTGTGGACGTCGACCATATCGTGTTCGACCCCACCATGACCAAGGACCCCAACATCTACATCAACACCTTCGAAGGGCTGCCCCTGGAGCCGGTGCGTGATGACGCGGCCTGCGAGAACCTGCGCTGGTTGATTTCGTTCCTATGCAACCATGACGAGGAAGCGCTTGGCTGGCTGACGAAGTGGTTAGCGTATCCACTGCAGAATATGGGGGCCAAGATGGATACAGCAGTGCTGATGCACTCCATCATGGAGGGCTCGGGCAAGAGTCTGCTGTTCGCGGATATCTTCGGCCAGTTGTACGGCCAGTACGCCGCGACAGTTGGGCAGACGCAGTTGGAAGGTAGCTTCAACGCCTGGCAGAGCCGCAAGCTCTGGGCTGTGTTCGAGGAGGTCGTCAGCCGAGACCAGCGTTACAACCAGGTGGGTAAGATCAAGCATATGATCACTGGTAAGACGGTGCGCATGGAGTCCAAGTTCATCAACGGCTGGGAGGAGGCCAACCATATGAATGCGGTCTTCCTGAGCAACGAGATCATGCCGTGGCCTATCAGCGATGATGATCGCCGGATGCTGGTGATGTGGCCGCTGCAAACACTACCGGTCGAGCGGCAGAAGGCCATCGGCCGGGAGTTGGTCAACGGCGGTGTGGCGGCACTATACGGTTGGCTGCTCGCGGTCGACCTCGACGATTTCAACCAGCGTACCCGCCCTCCGAAGACCGAGGCGCGGCAACGCTTGGTCGCGCTTAGTCGAACAGCATGGCAAACTTTCCTGAGCCTCTGGCAAACTGGAGAGCTTGGTCGAGGTTTGTGGGGTTGCTGCCTCGCGACAGACCTGTACGCGCTGTTCATTGAGTGGTGTTCGCGTAACAAAGAGCACTCCATGAGTCAGACGAAGTTCTCACTGATGCTCAGCGCAACGGTGGAGAAGACGCGCTCGATCCCGTGGACGGAGGGTAATAACCGTCGATTTGCGGCGTTCTTCTTCCCCGACGATCCCGAGGCTTCCCTGCCCCCATCGTTCAATGCGGCCGAGCTGGGGCAAGCCGTTATCACCTGGCGCAGCAAGGCGAAACTTGCAGGGTGGAACGTCGATGCGTGGGAACACGTCAAGGGGGTCGCAGCATGAAACCAAGAGCCCCTGTGTTGGGTGTGTTGGGTTTGTGTTGGGTGGGTTTGAGCAACCCGACACGCGTTGAACCCCCGTATTTTAAGGTTTCGCGTACCTCTGTGTTGGGTGTGTCGGGTTTGCGCGCGCGCACGCGTGCGCGCGAAATGTTTCTCCCGGCTCCACGTCCAAGAAAAAAAACCTATGCGAGGACTAAAAAACCCAACAAACCCAACACACTCAACACGCCTATTGTTAATTCGTTGAATTTATTGGGTTTTATCTGTGTTGGGTTTGTGTTGGGTTGGGTGATTTTGTGCTGGGTGTATTTTCTGGAGGGATCGCGATGACTATTGATCAGGGATTACGCCTTCAGCTCCTGGTGCGTGAGGCACAGCACAAGTCCGATATGGCTGAGTTGATCGATCAATCCTCCCGCCTTCGCCTGGTGGGTGAGCTGATGCAGCATTGGGGGGAGCAGCGTTCGCGGCTGGGGCTGACCTCCAGCATGGGCAGCCAGATGGGTACCATCATGGAGTGGAAGGGCGCTGCCCCGAGAGGTGGTGCTGCGGGGTCGCGGATTTTAGTGAGTGGGGCGGGTCTCGACCACGCGGCGGCAGAAGTTGATGCAGCTGTAGCGGAGTTGTCCCGTCGAAACGACCGAGGGGTGACCCTGGCCAAGCTGGCCACTCTGCGCTACATCCACCAGGCCAGCATGCGGGAACAAATGCGCGAAGTCGGGCTGGCCGAACAGGCAGACAGAACCTATCGGAACTGGGTCAAGGCACTACATCTCCAGGTGCTCGCTATCCTTGCTGCGCGATCAGGCCGAGTTCGGTTGCATACCGTTCGTCGGGTAGGTATGACGCTGGCAAGCCCTCTAGAACCACGGGAATAGATGCAGTTCCATGTACCGAAAATTACCCCTTTTCGGTTTTTCCGGTGGCATGTAAAAAGGCACCACGATATCAAAAGTGCGCTTAGGCGCTTCCCCCACAAGCACTGTGCTGTGCAGCCCGCCCCGACCTGTCGGCGCATTGAGAACCCTGCCAAATGGCGGGGTTTTCTTTTTCTGGCGCAGTGCTTTGCCAATGAGGCTTACATGAACAGCGAGCAACAAACGTTAGCCGAACTGCCGATCTGGATGGTGATCGTGCTGTCCCTGGTCGGCGGTGTTTCGGGAGAGATGTGGCGGGCCGACATGGCGGGCGCTCGTGGGTGGGGGCTGATTCGGCGGTTGGCGTTGCGGTCTGGTGCCTGCGTGACCTGCGGCCTGTCTACCAACATGCTGCTGTACGCCCTCGGCGTTTCAGTATGGGCGGCGGCAGCGGTTGGTTGCCTGGCTGCAATGGCCGGCGCCGATGTCGCGATCAATCTCTACATGCGCTGGGCCGCCAAGCGGCTGGGCGTGAGCGAGATGCCACCGCCCAGTCACCCTGGTGCCGGTTAAGACAAGCGTTTCTGATTAGTCGTCAACCTCATTAATGCTGGCTTTGAGCGTCCTCGCGAAGTAGCCGCGACGCTCTACAGCCTCGATAACCTCTTTCCTATTGAGTCCCAAGGGGAGGCCACCGACTTCGCTATCGACTTGGTTTGGTCGTTCAAGCCCGTTCAGGAAACCAGGTTGGAGATCTTCAAGCTGATTGATGCTTGTGCCGCGCTTCACGATCAGAAGTCTCTCAAGCGCCTGATCGCGGTAGATATCGAACTGCATTTTCAAGTCCCTTTTTGATGGGGGCGTCGGAGCGATGCCTGCCAACCGGACTTGTTACCACGCCTGCTCTTATTTTTACAGCTCACCAATCGGTGGGCTCAACCTACCTGTGAGGTGCTTATGACTCAGAAAACTTACACCGTGTTTTTGCCTGATCGTCCTTTGCCCATTTGTATCGAGGCTGACGACTTCGCGCCTTTGGGTTGCGAACTGGTTCTGCGTAAGGGCGACGAAGCGGTGGCGCGTACTTCTGATCGCGGTTTTGTGGTTCGTACCGACTTGGCGCACGAGTCTTGCGCAAATGCTGAACTGTTGCCTTGGGAGCAGAAGCGTCCGAGCGTGGAGCCGATTGCGCCTGGCGCCGTTGCGGAGATCAAAAGCCATCCTGCCCCAGTGTGGCCTTTTCTGGCCGGTGTCGGTGCGGCGTTGGTTGGCCTCTATGGGGTCGGCTGCTGGTTGGTGTGATGAAGTGCTTTGGCCGTTGCTCGTTAGGGGCGGGGACCCTGGCGATACGGCCGGGGTACGGGGCAGGAAACCCGCGGTTCTTCGCTAGCGGACAGTTCACCAGCTTAGTGAACTGCGGTGAACTGGTTAACCCCCTGAGTTCATTGGGTGAACTGGACTTTCCGACATGACTTATCTCACCAAATCGGAGTTCGCTGCCCGCCACGGATGGTCGAAATCCTACGTTTCAAAACTCGGCAAGCAGGACCGCCTGGTGCTTTGCTCGGACGGCAAGGTCGACGTCGAAGCCACCGAGGCGCTGCTGGCCGAATCGGCCGATCCGAGCAAGGCCGCTGTCGCGGCCCGGCATGAAGAAAACCGAGTCGAGCGGGATGTGCGTAGTCACCTCCAACCTGGCGGCGACACACCTGCGGTGCAGCAACCGGAACTGTCGCCTTCTGGTGGCCCTAACTTCCAGCGGTCGAAGGCTCATCGCGAGTTCTACCTTGCGGGTCTGGCGGAGACCGAGTTCTACAAGGTTCGAGGCAATCTGGTTGAGCGGGCCGCAGTCGAAGGCGCGGCGTTCGCAGCGGGGAGGCTGCTTCGTGAGCAGTTTTTCGGCTTGGCCCCACAGCTAGCTGGCGAGCTGGTTGGGATGAGCGACTTGTGGGAAGTCGAGAGGCACCTCATTGACACTTTCCGTCGGATCTTCACCGAAGCCGCCAACATGAATAGCGCCGACCTTGAACAGGCCATTGGCCTGAAACAATCCACTAACCAGAGCTGAGCTTATGCCCACCGGATACGCAGACGGTGCAGAGGTGTACCGCGAAGCGTTTTGCCGAGGGCTTACGCCTGACCCTGATCTTTGGGTCGACGAATGGGCAGATGAGTACATGCGAATCCCGCGTGGTACCGGTGCCGCAGAGCCTGGCAAGTATCGCACCGCGCGTACGCCGTATGCCCGCGAACCTATGCGCTGCCTGTCACCTGCTCACCCGTGCAAGCGGGTGGTAACCAAAATCGCTTCGCAGCTGATGAAAACGCAGATCGCCCTGAACTGGATCGGAGCGCTGATCCACATGGCTCCGGCCAACATCTTGACACTACTGCCCACCGGGAGCTTGGCAAAGCGGGTGTCTTCTCGCATCGGCAAGACCATCGATTCAGTCCCTGAGCTGAAAGCGCGGGTGGCGGCGGTCCGGTCCAGGGATTCCCGTAATACCTTGGACACGAAGGAATTCGATGGTGGCGCACTGTTTGCCACTACGGCCGGCTCGGCGGCCAACCTGTCTGAGCTTTCGGCTCGGTATGTGTATGGCGATGAGGTTGATCGATGGGAGGTGGACGTCAACCAGGAAGGTGACCCGATCAAGCTGGCCGAAGCTAGGGGTAGTACGTTTGGGCGTAACGCTAAGTTCTACTTTTCTAGCTCTCCGCTCATCAAGGGCATGTCACGAATTGATGACCTCTACATGATGGGGGATCAGCGGCACTACTACGTGCCTTGCCCGCATTGCGGGCACATGCAGGTGTTGGTCTGGGAACGACTGTTGTATTCGGCTGATTACAGCACCACGCACTACCAATGTGCGGGACCTGAGTGCGATGTGCTTATTGAGGAGCACCACAAGGCAGATATGCTGACCAAAGGTGAGTGGCGCGCTCATGCGCAAGGTGATGGCGAGACGGTGAGCTTCCACCTAAGCGCATTGTATGCCCCATTAGGTTGGCAATCTTGGGCCACGCTGGCTCGGGAATATGAAGAAGCCAAGCTTGCTCAGAATCGCGGCAATCTGCACCCCATGCAGGTTTTCTACAACACCCGGTTGGCTGAGGTCTGGGATAGCGCAATTGAGCAGACCAAGGCCGAGGTGCTGCAGGCCCGTGCGCTGCAAGAGGACTACGTGCTGGGCACCTTGCCTGTGGGAGCGCTGGCGCTGACGGCCTCCGTTGACGTCCAGGCCAACCGCCTGGAGGTGATGGTTATGGCCTGGGGCGCCGGCATGGAGCGCTGGGTGGTCGATCACCAGGTGATCCCTGGCGACCCTGCCGACGAACGTACCTGGGCTTTGCTGGATGACCGCTTGAAGCATCGGTACCGGCACCCTTGTGGGGTGTGCCTCGCGATCCTGGCCACTGGCATTGACTCCGGCGGTCACCATACGCATGAGGTCTACCAGTTCACCCGTGTGCGTCGATGGCGCAACGTGTTCGCGCTCAAGGGGGCGAGCAAGCCGGGTAAGGCCGTGATCGCCCAGCGTCCGTCACAGGTTGACGTCACCTGGAAGGGCCAGACCGAACGCAATGGTGCCGAACTGTGGATTGTTGGTACCGACACGGCCAAAGACTGGATCTACAACCGTTACAACTTTGAAAAAGGGCCTGGCGCGCTGCATTTCGCCAAGGACCTGCCCGATGAGTTCTTCCAGCAGTGTGTCGCCGAGCGCAAGGTCGTCCGGTACGTGAAGGGTCATGAGCGGTTCGAATGGATCAAGAGCAAAGCAGAGCGAAACGAGGCGCTTGACCTCATGGTGTACAACCTGGCCATGGCCTATTTCCTCGGCCTTCACCGCTACGTCGAGCACGACTGGGACAAGCTGCGGCAGGCGCTCGCGCAGGCGAGCCTCTTCGAGCAAGGCGAACCGCAGCCAGCCCGGCCCCAGGCTGCCGAGCCCGACGCCGACGATCAGGACGAAGACGATACACCGTTGAGGTCTGCAACTCCGCCGGCGCCGGTCAGGCGCAGCGATCCGCCGCCACCCCAGCAGGCCCCTCGGGCGGCGCCGCAACCCATGCAACGCCGCAGCTCCAGCAGCGGCTACCTAAAGAGACGCTGACATGGCATACACGAAAGCAGACCTCGCCACCGTCGAGCGTGCGATCGCGCGTGGTGAAAAGATCGTTCGGTACTCGGACCGCACCGTCGAGTATCGAACGGTTGACGAGTTGATCAAGGCCCGCGATCTGATCCAGTCCGAACTGGTCAAGGCAGCGGGGCCGCGCTCGCGCGTTACACGCCTCTACCACGGGGGCAAGGGACTATGAGCGGGCGTTACATGTCCATCGGCCGCTCGGGAATCTTGGTGCCCGAGCGGATCAAGGCCAGCTACGAAGGCGCCGCCGAGGGGCGGCGCTCGTCAGGGTGGGATGCGCCGGATACCGGTGTGAACAGCCTGATCATGCCGGCCTTGCGCAACCTGCGTTCTCGCTCGCGCAGTGCGGTGCGCAATGATCCATACGCTGCCAACGTCATCGATAAGCGTGTCAGCAACCTGATCGGCACCGGCATTACGCCGCATCCACAGCTCGCCGACAAAGAGGTGCGCAAGGCGATGCAGGTCCTGTGGGAGGACTGGGTAGATGAGGCTGATGCTGATCAGCTCACGGATTTCTACGGCCTGCAGGCCTTGGTGGCCCGAACGGTCGAGCAGTCGGGCGAATGCTTCGTTCGCTTGCGTCCGCGCCGGTTGGAGGATGGCTACGCCGTGCCGCTGCAGCTGCAATGCCTGGCCCCAGAGTTCGTCCCGCACGACAAGTTCGAGGTGACCCGCTTCGGCAATGTCATCCGCGCAGGGATCGAGTTCAATGGCATGGGGCGGCGGGTGGCGTACTGGTGCTATCGCGTCCACCCCAGCGACAAGTCCTCGCTGAATGTCGGCTACAACCAGTTGGTACGTGTCCCCGCCGAGCAGATGCTCCACATCTTCGAGCCACTGGAGCCGGGGCAGCTGCGCGGTGTGCCGCGCCTCGCGCCCGTCCTGAAGCGCTTGCGCAGCCTGGACAACTTCGATGATGCGGTGTTGTTCCGGCAGGAAGTGGCCAACCTGTTCGCAGGTTTCGTGCGAAAGCCAGCGCCGGATGGTCGGCCACAGCTTGATCCTATAACCGGGGCGGCCGTCGACCTCGACCGGGATGGGTTCACGCCAATGGTGGGGCTGGAGCCCGGCACGGTGCAGGAGCTGGGGGCAGGCGAGGAGATCGAATTCTCCGATCCGCCGGACGCCGGCAACAACTACCGCGACTTCATGCGGCAGCAGTTGATGGCTGCTGCCGCCGGTACGGGCTTGCCCTACGAGCTGATGACCGGCGACATGCAAGGCGTGAATGACCGGGCGATTCGCGTGGTGCTGAACGAATTCCGGCGCCGGTTGGAGCAGCTCCAGTTCCAGGTCTACGTCCACCAGTTGTGCCGTCCTGTGCGTAAAGCCTGGTTAGACATGGCTGTGCTGGCCGGGGCGCTCGACCTGCCGGACTACTCGCAGCGGCGCCGCGAATACCAGCGAACCCGCTGGGTGCCACAAGGCTGGGCCTACATCCACCCCGTTCAAGACGTCCAGTCCCGGCAGATGGAAATCGCTGCCGGATTCACCACTCGCAGCGAGACCTGCTTGCGCAACGGTACGGATGCCGAAGTGGTGGACGAAGAGAACGCCGCCGATCTCGCCAGGGCGAAGGTCCTGGGTATCAAGTACAGCACTTTGTCGGCGGTCGATGACGATCCCGACGAAAAGGAGAAGACATGACCCCCTTGAAACCCCTCCGTATTTTCAACAAGGCGCCCACGCAGCAGCCCGAAAACGAACAGCACTGGTACCGGATCAGCGCTGCCACTAAAGTCGAGGGTGCTGCAGACGCTGAGCCAACCCCGATCGAGATCTACATCTATGGCGAGATCGGTGGCTGGGGCATCACCGCCAATCAGTTCCTCCGCGACCTGAAGGCAGTCGATGACGGTGTCTCACCGGTTCAGGTGGCCTTCAACACCAACGGTGGCGACCTGTTCGAAGGCGTGGCCATCCACAACGCGCTGCACCGGCTGGGCGAGCGCTGCACCGCCCGTATCGATGCGCTGGCTGCCAGTGCAGGTAGCGTAGCGGTATGCGGCGCCCACCGGGTGGTGATGGCGTCCAACGCGATCCTAATGATTCACAACCCCTACACCTGGATCGAAGGCGACGCCGAAGAGCTGCGGCGGGTAGCCGATGTGCTCGACCAAGCCTTCGAGGTGATCATTGCGGCTTACAAGGCAAAATCGCCTGACATCGACGAAGTCGAGCTGCGTCGCCTGGTCAACGCTGAAAGCTGGCTGACCGCTGAGGAGGCGCTCGCGCTCGGGCTCGTCGATGAGATCGGCTCCGGCGTGCAAGTCCGCGCTTGTCTGGGCAATGGCGCTGCCATGGCCCGCTATCAGAAAACCCCGCAGGCCTTGCTTGATCAGTTGGCCAGCAAGCCGCCGGCTGAAGACCCTGTCAAGCCGCCTGCGCCCACAAAACCTGAAGTTGCTGACGCAGCGACGCTGGCGCTCATGATCACTCAGGAGTGCGCCAAGGTTGGAATCGGCAACCTGGCTGAAACGCTTATAGCTTCGACCAAGCTGATTGACGCTAGCACGGTGCAGGCAGCGCTGAAGAAGGCCAAGGCCGTGCACGGTCTTTGTGTCGCGGCGCGGTTGCCCGAGCTCGCGAAAGAGTACGTCGCTGCCGGCCTGGACGCTGATGCGGTGCGGGCGCGGCTGTTCGAGAAGATTGTCAGCTCCGGTAAGGGCTTCGAGATCAACAACGCCTTGCCGCCGGCCGACGATGAGCAGGAGAAGGTCAAGGCGCAGTTACCCAATCCATCCAGCATCTGGGCTGCCCGCCGGCAGGCCGCCAATAAAGGAGCACGACCATGAGTAACATCCGCCAGGAGCCGGTGCACGCCGGTGAGTTCCTGCTCTCCGAGGGTGCAGGAAAGATATCCCGCGAAGCCATCAACGTCGCTGCTGGTCCTGGTCTGGTCGCTGGCCAAGTGCTTGGCCTGGTAACAGCCAGCAGCGAATTCACTGCCTACGACCCCGCTGCAGAAGACGGCAGCGAAAAAGCCGTGTGCATTCTCTATGCCTCACTCGGCGAGTCCGAAACAGTTCGGCGTGGCCGCGCGGTGGTTCGGCTGGCCGAGGTCAGTGAGGCCCTGCTGACCGGCATCGACGCCGATGCGGAACAGGCATTGGCAGCGCATTTCATCATCCTGCGCTGACCCGACTCTCTCTCATCCCAACCCCGCCCTGAGCGGGGTTCTTACTTTTTGGAGTACCTCATGGCTGAAATTGCCATTTTCCAAGACGACGCTTTCGGCGTTGCAGCACTCACCGCTGCTATTAACGATCAGGAGTACGTGCCAGGACGCCTCGCAGCTCTTGGCCTGTTTCAGGAAGAGGGTGTCGCCACCCTTACCGTGCAGATCGAGAAAGACGGCGACACGCTTGCCCTGGTGCCGGCGGGCGAGCGCGGTACCTCTGGTCTGGTGGTGGGTGGTAGCAAGCGCACTCTGATCCCGTTCAACACCGTTCACCTGCCGCAGCGCTTTGCGATCAAGGCAGACGAGATCCAGGGTATTCGTGCGTTCGGCACGCTGACGGAGCTACAGGCCGTACAGGATGTGGTCAACAAGCGTCTGGCCAAGGCGAAACGCCAACTGGATGCCACTCACGAGTTTCATCGGATGGGGGCAGTCAACGGCAAGGTGCTCGACGCAGACGGCTCGTCAGTGCTGCTGGACATCTACAAGGTTTTCGGGGTGTCGCAGCAGAAGCAGTCGATGGGGCTGAATGATCCGAATGCCAACATTCAGGTGCAGTGCGTGGACGCCTTGGACATGCAAGAAGATGCGCTCGGCAACGTGACCACCACCGGTGCCCGCGCTTTCTGCGGCAAGACCTTCTGGAAGAAACTCATCGCCCACTCATCGGTTGTCGATACCTACAAGGGTAGCCAGCAGGCCGCATCGCTTCGTGGCGACGGGCGTGAAACGTTCGAGTTCGGTGGTATCAGCTGGGAGCGTTACCGGGGCAAGGTAGCGGGTGTTCCATTCGTCCCTGACGATGAAGCGCGCCTGGTGCCCGAGGGTGTTTCGGAACTGTTCCTGTCGGTCTACGCGCCGGCAGACTACATGGAAACCGTCAACACCGAGGGCTTGCCGTACTACAGCAAGCTGGAGGAGATGCCCTTCGGTAAGGGTGTTGCGGGTGAGGCTCAGTCCAACCCGTTGCACATTTGTACGCGTCCCCGTGCAGTTATCCGTCTGACCGCCTGATCATGGGCTTCCGTGACCTGATCGACGACGTGGACGCGGTGGTGTTCGATGTTCTGGGCGATACCGCTCTAATCGAGGGGCGTGAAGTGCCGGGTATGTTCTCGGCGCCCTGGCTTCAGCCCAAGCTCGGCCAGATCAATACCAGCCTGCGCGAGCCGCACCTGGTCATCCGCGTTGGTGACAACGCGGGTGTTGATACGCGGCAGAGTGTGGTGGTCGATCTCCCGCCAGAGGACGGTGGTGGCAACTACATCATCACGCGCATAGAGCCAGGCGGCGACGGCCTGATAACGCTCGTTCTGAGGAAAACACCATGAGTGTCGGCAGCTATCACAAGTTGTCAGCCAGTGCAGGGTTGTTGACCCTGCAGATGAGCCCGGAAGACGTCAAAGGCTTCGAGGACTTTGCCAAGCTGGTACCCAAGGCCATGGCGGCAGCTCAACAACGAGCGATTAACAAAACGCTTCGCTGGCTTCGCGGGCAGGTTGCGCGGGAGGTGGGGCGGCAAGAGCGAGTCGCTATCGCTGCTGTGAGGCAGCGGATTAAGGCTTTCCCGGTGGGCAGCAATGGGCAAGGCAAGCTGTGGTTCGGTATCCGCCCCATCGAAGCCAGTCGCGCTGGTCGTCCTCGGCAAACTCGAACCGGTGTATCGGTGGCTGGGCGCCGGTACCAGGGGGCGTTCTATCGGCAGGTATACGGGGGCAAGCCGGATATCTGGATTCGCACAGCCAGCAAGCATTTCGATGCTGCCGACTACCCGGATAGTGAAGTGTCTGGGGGTGGTGGTCGCCGGTCCGGCTGGATTTCCGAGAACGACAGTCGCTTCCCGCTGGCAAAGGCGAAGATCTCGCTCGACGACGTTCGACCTCACTTCGAAGCTTGGACTAATCGCGCTCACGAACGGTTGAAGGTGGTACTTGCACAAGAGCTGAACTTTGAACTGCAGAAGTATTTGCGGAGAACAGGCAATGGTTGATGACCCAATACCTCTCGCTGGGATCTACGCGGCGATTGAACAACACATCAGTGCTGCCATCACCGGGCTCGCCTATGTCGGCACCATGCCAGACGGGATCGAGGTCGTGCCGATGCCAGCGGTAGTGCTGGAGTTGGCTGGCCTTGAGAGTGCGGACAAGGATCCTGGCACAGGTGAAACTGCCGTCGATGCTCGCTTCGAGGCGCGTGTGATTGTTGGGGCAGAGGTGCCCAACTGCTTGCATGTGGTCGCGTTCGCTGCGGCACAGCTGGCGGTCCTGTTACGGATGCAGTCCTGGGGCTTAGCCGTTGAGTTTGCCCAGTTCGTAAGGGCAGAGCGGGACTGGAGCCGCCCCGAGCTGGATAGTTACGCGGTCTGGGTGGTTGAGTGGACTCAGGTGATCTATCTCGGAGAGGAGGAGTGGCCGTGGCCCCGAGAGCCCGGCCCGCTGGTGGTTGCCTTCGATCCTGACAGTGGTCCAGGCAACGAGCATCTCTACCAATCACCGGAGGCCCTGGGGTGAGTTACGTGAGCGCCGAGCACGACCGGATGCTGGCCGGCGTCGTGATCAAGGGCTATGTGGTAGCGGTCGACCTGGATTCTGGCAAGCTGCGGATGTCAGACGGTACCGGCTGGAGCAGCGCCTGGGTGCGTTGGCACTCGTTGGCTGCCGGTAAGGCGCGACACTGGCGAGCGCCCAGCCTGGGGGAGCAGGGCGCGCTGATCAGTCCTAGCGGCGATCCCGCCCAGGGCACTTTCATTCCCGGCCTGTACGGCAACGCCGGCGAGCGCCCGGACAACCGCGACCACGTCGAGGTGTGGCGCTTCGATGATGGCGGGTCCCTGATCTACGACTGGGCGGCCAATAGCTACACCATCAAGCTGCCCACCGGCACGGTCAACATCGAGGTCGGAAGCAGCAAGGCGGTACTGACCGACGACGCGATCACCGCCAAGTCGACCGCGATCAGTGCCGAGGCCGAGAGCATCACGGCCAAGGCAACCATGATCACCCTGCAGGGCTCCGTGCAGATCGATGGGCCGTTACAAGTAACGGGCGACATCTTCGGCCTCGGGAAGATCATCGACACCACCGGCAACACGCCGAACCACAAGCATTGAGGTTGATATGGCTGAACAGGACCCGCAGGCCCCGATTAATGGGACCGACCGCCACATGGTCGAAAAAATGGTTGGCTACGGCATCACCGGCTTTGCGGATCACTTCCGCATGCTGAGCTACTGGCGTCGGCTGCTGGTGGGTGAGAACGACCCGGAAGAAATCGCTCAAGGCCTGGCCATGGCGCTTATGTCTGGGCGCTACATCCCTACGCCGCGCCCGACCCGAGCCCCGGCCATCACAATCAACGTGTCGGGAAACCTCTACCCGGAGGCGCTGGCAAGTGCAATCAAATCGGCGGTTGAGCAGGCCTTTGCCGGCCATCGCTGATCCTGAAACTCAATCCATAAAGGCCCGCTTTTGCGGGCTTCGTCTTTTCTGGAGAGCCTTATGGCAGTCAAGAGAACAGCTGCGGATGACGCAGCTACGGACGCGGCCGGCTCCGCCGCTGAACCTGTCGCGCCGGGCTGCGTGACCTTCACTGACAGCGCCTACACCTCGCGCTCACTGTTCCTGCAGGCCGGCGACGGTCTGCGCGAGTTCAAGGTGCTGGCCGGCCGCGTGACCGTCCAGGCCGACGACGACGAGGCGCTGGCGTTCCTGGGTGGGCACGCTGACCTGCAGCGTCTGGACGGCTAACCATGATTGGCGTGGACCGTCGAACCGGCCAGCCACTCTCGGGCCTCGATCACCTGAAGCAGTCGATTGAGGACATTCTGACCACCCCCTTGGGTAGCCGGCGCATGCGGCCGGACTACGGCAGCAATCTGCGCCGCTTTGTCGACCTGCCGGTTAACGACGGATGGAAAAGCGCCGTGCAGGCCGAGGTGGCCCGCGCCCTGGGCCGCTGGGAGCCGCGTGTGCAGCTGGAGCGCGTCAAGGTGGTTTCCGTGCTCGATGGCCAGATTGGTCTGGAACTGACAGGCCAGTACCTGGGCAATTCGGCCGTCGTGGAGGTGAACGCATGATTGACCTGTCTTTGTTGCCCCCGCCCGATGTGGTGGAAACCCTGGACTTTGAGGCGCTGTATCAGGAGGTGGTAGGCATATTCCGCAGCCACATGGGCGACCAGTGGACCGCGCTGTTGGAGTCCGACCCGGTGGTCAAGTTGATGGAGGTCATGGCCTACCGCGAGCTGCTGATGCGCGCGCGGGTCAATGCGGCGGCCAAGGCCAGCTTGCTGGCTTATGCCACTGGCGCGGATCTAGTTAATCGTGCGGCTGACTACGGCGTTGAGCCGCTGGTAATCAGGCCGGCCGATCCTAACGCGGTGCCGCCAGTGGAGGCCATCATGGAAGGCGACGAGGCGTTGCGCTACCGCACGCGGCTGTCGCTTGAGGCGCTGTCCGTTGCCGGTAGCCGGGGCGCGTATGAATATCACGCGCTGACCGCCTCGGCCGAGCTGACCAACGTGTCGGTCGACTCGCCCCGGTTTACCGGGGTGGCGCTCGATGCCGCGGTTAAAGCGCAACTGCCGGATGGTGCCATTGTGGTGGTCTGTGACTACGACGCTGGGCTGGATAAGCCGTTGCCTGGCGACGTGTCGCTGGCCATCCTGCCAAGGTTGGACAGCACCACGCTGCCGGCGCAGCTGGTTAATACAGTGCAGACGGCGCTGTCGGCCGAAAGCGTGCGGCCGATCACAGACCGCCCGCGTGTGCAGGTAGGGGCGCCAAGTGACTTCAATGTGGAGGCCGTCCTGTACGTTGAGGCTGGGCCAGATCCGGCGGTCGTCAAGGCGACAGCCCGGAAAGGCCTGGACGCGGCCATTGCCGAGGCGCGGCGCCTGGAGGGGCAGCTGCCGCTGTCAGCGATCTACGCGGCGTTACACGTTACGGGCATTAGCCAGGTCGACCTGGTGCACCCGGCTGCAGGCATCGCGTGTGACAAGCGGCATTACCCCAACTGCACGTCAATCACGCTGACCACGAAGGTGGCGACGTGAGCCTGTTGCCGCATAACGCCACCCTGCTGGAGCGCTCGCTGGAGGCGGCCAGCGAGCAGGGCATTGACCCGGAAATCATCCGAGGCATTGCCGATTCGACGCGCTGCCCGCCGGACTTCCTGCCGTGGCTCGGTTGGGCCTGGAAGGTCGAAGGCTGGGAGGCGGCCAACACCACCGCCCAGCGCCGTGAGCTGGTCCACGAGGCGATTCCGGTCCACAAGACCAAGGGCACTGTCGGCGCGATCCGGCGGGTACTCAAGGCGGTGCGGGTCAACGCGGATTACAAGCCCTGGCACGAGATCCCGAACGCGGCCCCGTACACGTTCCAGCTCACCGCTTGGGCGAATGAGAACCGCGAGGGAGAGGGCTCGATTATCTCGCCGCAGTTGGGGGAGCGTTTGCGCGCTCTGGTCGACGCGGCAAAGAACGAGCGCAGCCACTACGAGTTTCGCCTGGGAGCGCGCTTCGACGGCGGTCTGTTGTTCGCCAACGTTGCCCGAGGGCGCGGCCTGCACCGCCTGAGCATGAATGCCCAAGCGGTGCAGATCGACGTGGCGGTGCAGGGCCTGCAGTTCGCCAATGCCACCCGGTCGCTCGGCGTGTCTCGGCGTTCTGTCGAGGCCCTTGGCGTGCCGATCAATGCTGAATCGGGCTTTGTGGTCGCCAGTGCGACCCGTGCCCTAGTCGTCGTGCGCAGCACGATGGAGGCTGTTCTATGAGTACCCCGTTACAACCCGTGATCACCAAGGCGGGGCTGGCCGCGATCTTGCGTGCCGATAACACCGGCATCGCGGCGCAGATCACCCATATTGCCCTGGGCACCTCGGGCTACACGCCGTCGGCCGACCAGAAAAGCCTGGTTGCGCAAACGGCCAAGTACCCGATTGCCGGGGGCGAGCGCCTGAGCAGTACCTTGCTACACCTGACCGCCCTGGCTGATGGCGACCGCGCTTTCTGGGTGCGGGAAATCGGCTTTCTGCTGAGCGACGGCACCCTGTTGGCGGTGTGGTCCGATTCATCCACCCCGCTGGCCTACAAGTCGGCGGACACCGACTTGCTGCTGGCCTATGACCTGTCGCTGGCGGCGCTTCCGGCGGACAGCGTGACGATCATCAGCAACGAGGCCGGGCTGAGTCTGAGCTTGGCCGGGCCGCTGGCTGCCCAGGCGCAGGCATTGATTGCCGAGCAGTTGCGCGGCCTGCAGCGGCAAGACCAGTTAGACCAGCAAGACCAATGGCAGCGCGTGGCAGGTGAGCAGATTTCCCGCTTGCTGCTGCGCATGTCGGAGGTTGAAGCGCGCCAGGAGGCCGACCGCAATGGCCTTGCCAGTGCGGCTGTCGGTAATGCCTCGGCAGTCATTGCCGAGCAGCTGTACGGCCTGCAGCGGCAGGATCAACTCGACGAATTGGCGGGAAGTTCGCGCCGAGCCGGCGCGGTACTCGACAACCATGCGCAGCGCCTGCTGGCTGCCGAGCGGCGTCAAGACGCTGACCGCGAGGGCCTGGTGAGCGCTGTCGTCTGTAATGCGGCGGCGCTCATCGCCCTGCAAACCCTAGTAACTCAAAACACCTTTGGAGCATAAGACGTATGAGTCTCGAATCTGATGTAGCCAACCTGGTTACGCAAACCACCAAGCTGATCGACTATTTCAACGGTAAGAAGGCCGGCATTGACTCTTCGGTCGCGGCTGCGATTGCAGCTATTCCCGAAGGCCGGAAAATCTTTTACGTCAACCAGCTCACCGGCGATGACAACGCCGACGGCCAGGCAGCGCGGCCGCTGAAAACGATCGACAAAGCCTTGGCGAACACCCCTGTAGGGGGGCTGTGCATCGTTCGGTTGCAGGGCGATTACCGGATGGCGATCAACATCACCGTCGACTCTCGCGTGCTTTCGATCTTCAGCGACACCACCGGGGTGAAGCGAAAGATTAGCCCAGCGTATTACCTGATCACTGACGGCTCGGCGCATTACCTGTCTGGCATTGTTCTGGCAAACGGTGCGCAGGTATTGCTCAGTGATGTTACGGTCGATCTGCCGAGCCCGGCCGGGCTGAATCCAGCACCGACCGGTTTCGTCAATGCCTTTTTCAAGAGCACTTCTAACGGGGGCTCGGTGATCTTGGCGGTGAAAGTGTCTTCGTGCGAGTTCACGTCTGCTGCGGATGGGACGGCGTTCATTGTTGGTGCGCCGAACAGCGCCGTTGTCTTCGAAGTGCTCGGGACGTCGTTCCCTGCGTCGTTCGGCGGACGCTACATCAACGGGATTATCGCTGGCACCTCACCCAAAGATGTCTCCAACCTCATGACCAATCTGACCGTACTCTAAAGGGCATATATGCAAACTCAAAATCTGAACATCGAATTCGGCGGTCGTACTTATGCCGGTTTCAGCTTCGACAGTCTGCCCTTGAATGCAGCCTTGCTGGCAGCGGCTCTGCAGGTAGATCAGGCGGCCGATCAGGCGCGTAGCGCGGTCCTGGGTGATCCGCTGCGCGCAGTAGAGTATCGGATGACGGCGGATGAGGCCGAGAGCTTCGCGGCGGCAGGTTATGCCGGCGAGGTTCCGGCAACTGTACAAGCCTGGATGGATGCGGCCGGTCTCGATGCGCAGGCGGCGACCGAGAGCATTCTCCACGAGTCGCGCGCCTGGAAATCTGCGATCTACGACATCCGCGCCGCTCGCCTGAAAGGCAAGCAGGACGTGCTCAAGGCCACCAGTCACGAGCAGGCCGAGGCCATGGCAGACGCGGCGATTGCCGCTATCAAGGCGCGCATTCAGGGCGTCGGTAACGCGGCCTAACCCAACTTCACCCCGTAACCCCAAGGGCCGCTAAGCGGCTTTTTTTGTGCCTGGAGGGCACGCATGAATCGAACCCACTTCGAGCACGTCCTGGCGGCGTTGCTGATCATGGGCGCCCTGTGGGGCTTCCTGGCCTGGCTGGGCGTCCCCGCTGGCCACTGGGCCGGCGCCGCTGCCGGCATCTTCTTTTTCGCCGGTCGCGAGTACACCCAGGGCGAGCGCAACCTGGCGCACGTCGAGGCGGTGCACCTGGCCAATCTGCGCTGGTACGACGGCCTGCGCATCTGGCGATGGACCGTAGATGGACGCCTCGACTTCTTTTGCCCGCTGGTGGCCTGCCTGACCGTGGCGCTGCTGGTCGAGGTGCTGCAGATCCTGCATCGCTGACAGTTTTATTTCTCCCATCCTCGGGCCGCGCATGACGCGGCCTTGTGCTTTCTGGAGTTTCAAATGTCTGGATTCTTTCACGGCGTTACCGTAACGAACATCGACACCGGCGCGCGCAACGTCTCGTTGCCATCGTCCTCGATCATTGGCCTGGTCGACACCTTCACCGA
The DNA here is from genome assembly GCF_058782925.1 of Pseudomonas sp. FW305-E2. NCBI lineage: Bacteria > Pseudomonadati > Pseudomonadota > Gammaproteobacteria > Pseudomonadales > Pseudomonadaceae > Pseudomonas > Pseudomonas sp. FW305-E2. Next base: position 242,937 of record NZ_JBYSYE010000001.1, on the reverse strand, counting down.
GGGCGTCGGCGCCACGGCAAAAGCTGGTGACCTGGTGCTGATCACCAACGAGCGTGAGGCAGTCGCCGCGTTCGGCGCGGCGTCGGCCATCACCAAGGCCTGCCAGGCTATCTATGCCCGCGCCAAGGCAGTGATCGTCGCCACCGGTGTGGCCAAGGTAGTCGACCCGGCGGCGCAGATTTCCGGGATCATTGGCGGCGTGCAGGCCAGTGGGAAGCGTACTGGCCTGCAGGCGCTGCTGGATGGCAAGAGCCGCTTCAACGCACAGCCTCGCTTGATCGTCGCGCCCAAGCACAGCGCGACCCAGGCGGTAGCCACCGTCATGCAGTCGATTGCGGAAAAGCTGCGCGCGGTCGGGATCATCGACGGCCCCGGTACCACCGACGAGGCGGCCACCACCTACGCCAAGCTGTTCGGCTCCAAGCGCCTGTACATGGTCGACCCCGGCGTGCAGCTGTGGGACACCACCAGCGCGACCATCGATGCACCGGCTTCGGCCTGGGCTGCCGGCGTGTTTGCCTACACCGACAGCGAATACGGCTTCTGGTCGTCGCCGTCCAACAAAGAGTTTGTCGGCATCACTGGCACCACCCGTGCCATTGAGTACCTGGACGGCGACGAGACGTGCCGGGCCAACCTGCTGAATAACGCCAACATCGCGACCATCATCCGTGACGACGGCTTCCGCCTGTGGGGCAACCGCACGCTGTCGAGCGATTCGAAATGGGCGTTCGTCACCCGTGTGCGGACCATGGACATGGTCATGGACGCGATCCTGTACGGCCACAAGTGGGCAGTGGACCGAGGCATTACCTCGACCTACATCCGCGATGTGACCGAGGGCCTGCAGGCCTTCATGCGCGACCTGAAAGCCCAGGGCGCAATCATCAACTTCGAGGTCTACGCCGACCCGGTGCTCAACACGGCCAGCCAGCTCGAGCAGGGCAAGGTGTACTGGAACATCCGCTTTACCGACGTTCCGCCGGCTGAAAACCCGAATTTCCGTATCGAAGTCACCAATCAGTGGCTGACCGAAGTCCTCGACCAAGTCGCGTAAGGAGCGCATCACATGGCAATGATTCCCGAAATTCTGGCCAACATGAACCTGTTTGTGGACGGTGTCAGCTTCCAGGGCGATGTGCCCAGCCTGACCTTGCCCAAGCTCACGCTGAAGATGGAAGAGCACCGCCCTGGTGGCATGGACATGCCTATCGAGATGGACGTGGGCATGGAGAAGATGGAGTCCAACTTCACCACCACCGGCGTGCGTAAAGAGTCGCTGAAGTTTTACGGCCTGGCTGATGGCAACGCGTTCAACGGCACTTTCCGTGGATCGTTCAAGGGCCAGAAGGGGGAAACCAAGGCGGTCATCGTCACCCAGCGCGGCACCTTGAAAGAGCTGGATATGGGTGACTGGAAGCCGGGCGACAAGGCCGAGCTCAAGCACGCTGTGGCCCTGACCTATTACAAGCTGGAGGTCGCGGGTGAAGTCATCTACGAGATCGACCCGGCCGGCATGAAGCGCGTCATCAATGGCGTCGACCAGTTGGCCAGCCAGCGCCGCGACCTCGGCCTGTAATCCCTCCTGCCTTTTCCGCATCCCTTTTCGAATCAAGGACCCCAATCCATGGCCAAGCCACTGCCGAAATTCATCAAACTGGAAGCCGACCGCGTCACCGTAACGCTGACCAGCCCGGCCCAGCTCAACGGCGTTCAGCAAGACACCATCACCCTGCGGGCGCCGACTGTGCGCGATATCCGTAATTCGACCCAGACCTCAAACGGTGACGACGAGCAGCGCGAGCTGAACCTGTTCGCCTCCCTGGCCGACGTTCACGTCAAGGACCTGGAAGGCCTCACCTACAAGGACTACAACCGCCTGGCGACCGGTTACAACTTTTTGGTGCGAGACGACGAGCTTTAATCCCGCCACACAGAAGCAAGCAGCCAAGCGACTTGCGGCTGAGTTGAATTTCTCCGCCGCAGAGATCCTGACCATGTCCTACGCGGACATGGTCTGGTGGCTCACGGATTGAGCTTGCACAGGGGGCACCGATGGCAAGCAGGCTAGCGTTATCGCTGGTGATCGGGGGGGCTGTTGCCTCATCGGTAGGCGCAGCGTTCAAGACGGTCGAGAACGGCATCCAGAAGCTGGAAGCCAAAGGCAACAGGGCCAAGGTGCTGAAGAGCACCATTGGCGAAACCATCAAGCTGCGCGAAGAGTGGAAGCGTGCGCACGACAGCGGTGCTGCGGGTGCTGACAAACTGCAGCGCAAGCTGGACAGCAATCTGGATGCCTTGCGCAAGCAGGGCATCGAGGTTGGTCGCCTCAGTCGTGAATATCAGCGCCTGGGGCGTGAGGCGAAGAGCGCCGATTTGCAGCTCAAGGGACACCAGCAGCTGCAGGCGGGCAAGGCCTCGATGAAGTCGAACATCGGCCAGGCCGTAGTTGCCACAGGCATGGCCGCAGTGCCGACGATGATCAGCGCAAATTATCAATCGGTCATCCGTGATATTGCGATCAAGGCCGACATCGTCAACAAGCCGGAGGAGCGGCAACTGACCCGGACGGTGATCGATACCGCCCAAGACACAGGCATGTCGCGCAACGACGTGGCCGACCTGGTCAACCAGCTGGTCGGCGCCGGCATGGAGCTGGACAAGGCGTTGTCGTATGCCCCGGTCGCGGCCAAGTTCGCGATTGGCCAAGGATCTTCGGGTGTCGACACTGCATCGATGATCCAGGCGCTGCAGCAAAACGCCAAGATCAGCGACCCGAAAGTCATGCAGCAGGCGCTGGAGGCGATCGCCTACCAAGGCCAGGCGGGTAGCTTCGAGGCCAGCGACATGGCCAAGTGGTTCCCGCAGTTGCTTGCCGGCATGGAGAAAAACGGGATCACCGGGTTGGATGCGGTGACCTCGCTCGGCTCGATGCTGCAGGTGCAGATGAAGACCGCCGGCAGTTCGGACGAAGCCGCGAACAACTTCAAGAACTGGATGGAGAAGATCGGTTCTGGCGAGGTGGTCAAGGCTTATAAGGATGCCGGCATTGATTATCAGTCCTCGCTGAATACCGGCCTGCAGAAGGGCATGAACGTCATTGAGGCGTCCATGGCCCTGGCCATGAAGTACATCGAGGCGACCGATCCGGCGAAGGCCAAACAGATCGAGGCGGCCAAGGCCAAGATCGACAAGGAAGTCGACCCTGAGAAAGCTAAAGCGGCGCTGGATGCCCTGGAAAAGACCCTGCGCACGGGCGATATCTTCGCCGATATGCAGGTCAAGGCGGCGCTGACTGCTTACGGGCAGAACAGAGGGCTATATGAGGAACTCAAAGCCGACTCGCAAAAGGCTTCGGGCATCCTCGACAAGAACCTCGCCGAGCGCCGTGAAACATCGGCGCAGCAGTGGGCCGAGACAGTCCAAGCGGCAGACGACGCAATGCGCAGCATTGGCGACGCGATCCGCCCAGCTACTGACATGGCGTCGAAGGGCCTGACTGCCGTCGCTCGTGGCATTACCTCGCTGTCTGACAGCTTCCCGGCTGTTGTGGCAGGCATTACCGGTACCGTGGCGGCCATCCTCGCACTCAAGACTGCATCCAGTGCGTTCAAGATCGGACGTGGTGTGTTGAACATCGCGCGCGGTCGAGGCCTGGAGAGGATGGCCGGCCGGGCAGGGCGTGGCGATCGCACGCCCATTGAGCTGCCTAAGACGGGCAGCAAAGTGGTCGATACCGGCCTTGGCCTGCTGGGTAAGGTGTTTGGAGCAACGCCGAAGGATGCGGCGCCGGCAAACGATCCGCTAGCAGGCAGGGATGACACGCAGCGGGTGTTCGTGGTCAATGCCGATGCATTCAGCGGGATCGGCAGTAGCGTCACAAACAGCGCCCCTGCTGCACCTGCCCGGGGTAGTCGTAGAAGCCGGCGCCGGGCTCGCAGACGAGAGGCAAGGCAAGGTTCCCCAGCACGGCCCGGGGTGAAGGTTGAGGCGCCCAAGTCGCCCCTGATGAAGCCCGCTATTCCAGTTGCTGCGCCGAAGATGGTAGCCGGCGTTGCAGAGTTGGGCAGGGTTGTCCGCTCGGTGCGGGGCGTTACGCGTCTTGCCAAGCGACTGCCTGGCGGGAATGTGATTGACGCCGGTGTTGCTGCGATTGATGTCGCGATGAACGCCAGCTCTCAAGACGAGAAGGCAGAGGGGTACGGTGGTGCAGCTGGCAGCCTTGCGGGAACGCTTGCCGGCGCGGCTGCTGGGGCGGCCATCGGTTCGGTGGTACCGGTCATAGGTACTGCAGTAGGCGGCGCAATCGGCGCTGTACTGGGTGGCATGGGTGGCGAGTCGCTCGGCGGGTGGCTGGGTAAGCGCTGGTTTGGCGATGAACAACCCGAGTCCGAGGCCACGGCGAAGCCGGAAAGTCCGCCGGCGCATGAGGAGGCGGTACAGGTAACCTTGGCACCGGCGCAGAAGGACAAGCCAGATCCCAAGGTTGATACCTCGGCCCCGTTGCCTGCAGCGCCGAAGGCTGCTCTTGTAGCGCCGGTAGTGATCGACAACCGTGAGCCTGTCACGCAGCCAATGCCGACGGCGCCGGTACCGGCCCTGGGTGGCACGGTGCACAACGTAGCAGCCCCGGTGCCGGCCAAGCCTGAGGTGTCATATGACCCGCTAGACCCGGCGTCCAAAGACCCGCACGTGGTGCCTGCGCTGACGACCAACAAGGTGCGCTTCCTGCGGCCGCCGGCGCAGCCAGAGCCTCAACCTAAGGCCGCGCCGATCGTGCAGGAGCCGCCGCCGAAGTTGGGCGACACGGTGCGAGCTGTGGTCATCCCCACCCCGACTGAGTCTGACGTGTCGTATGACCCGCCGGACCCATTGAGCAAAGACCCGTACCTGGTGACCGCGCTGACGGCCAGCAAGGTGCGTTTCCCAGCTGCGCCACTGGTGCGGCCGCCGGTGCCGCCCGAGGCTCAACCCGAGGCGGTGCCGATCCTGCAGGAGCCACCGGCGAAGCTAGGCGACACACTCCGCGCGGAGACCGGTTCGGCGCCGGCGCAACCTGAGCCAGTGGTCGAGCCTGATCCAGCGCCGGTGCTGCAGGAGCTTCCGAGGTTGGGCAATACGGTGCGAGCCGTGCCCACCCCGACCCCTTCGGAGCCTGAAGCGTTCGACCCGGCGTCCAAGGATCCGTACCTGGTACCGGCATTGACGGCAAACAAGTTGCGTTTTCCGGGGGGGCCGCCGGCGCAACCTGACCCTGTGCCTGAACCAGTGCTACAGGAAGCGCCGAAGTTGGGCAACTCAGTGCGAGCCGTGGCTACACCAGCGCCGACTGCGCCTGCAGTATCGTATGACCCGCGCGACCCCGAGTCCAAGGATCCCTACCTGTTGGCGGCGTTGACGGTCAACAAGGTGCGTTTCCCAGGGACCGGCCTGGTGCCACCGCAAGCCCAACCGCAACCGGCGCCGGCCACGCTGCCGGTGAAGTTAGGCGAAACGATGCGCGAGGTCCCGGCTAAATCAGCGCCGGTGCCTGTGGTGATCGATAGTCGCGAACGTTGGCCCGCCGCCGATGGCGCGCCTCCGCCACCTGTCCCCCAGTTCGCCACGCTGCCGGCCGGTTTCGGTGATGTGGTGCGTGACATGGTGGCCAAGTCGGCACCGGTGCCACCTCGGTTGCTCGAGCTGGCTCAGCCAGCCAAAGCGGCTGCTCCTGTCACGGTATCGGCGCCGAAGGTAGATCAGGCGTTCTCGTTCTCGCCAAACATCAGAATCGATGTTCAGGGTGATGTGAAAGACCCGTCACAAGTCGTCCGAGAAATCGAGTTGCCTCTGCGACGGCTGTTTGAGGCGTGGCAGCGCGAAGCTACGGTGCGCATGGCTTCGGCTCAACTGTTCGATCAACCGCATGTTTAAGGAGGGCCTATGGCCTACATGGAGCAGCTGGAGTCTTCCCTGTCCGGGCTGGTTGCAGCGGGGGAGGCCGGGCGCAAGGGGGTGGATGGCATGCTGTCCCCACTCAATAGCGCTGTCGGCAGCATCACGGGGGCCGCCTCGGAGCTGGAAAACATCCCGTTCGTGGGGCCTGAGGCCGGTGCGAAGCTTGGCCGGATAGTGCGCAGTATCAACGTGGCACAGTCTCAGGTGGGGCAGGTGGCTTCGATGTATAGCCGAGGAGTCACCGGCGCTACTCAGGTGCAGGAGCGGCTCGGTACTTTCAAACAAATGGCGGCCAAGGTCACAGCCCAGGCCGGCCGGGTGGCGGGGCTGGTCAGCCCGTCACTGTCCAACGTGCTACCGACCGGCGGGCTGCTGGGTTCGGCCACTCCGTTACCTGAGGCGGTCGCGCCTTACCCGCACTTGCTGATCATCCAGCCGCACGATCCGAAGAAACAGCCGTATTACTTCAACCTGGGCACCGCCGCCTTTGATGAGTTGCGGCGTCAGACGTCGTTCCGTTGGGCTGGCCAAGAGCGTCTGCGGCGGAGCGTCGCCCAGCAGGCGGTGGGCTTGGGCGAGGACAAGATAACGCTCAAGGGTGCGATCTTCCCCCACCACAAAAGTGGCATCAAGCAACTGGGCGTGCTGCGTAGCATCGGTCGCAATCTGCAAGCGCTGAAGCTGGTCACGGGGTACGGCGAGGTGCTGGGCGATTGGTGCCTGGTCAATATCGAAGAGGAGCAAAGCCACCTGCTGGCTGGTGGCATCCCCCGTAAACAGGGCTTCAACCTGGAATTTGTGAGCTATGGCAACGACCTGCAGAACGTCTGACGGAGATCTGCTCGATGTGATCTGTCAGCACCATTACGGAAATCTCAATGGCACGGTCGAGGCAGTGCTCGATGCCAACCCTGATTTAGCCAGGGAGGCACAGCCTTACCGCGCCGGTCTGCTGATAATGCTGCCCGATCTGTCGGCACCGGCGGTCGAGCTACTGCAGCTGTTCGACTGATCCCGCGCTATGCGTAACGAAGCCCCGCCCCGTGCGGGGCTTCCTGTTTCTGGAGTAAGCATGAAACCAACGTATCGAATCATCGCGGACCGCAAGGACATCACCGCGCTGATCAATGACCGCTTGCTGTTGCTGCGGATCTCGGACAAGCCTGGCATGGAGTCGGATGAGTTTGAGCTGCGCATTGACGATCGCGACCAGGTAGTTGCGTTGCCTGCCCGGGGTGGTGTGGTGGAGGTTCTACTGGGCTACGAGGGGCAACCGCTAAAGCGCATGGGCGCCTATACGGTCGACGAAGTGCAGTTATCTGGTCCGCCTGATGAGCTGACCATTCGCGGCAAGGCCAGCGACATGCGTGGCAGCGGTAAGACCACCCGTAGCGGCAGCTGGGAGAATGTGCCGCTGTCCGAGATCGTCACCGTAATCGCCAAGCGCAACGGCTGGGAAGTGGTGTGCCCGGTCACGACGAAGGTCGAGCGTATCGATCAGCGTAATGAGTCGGACTTTAACTTTGTCACGCGCTTGGCGCGGCAGTACGACAGCACCGCCAAGGTTGCCCAGGGCAAGCTGTTGGTCATGCCCCGGCAGGGCGGGAAGAGCACTTCGGGCAAGTCACTGCAGGTTGTCACCGTCAACAAGACGGACGTCTCCCGCTACCAGTTCCGGCTAAGCGACCGCAGCACGCAGAAAGCGGTGAAAACCCAGCACCAGGATCAGAAAACCGGCGCTTTGAAAGTGGTCCAGCTGGACAACAACGAATCGCCGGACGGCCTGCCCCCGGTTCACACCGACCGCCATATCTACCCCAACGAGACTGCTGCCACACAGGCCGCCAAGGCGCGGCTGGCCGCGTTCAACCGCAGCACCGCCGGCGTGCGCTTGGAGATGGCCGGCCGGCACGACCTGTTCGCGGAGTGCACGGTGAATGCCCAGGGCTTCAAGGTGGGGCTCGATGGCGAGTACCTGGTGGAAAGCGTGGAGCAAGTGTTCACGGCCAGCGGGTGGACGACGACCGTGGAGTGTAACGGCGGCAAGAAGGGCAAGGCCAAGGCCTCAGGCAAGAAACAGAAAGACGATAAGCCGCTCAAGGTTGAGCAGCTCTAACCCTCATGGCCGTACACGGCCATCACTGGAGAAACCAATGGCTATCTCAGTTCAACAGCTGCAACAGATCCTCCCCATCGCCGGACGCAAAGCCGGCGTTTTTGTTCCCGGCCTCAACGCAACCATGGGCAAGTATTCGATCATCACCCCTCGGCGTATGGCTGCGTTCCTTGCGCAAGTCGGCCATGAGTCGGGCCAGCTGCAGTATGTGCGAGAGCTCGGTAACGATGCCTACCTGGCCAAGTACGACACGGGGCGGCTGGCGGAGCGCCTCGGCAACACCCCGGCGGCTGACGGCGACGGTCAGCGGTACCGTGGCCGCGGGCTTATTCAGATCACCGGCCGCGACAACTACGGGGCCTGCAGTGAAGCACTGTTCGGTGACAGCCGCTTGCTCAACACCCCCGAGCTGCTCGAGCAGCCCGTATACGCCTCGCTTTCGGCCGGCTGGTACTGGCAGCGTGCGGGGCTCAATAGCCTCGCGGACAAGGTGCTGCAGGCCGATGACTCGATGTTCGAGCTGATCACGCGCCGTATCAATGGTGGCCTGAACGGGTTGAAGGATCGCCAGGCGCTCTATAAGCGTGCGCTTGAGGTGCTGCAGTAATGCCGCTGAATTGGCGTATCGCACTCCTAGCCGTGGCGGTCGGGCTCTATACCGGCGGGCGTGGGGCCTGGGTGTGGCAGGCCAGCGAGTACGGAAAGCAGTTGGCTGACCAGGCTGCAGACTATGTCCAGCAGTTGGCAGATAAGGATCGGGCTTACGGTCGTGATCGTGAGGAAGCTGCAGCTGCAGCCCTGGAGCAGTTGGCTGAACAGAAAAGTCAGCGCAAAGACCTGGAGGATCGCCTGCAGGAGCAGGACAAAACACATTGGAAGGAGATGAGCGATGCACAACAGATTCAAGCTCGCCTGCGTGACAGGCTGGCTACTGCTGACTTGCGGCTGTCAGTCCTTGTCGACGCCGGAGCCTTTGCCACCCCGGGTTGTGACGCTGGGATGCGAGAAGCCGCCAGTACCGGAGGCGTGGTTCATGGAGCCGTTCGCGCCCGACTTGACCCAGCGCATGCTCAACGAATTATCAGCATCACCGACACTGGTGATCGAGGACTGATCGCACTGAAGGCCTGCCAGGCCTACGTCCACGAAGTCACTAAATGAAAAGAGGCGAGCCGGGTAGATGCGCCAACATCTAGCCCGGCCCGCCGAACCCGCAGACCCTTCCTGCAAGTCCAGCCGTGGCCTCTGCCTTGTGCACAAAGCGCGGCGAGCCTAACACCTGTTTATCCATACAGTAAAGACTTGCATACCTATGACCTCTCCAATTATTCCCTGGATGGGTGGAAAACGCCGCCTGGCCGACCGCTTGATCCCCCTCTTTCCCCCTCATGAGTGCTACGTTGAAGTCTTCGCCGGCGGTGCCGCGTTGTTCTTCATGCGTCCCCAGCCCGCCCCCGTGGAGGTGCTGAACGATCTCAACGGTGACCTGGTCACCCTCTACCGAGTTGTGCAGAACCACCTGGAGGAGTTCGTGCGCCAATTCAAATGGGCGCTTAGCTCCAGGCAGATCTTTGAATGGCAGAAGATGACGCGCCCTGAAACTCTGACCGATATTCAGCGTGCAGCTCGGTTCTTCTACCTGCAGCAGCACGCCTTCGGAGGTAAAGTCACCGGGCAAACGTTCGGTACCGCTACCACGGGGCCGGCCATCAACCTGCTGCGTATCGAAGAGAACCTATCGGCCGCTTGGCAGCGTCTCGCCGGGACCTACGTCGAGAACCTGTCCTGGCTCGCCTGCGCCGAGCGATACGATCGAGCGCACACGTTCTTCTACATGGACCCGCCATATTGGCAGACCGCCGGCTACGGCGTGGATTTCCCCTTCGAGGAGTACGAGCGAATGGCCGACTTCATGCGCCAGTGCAAGGGCAGAGTGATGGTCAGCATCAATGACCACGCAGACATTCGTCGAGCCTTCGACGGATTCCATTTCGAGTACCTGGATATCCGCTATAGCAACACGAACCAGCGGCAGGGCAAGGCGGAGGTGACCGGCGAACTGGTGATCATGAATTGGCAACCCGCAGGCTTGGGGCAATTATTCTAACTTAAAAAGATCTGTGTCGGCCTGTTTGTATAATTAAATAGCTCAGGCCGACATGTTGTTGTCTTACTTTCCGCGATAGTAATCAATTTCATTTTGAATGTGAGAGTCTAGTTGGAAAACTGCTTCGCGAATTTCCATTCTGATCTGCTCAGTCTGAGTATGGAAGTCACAATATTTTTTCAGCGCGCGGTGCGGATTTTTTTCGTTCCTCAGAGACTGAAGTCGATTTCTCCAACTAGGTATAGGGTCACTTTTGAGAGGCCAGTTGTAGTTTGCTCTAAGGTAGTCGATCTTTTCCCTATCGCTTAGGGTTGTATGGCCAGCTCTTTCAAGAAAGTCATCGGTAGCGGCTGTGTGGAAGGCAGGCCATAACTGAACCTCAATAAGCACTGTCTTACGGTCTTCATTGTGGTGCGTAGAGTTTTCCAGCAGGAAATTGATGTCCTTATCTGTTTTTTCGATCGTGGAGCTCATGTCTGTATGAAGATCGGAAATTAGACTATCCTCCATCGACTCAGCGATTTCCAACATCCTCTTCCATGCTAAGCCGAAACCTTCCTGGCTGGCCATGAATTCAATCTTCCCTAAGTATTTCATCGCTCTCAATGACACTTTGTCAGAATCACCGTATGACCAGACAAATGGGCGAAATTTTTGCAGTACGGTGCAAGCATTTTTGAAATAGAATATCGCGAGGGCGTGCAGAATCCCCTCATGGCGACGGCCGCTGTGATATGCGGTGTTTCTAAAACTATGTAAGTAGTTAATGCTCTCGCAGATCTCTGATTGCACCATTTCGGATGCTTTCGCCAATTTCACCTTTCGGTCAAACTGTTGTCCCAGAGCATCCCGAATGAGCTTTTGGTCGTAGGGGCGTTTATCTGGATTTAGGTAAGAGTAGGAAGTGTATGATAAGTTTTCAGCGTGTGTGTGAAGCGTTAACTCGACGACGTTATCTATTAGCATTATCGCAAATCGGTCTAGATTGCGATCTCGCATCGCAAGCTGATCTATGGCGAGGTCCATTTGATCTATTTGATCTGCTAAGAACTGTATCATTCAATCTGTCCAGGCGAGGTCGTGTTCCACTGGTGGGATGCGTTAAGGTACCAATGAGTTAGAGGTGGCTCTGCGCATCAATGATGTTGTCTTGATCACGCTCATCGCCTATAACTCAAGAGCACTACTATCGGCAACCCTTTGCTCGGTTTGATGCATGCGTGGCCTGGTCAGCTAAGACTGCGCGTCTCCAGTTCGGCTAGTCGTTGGTTTGCCACATTGTCGACAAGGATCTCTATCTGTTCGATATCGGGACTGGCCGTCATCGTTCCCATGCCAGGCCTGAGACAGAACCCTCGTAGGTAGTAGTCACCTAGGCTACGCGGATCTCTTGTAGATCCGCAACAGTTCTCGCCCCTCAGCGGGGGGGCCTGGAAAGAACAATAGATCCTAAGCCTCAAGCGCAAATGCCAGTGCTAGCATGCTGACTGGGTTGAGGTATGCCCCACGTTCAAGCCGCTGGATGGCCTTTGTGGAAACGCCGGATTTTGCACCTAGGTCATCTATGCCCCAGCCCAGCAGCTCTCGAGCTGGGCCGCAATGACTTCCAGTGAAGCTGAGCGGCAAGTGATCCATGAGCGATGCGATTACTTCAATCTGGTCGGCGTCTAGGTTGAGGCGAAGCGGCTGCCGATCAAGAACGTGAGAGGTCATGGCGATTGCACTCGTATCTGTACATATAGCCAGTATATGCGAAGCGATTGCGTTGGCAAAGGCGAGCAGGGTTTAGGGCAGATTTAGGGCAGAATCGGGGCCGTATCAGGCCGCCTTGAGCCTCTATGAGTCGTGTAGAGTTCAATGTTTTCGGGCCTAAAGCGGCCTGCCGCGCAACGCGGGCGGGTTCAAATTCCTATGAATAAAACTAGAAGGAACCTTGCACTATTCTAGAAGAATGTATGCTGTTCCTACACAAGTACTAAATGCAGAAAGACGCCCAAGCACCGATATTGTGGGTTGGGCATCTACCTTGATTTTGTACAGTTCTTAGGGAAAGTGATTGGTGATTTACGCTCGTTCAGGACCCCTGAAACTCAATACATGTTCAAATTCAAATTCTCCGCTTCTGTTGCGAACATGTATGGGGCCGCCGAATTTTTTTGAGAAACACTGAAGCGCGCGCTGAATCTTCGTGGTGGCTCCAGGATGCTGGGTACATAAAACTAAGCCTGCTGTTTTCCCTTGGAGTAGCAGGTTGGATTTAGCGAATTCAGTAGCAGCAATAACTTGAATCATCGCTTTTTCAACATCGCAACCTTTAAGCTCAATTATGATGTCCCCGACATCGGGCTTGGAAATCATCCAGTCTGCAGCTGTCTCATTTTTTACCAGTCCACCGTCGATTTTTCTAACAGTATGAGGTTTGCGCTCCTTGTTGTTAATGACAGCAAAACGTATGCTTCCTTTGTCGGTGACCTTGATTTTTGATACTTTAGTCACTTCTGTGTAGGGGCAGCAAACCTTGGTTTTAGTTTTGCATTCCTTTGCTTTGCCGGTCATAAGTTGCGCTCAAAATTTAGAAGCTCGGAAAATTCATCGATGATATCAGAGGAAACGTTGTCAAGGTAATCGGCAGCAATCAAGCCGTCTGGGTCGGTGATGCACTGAACCTTTCCATCAATAATAGCGTAGGCAAGCGCTGCCCTTGGCGGGATCCAGGCGGACTCAGGAATGATCTGATCCAATGACTTGTGGTCTTTGCTTGTTTTGGAGAGTTGTCCAGCTTTGATAAGGTTATTGAATTTTGATAGGACGTAAGGGCTGTGTGTGGTGATAACTAGATCGCGCACTCTTCGTTTGCTAATCAGAGACGCTAAAATTTCGACCAAGTCACTCTGGGCTTTAGGGAAAAGGTGAGCCTCAGGTTCTTCAATGTAAACGCTTCGTTTTGTTATTCGTTGAGTAAAGGGATTCATCGTGCCGCCGCTTCTGACCGAGAACAGCGTATGAAGTGTCATCGCAAGGGGTATCAGTTCCTGTTGGCCAGAGGACAGCGCGGCAAAAGGTATCAAACGGCCATCCTTCGCTTGGAGATAGTCTTTTCCTCCATCGTTCTTGGGGGTGCCACCAAGAAGATCGGAAAACAAGTTAATGAATATTTGATTTCTAGCTGCTGAGCTGCGTCGAGAATAAAATTCTCGAACCGATGAAAATCTACGACCAAACGAGAGCGTCAGTGGCTCCAGAATGCCACTGTGTTCAAATGCTATAAGCGCTTTTCCAATGCTTGTGAAGAAGGATCGGCCGGCGGGAATAAATAGCTGGTTGAAAATTGCATGTCTTCCGAGCCACTTAGTTACATGCTCCGTGACAAGTTGCTCGGAGCGATATTCAAGCTCAAAAAAATCATCTTCCTCGTCTGCAGTAGTATTGCCTCTTTTGCGTGCGGGTAGTTTTTTCAGTATGTCAATTTGTGACCTGTAGAAGCTGGCGTATTCTTCGGAGAAGTTAACGCGAATTTTATCAGATGTGGAGATTCTGCTGATTTTCAAGCTGTACAGAGGTGTTGTGAATTCAATGTTAAATCTGCGTTCGCCCCATGCTGAAGCTGGAAACCATTCGCAGAATTGAGCGCTTAAAAACTTTGTCAAAGCTTCAAAGTCATACTTTAATTCTACAAGATATCTGGATATCTCAGCACTAGTTGCATTGCAAAAATAAATTAGCTTGCATATCACACTTTTTCCGCTGGCTTGAGGTCCAATGATCAATGTTAATGGTGATATTTCAAGATTGGCGGTTTTTATGCAAGAAAAGTCCTTGACTTTCAGGCTGAACATCTGGCTTCCCTTCTAGAACAGTTTTCTACGCGCGATCTTAGCTTCGGATCGGCTCTCTGCATAGGCGTTAGAGGTAAGATTCTGTCAGCGGTGGGCTTGAAACCGGCGTTAGCTGGGGGGGCTCACTTCCGCAGGCGCTCTACCCCGGATGAGATCGCCTCAGCATGGATATCGAGGGTCGCTAACGCAGCCATAACGTTTTCATGTACGTGGAGTGAACCGCGATGGCTTACCCATAGTGAGAGCTCTTCAAGGGCTGCTCTGATTGCGACCTGGTTCAGATACAACAGCTCAAGGGTGTCGGCTGTGGTCGAGGCTTGATCATCCATGCGCATGCTCCGGGGTACGAGAATTTTTAGGGCAAATTCTAGGGCGCCTTAGGCCTAAACGGGCCAGCAGGTGACGCCAGAGTAGCCGTCTTTTCAGGTCTATGGCGGGCTATTGAGAGAGGCGGGCGGGTTCAAATCCCTATCTATGACTACTAATGTGCCTATAGTAGTAACGGAGGCGATAGATGATGAGAACGCTGGAAACCATGATCATGCTGGGCGATCCGTCTATGTTTGAGGTTGCTGACGCGTTACGTCGGTATCAGGGGACTCAAGCAGCTGGCAGTCCGGCCCAGGAAGTGGAGCGTTGTCGCCTCTTGGGTCGGTGGCGGAAAGTCGCGATCGGCAGCTATCGACCCATTGCTGCCTCTCGCGACGGGTAGCAATAGTGGACTCCTGTCATCTAGCTATGGTCTCGGTCCCGCATGATAAAGTTCTCGTGGAAATTTTTTTTTGGAGTCCAGGAATGCTCAGCGCGTTGCGATGTTCCATAGCCTCTGAGATTGAACGAGCAGAGCGTGCGGTGAGTGACTGGCCTGTGTACGGCTAAGCCTTAGTCTCATTTTCTAGATATTCCGGATGGCAACATTCTGCTAGCGTCCGTCGATGGTAAAAACAAGCCACCCGTGCTAAACAGGCCATCGATAGATGGCTTGTCGCCATCAGGCGCTAGGTGGAGCAGGGATGCAATTTGTAACGAACGGTCCGGATATCCCAGACGAGTTGCTTCAGGCCCATGAAGAGGGAAGGGTAGTTTTCTTTTGCGGAGCAGGTATCTCCTATCCAGCTGGGCTCCTGGATTTCAAAGGATTAGTACAGCTCATTTACAAAGAGGCGCTGACCAATTTCGACAGCGCAGAGCAGAAGGCCTTCGAGAACTATCAGTTCGATGCCACCCTGGATCTTCTTGAGCGGCGCTTGCCGAACGGGCGGGCCGCCGTTCGAGAGGCGTTGGCACGGGCACTAAAGCCCAATCTTCGGCGCAAAGGGGCAACAGACACGCACGCAGCGTTACTGAGTTTGGGGAGATGTCGGACCGGTGCGCTGCGTCTTGTCACAACAAATTTCGATCGAGTCTTCGATGCCGCAGCCCGGCGCACAAAGCAGCCCTTCAGTTCCTACTCTGCGCCGATGCTTCCGCTTCCTAAAAATAGTCGCTGGGATGGGGTGGTTTACCTGCACGGATTGCTGCCGAGTAAACCTAACGTGTACGAACTCAACCGACTCGTTATCACAAGCGGTGACTTCGGGCTTGCGTACCTGACTGAGCGTTGGGCCGCCCGATTCGTAAGTGAGCTATTCCGCAATTACGTGGTTTGCTTCGTCGGATACAGTGTCAGTGATCCCGTTCTGCGCTACATGATGGATGCGTTGGCGGCTGATCGTATGCTTGGCGAAATCACTCCCCAAGCATGGGCATTCGGCTCCTGTAGTCCTGGGGATGAAAGCCAGAAGACTGCCGAGTGGAAGGCCAAAGGGGTAGCTCCCATTCTGTATCACACCCAACCTGGGGCTAACTCACATAGAGGGTTGCATCAGACTCTGAAAGCTTGGGCTGAGACGTACAAGGATGGGACGACTGGAAAGGAGCGGATCGTAACCACCCACGCTCTTTCCAAGCCCTCAGCTAGCACTCGGCAGGATGATTTTGTCGGACGTATGATGTGGGCACTCTCCGATAGGTCAGGGATACCGGCGCGTAGGTTTGCAGATTTCAACCCCGCCCCGTCCTTAGAGTGGCTGTTGGACGCGTTCAGTGATCCACGTTACAGCCACTCAGATCTTGGGCGCTTTGGGATTCCTGCCCACCCGGAGCCTGATACGAAGCTCAACTTCAGTCTGGTTCAAAGGCCAACTCCGTATCATTTGGCAGCGCCGATGACGCTCCTGGGAGGGCGTTCGGGTTACTGGGATGATGTGATGTTCCATATAGCTCGATGGCTTGTGAGGCATCTCGATGATCCGGACCTCTTACTTTGGCTCTCTGCCCGAGGGGGCTGCGTCCATGAGCGTCTTGCATTTCTCATCCAGGATAATTTGGGGCAGCTGGCCAAGCTTGAGAACCAAGGAAACACCTCTGAGTTAAATGCCATCCGGAAAAGCTCCCCGAGGGCGGTGCCAAGACCTCTCATGCGCAAGCTGTGGGGGCTGTTCCTAGCTGAGCGGATCAAATCGCCTTGGAGAGAGCTGGATCTTTACAGCTGGGCCGAGCGATTAAAACGGGATGGATTGACCGCAAGCCTTCGACTACAACTGCGGATGTTGCTTTCACCCGTGGTTGCCATATCCAAGCCATTTCGATTGTCGGACGATGTGGACGTCTCACCAACGAATTTGCGCCACCTAGTGAATTGGGAGTTGGTATTAAGCTCTGATCATGTGAGATCCACGCTCTTCGAGTCTTCTGCTAGAGAGTGGTCGTCGGCCTTGCCATTGCTTCTTGAAGATTTCCAAGTATTGCTTCGTGATGCCTTGGACCTTTTGCAGGAATTAGGGAGTGCTGACTCCTCTGAGGATCGTTCATTCTGGGACCTGCCTTCGGTTAGCCATCATTGGCAGAACCGCGGCTTCCGCGAATGGGTGGTCCTCATTGAGCTGCTCCGGGATTCGTGGTTGGCTAATTTCGGAGAGCATCCTGAATCTGCCGCGAAGACCGCGCGCGGTTGGTTTGAGATTCCGTACCCTACTTTCAAGCGTTTGGCGTTCTTTGCAGCGAGTCAGGATGGCGCTATTCCCTCGGAAGAGTGGGCCGAATGGCTACTGATAGAGAATGGGCGGTGGTTGTGGTCAATCTCCACGAAACGAGAGGTGTATCGCCTGCTTGTGTTGCAAGGACAAAGGCTACCCTTGGCGGCTCAAGAAATGCTGGAGGCGGTGGTTATGCTCGGGCCTCCAAGAGAAAATTTCTTAGAGGACATTACTGATGAGCACTACCAACAGCGTGTAGACCATGCGGTTTGGAGGACCTTGGCGAAGCTCCGATTGGGTGGAGTTATCCTCGGTATTCGTGCTCAGCAACGGTTTGATGAGTTATCTGCGGCTTACCCGCATCTGCGCTTGGCGGAAAACGAGAGTGATGAGTTTTCTCATTGGATGAGCGGCACCGGAGACCCCGATTATGAGGATAAGCGAGTCATCAGGCTTGCGCCTTATAAGCGTGAAGCGCTCGTTCAATGGCTGCGGAATCCCCCAGCCGAAAATGAATTTTTCGACCAGGACACCTGGCGGGAAGTCTGTAAAAAACATCTTCTCAACAGCCTCTATGCTCTGGCGGACCTAGCGAAGGAGGGACAGTGGCTTACGAGGCGTTGGCGGGAGGCTCTCCAGGCATGGAGTGAGTCAGGTGTTGCTCGGAAATCATGGCGTCACGTCGCGCCATGGATTGAAGCCATGCCGGATGAGGTTCTTTCCGAAGCCATCTACGATGTCACACGTTGGCTTGATGAGGTGTCCAAATCCAGTTTTCAAGGCCTCGCAGTATTCTTGAGGATTTGCCGCAGAGTCATGGGGCTGCCTCTTGATGCGGATACGGGCATGACCAGTAATGGTGAACCGATCAATCAGCCGGTTACCGAAGCTATCAACCATCCGATTGGCCACGTAACCGAAGCACTGCTGAATATATGGCAGAAATCTGAGCTTAGCGATGACGATAGACTCCCAGAGGAGATCAGTCTTTTATTCACGGAGCTATGTGACACACGAGTGGAGAGATACCGTCATGGCAGGGTTTTGCTCGCGTCCAGACTCATCTCCCTGTTCAGAGTTGATGAGACCTGGACAAGAGCTAATCTACTTCCACTTTTCAGCTGGGTTAACCATTCAGCCGAAGCTAGAAGGGCGTGGGAGGGGTTCCTTTGGTCGCCGCGTCTATATCGCCCGCTTCTCTTGGCTTTCAAGGATGATTTCCTCGATACCGCTGGCCATTATGAGGATTTAGGGGAGCACGATGAACAGTTCGCTGCGATTTTCACCTATGCAGCCCTAGGCCCCCTTGAAGGATATAGCTCTGAGGAGTTCCGTCTCGCTTTTGCCGCTTTTCCTTTGAAGGCTTTACAAGATTCTGCTCAATCCCTTTCGCAAGCGCTGGAGGGGGCAGGGGAGCAGCGGGAGGAGTACTGGCAGAATCGGATTCTGCCCTTCTGGCAACATGTTTGGCCAAAATCTCAAGAGCTAGTGACACCTATCATCGCTGAGTCATTGATCCGAATGTCCATTGCGGCTGGGAACGAATTCCCTGCCGCTTTGGAAGCCGTCTACGATTGGCTGGTCCCCACAGAGCATATGCATTATGCCGTGCATAGGCTACGCGAGTCGGGACTATGCACAGCGTTCCCGGCGGATGCATTGCGTCTGCTGGCGGCGGTGGTGGACGATCAAGCTTGGCTATCTCCTGATCTTCGCCCATGTTTGGAAGAAATTATTCAGGCGGAGGCGCGCTTAGCTGACAGTGCGGAGTACCGCAGGCTGGCTGAGTATGCGCGTCGTCATGGAATGCTTTGACCGAGGAACGTCTCTGACCGGCGGGCTGTGTGAACTGATAATGTGAGAACGGTGGATTGCCTCGAGCTTGGTGGACAGGCGCCACGACCGCTTGTGGCCGAAAGCTGACTGCCGTCACTGGCTGCAGTGGGTCGATATGTAGTCATTGAAAGACCGTCTATCAGCTCGCTACCAGCTGTTCGCATCCTATACTTGCTTTTTTTCTGCTCTGGACTGGGTTGTGCACAAGCGGACTTTCATTGGGATGGTTGAGGCTGGCGAGCCGCTCATTCAGCAAGCTGTCGACGCCTTGCGCGAGTATCATCAGGCGCAAGATAGAGGCGCGCCGGCCGATGAAGTGGAGCGTCTGCACCTGCTTGCCGAGTCGCTTTTCCAGGCTGTGAGTGATTACCAGCTTCGGGTGATAGCCAAGGTTCGGGGAACCGAATTGCCGAAGCTCCATTAGGTAACTCGCGGCGATGGCTGCTTCTTGGGGGCAGGGAAGTATGCTGGTTCTGTCGAGGGAGGCAGCTCAGTGTTCTGCGCCACAATCGGAGGCTATTCGGCAGGTCGCCAAGGTGGGTATATAGCGGTGTAAAGCTACGATATCTGGTGAAAAATCAGTTCCGCACCTCCCTATAACTCTGTCGATTTCAAGGGGTTGCAGAGCTACTAGAAGTGATTTGTTGCGGAACTAGAGTCGTCCTAACCTATTGAAAATAAAGAAAATATCTTTCGGATTGCAAATCCGTCTACGCCGGTTCGATTCCGACCTCGGCCTCCACCATTCGAAAGCCCCGCAGATTAACGTCTGCGGGGTTTTTCTTTGTGCGCCAGAAAATGCCGAAGTCCCAAAACAAATTGCAACCAGTCCCAAAACTTCCTCATTTTGAAGGCTTGGCAATGGCCCCGACGCGCCGGTAAACGCGCTCGGTGATTCCCTCTTTCGAGTGCCCCAGCAGCACGCTCGCATCGCTCAGGTCGTTGATTTCCGAGGCAGCCTTCGGTCGGATATCGCGGAACTGAAACTGGGCGATTCGGTTGGCGAGGTCTGGCTTTTTCTCGACTTCAGCTTTTACCCTTGCGCTCTCGCGGGCGTCTGCCCACCGGTTGCGTAACATTGGCCAACTCATGCGTTTGCCGTGCTCGTTGAGGATGAAGAACGGCGACAGGTGCTCGCTGGTCCTGCGCATGATTCGCTCGAGCAGCTGGCCCAGACTGTTCTTCACCCCGTCCACTTCCAAGACGATCCTCAATCTCTTGCCGGTCTTGCCTTGGCTGACCATCAGGTAGATCCCCTCCACATCGTCCTTTCGCATGGACAGCACATCTGACGGTCGCTGGCCAGTCAGGTACGCCAGGTCCATCGCATCCTTGAGCTCCGGTGGAGCTTCCTCATATACCGCCTGCCACACCGTCTCGTTGGCATAGAAGTCGCGCGGCTTTTCCTTGTTCTTCCTCACGCCCAGGCACGGGTTGTCCCTGGTAGTGAGGCCCCATTCCCTTGCTGTGTTGAACACATGGGAGAGCAGGGCGATCTCCCTGTTTGCCCTGGTCTTGGCCGACCGCGAATCGCGGTACTGCGCGATCATCGCCGGCGTGATGGCATCGATTGGCGCCGAGTCGAACACGGTTCGCAGCTGCTTGAGCTCGTAGATGTTGTCCTTTTGGGTTCTGGCGGCCTTGCCCGGGATGATCTTCAGCAAGTACTCGTCGAAGATTCCCTTCATTGTGGTCAGCTCTTTCGGTACCGACTTGGCCTCCAGTTCCGCCCACTTCAGTTTGGCCTTCACCAAGTCATTGCCGAGGAAAATGTCCTTGCCTGACTTGTCTCTGTAGTACAGCGCCTCCCACACCTTGCCGTTGGCTTTTTGTCTCTTGCGGCGATACATACCTGGTGGCAGGTCGCGATTCTCGGTCTTCCGTGGGCGCATTTCACTTCACTCGGGAAAAATCAGGGGTCCACGCTGGCGCCGGTGGCGGGGCTGCAGTAACTGGAACGGTGTCGATCACTACGCCGCTGAGCTTCTGGCGGGCGTATTGGCGGCCTACTAGTGGCCTGCCGCCGCGGCTCTCGACAAAACCGTCCTCCTGCTGGTGAAGCTCGAAGCTGCTATCAGCGCTCCGCATGCTGGGCTTGATCTCGCGCCGCGTGACAGTCTTCTGGCCGTTTAGGATGGCGCGGACCATATGCCCGCTGAACAGGATCGGGCGTTCCTTTGCTTGAGACATAGCTTCGCCTTGGCCGCCATATCGCGGCAGTGAATAGAGGGGAGAGGGGTTATAGCTTCTAGATATTCAATGTATGTTGGCGCGAATAATTGAAGGCAAGGCAGGGCGCTGATGAAGGAGTTGTTTTTGTTTCCTAGCACCGAGGAGCTTATGTCCGAATCGGATAGAGGCTCCGTTATAGTTGGTGCAGCAATTTTAGAAAAGGCGCTTACTCGTATTATTGAGTTTGAATTCAAGAAAAACGGACTCTCTAATAGATATATTGTAAAAGCATTTGACGGGAACGGCCCATTATGAACCCTGTCTTCTCGTATCCAAATCGCTAGAGGATTTGGTCTGATTTCTGATGATGCTTTTAGAGATCTGATGATGGTCAGAAAACTTAGGAACGAGTTTGCACACTCGGATAGTCACTGTTCGTTTGGTGACGAACTTGTCAGGAAGCAAATTGATTCTCTGAGCTTTTCGAAGGGGGCTCGCTCTCAGATGATGAACATGCCAGTCTATTCGGCTCTGCTTGCGATGGGGGTGAAAGAGTTGGCCAGGTTCTATAAATATTTGTTCTGTCTGACTGTGAAGGATATCGAAGTGAGCATTGCATCGACCTGGGTCGACCGAAACAGAACCGAACTTACCCGTTGAGATCAGCATTTTTCCACAGAACTGCTGATGGTTATAGTTCCCTGAGGAGGCGTGCCACAGAGCAATTCCTAGCGTCAGGCGGCAGCGGCTTTGTGATTTGAACGTATCCAAGGATCGTTAGCGCGGGCGATGGCGGCCATCGGGGGCGGGCTGACGCTGTTGCCGCACATGTGCACCTGCTCGGTCTTGGTGAACGGCTTGCCGTCGGCTCCCTTGTCGATGATGTAGCTGGCTGGGAAGCCTTGGGCCCGGTAGAGCTCGTGCGGCTGCAGCATGCGCAGGCAGATGTCGACGATGACGTACGGGGTGCCCTTCACGAAGACGGTGACCAGGCCTAGGCGGTCCTTGGTGGTAACCGTCGGCGCTGGGGCGTCGCAGGCGCTGATGTTCTCTGTGCCGTAGTAGCTGATCAGGAATGCCGCGACGCGCAGGGCGCCTTCCTCGTGCTCTGGCGACAGCTTGTACTCGACCAGGGCGTGATGCTCTGCGCCTGCGGTCATTGTCGGCACCAGGTCATCTACGGGACGGCCTACGCAGTTGCGCCGGAGCGTGGCTAGGCTGGCGGTCACGAGGCGCTGCTGGCTGCCGGTGTTGGTGACTGTGGTCAGTGGCTCGTCCGCGCCCTTGGCTGGCGTGGTGTTGAATCCGCCGTTGGCCTGCTCGATGAAGGCTGTGCACACGCCCATGGCATGGGCCGCACCCGCGGGCCTCTTGTAGTTGCCGCCGCTCGTGATGGTCGGCACCGGATCGGTGATGGCTGCACCTTCACTGTTGAACCTGAATTTGACCAGGTGCGCCGATGCCAGCGCCCGGTGGCTTTGGGTCATCAGCGTTCCCATGGGCTGGTCAGCGGCTACTGGCTTACCGGCATACACCGGGCCACCGGCCCCGACCATCACGGGGCTGGCCATCATCAGCTCGCCACGGTTGGCCGCAGTAACTGTTGGTAGTGGATCGCCCGGATCGTTCACTCGGTCGGCGCCCTGGTGTGTTGCTGGAAGAATCACCGGGCTTGCCATGGCAAACGACCCGCCGCGCGGCCAGGAGGTCACCGTGCGAAGTGGCTCATGCGCCGACTGGGCCAGTTCGCCCGACCAGTTGGCTATCGGCACGATGAAAGGCTGCGGGTTGTCCAGCACGAACTTCTTCATGCCCTTGGCCACGCGTCGCAGCGTTGCGGCTGCCAGCTCCTTCTTGCGACCAAAGATGCTCTTGCTCGGCACGCTCCAGTCAATGCAGTCGGCGGCGGTGCGCCACTTGTGCTGGCCCTTGGTTGGATGTTTGGCGTGGGTCGGCTCTGGCCACACGATGGGTTGCCCGTCGCAGCGAGCGATCATGAACAGCCGCTCCCGGCTGGTGGGAGCGCCGAAGTCGCATGCCTTGATGATCCGCCACTCCATCTGGTAGCCCATGCCTTCGAGCAGGTGCACGAAGCGGCGCCAGGTGATGCCGCGGCGCTTCGGGTCTGGCACGAGGAACTGCTGTTGCACCGGCACACGCTCTCCGACAGCAGCGACCGTGCCGTCCAGCTTCATCACCCGCCCGGTGTTCTTGTCGCGCTTGGCCATCAGCGGACCCCACTGAAGGATCTGCTTAACGTTCTCTAGGCTGATCACCCGAGGCTTCTTCTTGCCGGCCCACTTGAGGCCAATCCACGAGAGGTTGCGGATCTCGCGCTTGCGCGGTTGGCCGCCGGCAGCCTGGCTGTGGTGGGTGCAGTCAGGGCTCATGTGGAACCAGCCAACCGGCCGCCCCTGGCATTCCTCATCCGGGTCACCCTCGAAAACGTCGGTGGTGAAGTGGCGCGCTGCAGGGTGGTTGGCGGTGTGCATGCTGATGGCCGCCGGGCTGTGGTTCTTTGCCACCGTCACCGGCCGGCCCAGGCCCATCTCCAGCCCGGTACCGGCGCCGCCGCCACCGCAGAAGAAGTCCACCACGATCTCATCGTCTTGCGGATCGAAGCCAAGGCCGTACTGGGTTTTGAAGTCGAGCGGGTTCTTTTTCTGGAATGCAGACATGGGCGGTCCTCGCCAGGGTGGCGTGATTTGGTGAAGTCGGGTATTAGTGCGCGGCGTAGTGCTGAGCTAAAGAGGCGATGAATGAGCTGTGAAGGGGTTTTGTTTTGGATTGAGCATCATCCGGGTCTTGCATCTTGGGTGCAGGCGGTTGGATCTATTGGTGCGATTGTTGGAGCTTTTGCAATCAGCAGTGGGCAAAACAGGCGTCAGGGTAGGCTTGCAAAACGAACTGCTATAGATCGTTTCGACGCCTACTGTGCTGTCATAAAAAATGCGGTTGAAAGCGCAGAGTCGGTTTCCGGCTTGGCACGCGATAAGGCTGCTTATTTCGAGTTTCGCTCGGTTTGGGAAAAGTATTTGGGTGAATCGTTTAAGACCTCTTTGGAGGCAGCCAAAGCGATATTGGTGCACGATCTCGCCGACTATAAACTTGTTGTCTACTACAGCGGTTTGATGGGATCAATTTATAAAATGCACTATGAAGTTGAGAAGTACATGGCCGCGACCCCGAGTCCGGACGCGACATCCAAGGCTTACGATGATTTGAAGCAACTGTCATCGCTCATCAATTTCGACTGGATTCAATTTCAAGAGCGCGCTGAGCTGAAGCGGATCCGGATGAAAAGGTAGCGTTCCCATTGCAGGCGCCGCCCTCGCCGGGGAGGCGTTATCGATGAATAGGGGAAGGCACTGGCGGGCAGCGCCGAGTGATATGCTTCGCCGCTCACCAAACAAGGATGGTGGTAATGGGGTTGCGAGATCGAGGAAGATCGCCAAGATCAGGAGCTGCCGCGATGAAGACCCGAACGGCATCATTCATAGGGCTCGCGATTTGGATAGCGTTTCTTTGGCTGGGAAAGCCATCTGCGTCGTTGATCAGCTATTCTGTGCCGTTTGGAATTGCTCTGATCGCCACAGGCCCCCTCGAACTGATCCCAGATCGTTGGCACAGGCTTAATTTCCTCGTCAATGCCCTGGCGACTGGATTCTTCTTCGTCAGCATCATGTTTGCGATAGTGGCAATCTCTTTCGCCCTGTCATTGAGCACAAGCGAGCGTTCGATTTTCTGCCTTGCTGGATGGGCAACGCTGTTGATTGTTTACCATTTCGCAATCCCTCGGCTGAAGCGGTCGCCTTTTCACCGACTCAGCGAGGATAGGGGGATGTACAGCCCTCCAACGGATGACGATAAACGGAACTGAGATCAGATAGGCCAATGCCGGAGCAGATTAGTCGCTGGCGGGCAGCGCCGGATGGTCAGGCTCGGCGCACCTTGAAGCCGAACATGCATTCGATATCGTGGTACTCGCACCGCTCGTAGGCTTTGTACTTGGCCTGCGATGGCGTGCAGGCGAACACATCGACGATGGTGCGATTGGTGATGTCCCACCAATCCCAGCCACTGACCAGAACCTGGTAGCGCTTCAGCGGAAGCTTCTCGGCCATCTCGCCGTACTGCATCTCCCAGGTGGGGTGGTAGTTACGGATGCGCTTCTTCGGGTCGCTGTCGAGGATTACGCCGATGTACTGACCGCGGTCGGCCATGATCACGCCAGGCTCGCCGTTGGCGATGACGCGCCGGCCTATCTCAGCTGGTACGCCGTAATGGCGTCGGACGTAGTCGCAGTTGTAGTTGCTCATGGCTTTCTCCATGCATACGCCGCCCTCCGTGGCCGGATGCGGCATGGTGTCAAAATGGGGCGATAGGGTAGGATTGCAGGGTCTTTTCAAGGATGAATCGCAGTGAAGAAGCTCAAAGACCTAGAGGCCGCAGCAACCCGCTACCTGAGCAGATATTCCCGCAAGCAGTTTTTCTCAGTGTTCGTTGTTATCACTGCGGCCAACTACTGGCTTGCCTACAACGTCGACGGGTACAAGTCGATATGGCTGGCAATGATCGGAGGTTGGTTTTTCGGCATGACCTTTGCGCCGTTCCACTCCCAAAACAACTCGCCAAACTGACCCTTTGCCATGGTGGCAATTTGGTTTGGGATGGGGTATTACGGGTGACCGGCATGGGATCGGGATAAGGATCAGTAATGAAGAAATGGCGCGTGTATCTTGATGGGAAAAAGCTCGGGACGGTTTTTGCTGACACTGAATCAGAGGCAAAGATCGCAGCAGAAGATGAATTCGGATTGACCGACGATGAAGGGGATTCGCTCGATGTCGATGAGGATAATTGATATCAGCGAGTGACTGCGATTGGACTGATAACTTCGTCGCCAGGATCCTGCTGAATCATCAGCATGCTCTTCCGGTCGAAGGCCAGGGCCAGGCGCGGCGAGATGCTGATCTCGTGCCGCGGCGAGGTTAGAAACTTCGCCGCGTGCACCCTGCCCAGTGCGTGGATGCCGTGGATCAGCGCCTCAATCATTTGGCTGTATGTGGCGTCAGCCCAGCCGCAGATCGCCCGCAGGTGCTGGCCAGTCCGCTTCCTTGCTGATAGCCGCAGCGGCTCAGTACGCGCCACAAAACGGTGAGCTTCGATTTCGTGGCGCGCAATCCTGAACAAGGCGTGATGCCCGAGCGCCTCGACGTGATGAATCATCAGCGTCATCGCCTCGCCTTGTTCCTCGATCCCGGCCCATTCCATCAGTTCCAGCAGGGCCTGTTTAGTCCCTGGTCGAGCCTTCAAGCGCAGGTCTTCTTCCTGCAGGCGCTCGGCCTTGGCCCTGCGCTTCTCGTCACGCTGCTGCTGCGTCAGAGCCATCATCGCCTCCATTGCGCACGAAGGTGGCGCCCGGCCCGATGTCGAGCAGGTCGCAGACCCGATTGATGATCTTGAGCGCGGCGTCGAACACCTTGGCGTCGTCAGCCTCACGAGCCAGGCGCTTCATGTTCGGCTGGTGCTCCAGGCAGACTTTGTCGACCAGGCGCCGTGCCAGCCTGCGCAGGTGATCGGCGCTGTCGTGCATGCGCAGGCTCAGCGCGAAGGCCAGGGCCACATCATCAGGCCGGTACTGGCCGCCGCTGCGGGTGATGTACAGCTTCTTGATCGGCCGATTCATCCAGGCCGGCAGGGTTACCACTCCAGAGGGTGCTTGCTGCATGTCTGTGCTCCGTGAGGCCGCTGGGCGGCAGGTGGAACTGTTCTTGCCGCCGGCGCTGGCGGACCAGGCTGTTGAGTCTTTTCATTTCCTGATGCGTACCCGCGGGAAGTCGATACTGTTGCGCTCAATGATCTTCACCAGCGTTCCGTAATTCAGGTCGAGCTGCTCGGCCACCTGGGCGCGGTGCAGGCCGGTATCGCGCAGGGCGCATATTTTCTGGACCACTTTCAGCTCCTCGATCCGCTTCAGGTTCCGCTGGATCTGGCGCTGGGCATCCCGCTTGCTGTTGGCTGACTTCTTCCGCTCGGCTCGTCGGAAAACAAAGTTGCCTTCGCGGGCGGCCCGGAATAGGGCCTGTTTGGAAATGCCGGTGGCCTCGTGAACCTGCTGGCAGGTCATGATCTTCGCCATCTCGGCCACCGTTGCAACTCGGGCCTTCACCTTCTCCTTTCGCGGGGCTGGGTTAGGTTTCTTGGGCCTCGCCTTAGCGGCTGGCTTTGGCTGCGTATCGGGATGCTTGCGCGGCGGCAGCGGTCGATGGGTGAAGCCTTCAAGGACAACGAGCTGGCCACCAGAGGCAAAGAAGGCCGCTTTGGCGGCCTCCAGGTCGATTGATGGGTTCATGCTGCCTGGCTCCTCAGCTGCTTTTCGTAGCCGTCCACGAGCAGCTTGAATTCCCACAGGTCCTGCTCAAGCTGTTCGATATAGTCGTCATCGCGCTTGAACTCACGCCACCAGAGCTGGCGGCCTACGGGCTTGAGGAGGGGGCAGTACATCCCGATGTGCCACCATTTCCGGCCAGTGATCCACATGCAGCCTTGCACCTGGTCGATGACGTCGCTGGCATCGTTGTCGATGTGGAACGCGCGGAGCTTGTCCGGGGCCAGGAAGCACTTGTATTCGCTTCCGCCGTCTTCGCCGATGAAGCCGTCCGCGCTGGCGCCGAACGAGCCGTCGTCTGTTTTAACCAGGCCGACCTGCGTGACGATAAGGCCAGTCTGGATTTCATGCTCCATGCGCGCCTCCGGCTCCAGTTCATGGCCGCGGCGCATCTGCCAGGTCTCGAACCCTCCATCGAGCGGGGCGCCGCCTATGCGTTCGACGGCCAGCTCGAAGGCGTAGGTGAGGGCGGCATTCGATGGCTCGCCGACCGTTTCGCCATCTAGGGCGCGCTGCACGACCTCGGCCTTTGGACCGGCCTTGTAGCCTGCCAGCTCCATAGCCTTGGATTCGCCAAGGCCCGCAAGCATGGCGTCAACGTATTTCTTCTGCTGGGCGTTCAGTCCGTTCACCCGTGAGCGTGCGGTGCTAAACATATTGGCGGTGATCACTCCAGCGCGGGCCTGCAGCCACTCTGGCGAGCCCTGAGTACAATTGACGATGATCATTGGCTTGCTCCCACTTGTGGTGCTGCGCTGAGCTGAGAGCCGCGAGCGCTAACCGCTACCTTCAATGCCTCGTAGAGCTCGTCGGCCGTTTTCTTGTCGGTGGCCTTTAGGTCCTGGGCGAACTTGACGCCCGCCTGCCATACCGCTGTGAGCGAGTCTTTGGAGTCAGCGGCGTAGGCCTTCGGGATCCACTCATTCATAAGCTCCCCAAGGCTTTGGGGTTGCTCACCGCCGCCGTTCCCGTCGTTGTCTTCGTTCGTCAGCACGACGTTGAAGATCATCATCGTCAGGTAGCGCCGGGCATAGCTGTAGGTAGAGCCATTGGCGTGCACGCCGGTCTTGTTGACGCTGCCCTTGATGCCGGTCGAGTCGATTGGCAGGTCGACGTAGTAGCGCTTGGTGTGCCCGGCCTCGTGCATGCAGTCGCAGACGGTGCGGATGTGCCCGGCCAGCGGACTGTCATCGGTACCGAACGAGAGGGAAAAACCGTGCAGCGTGTAGGTTGGGGCGATCTTCTTGTCGATCGACTCAAGGGCAGCATAAGAGCTGTTGGTCTGGCTGTTGTACTTGTCGCGGAACACCGGTCCGATCTCGGCCTGAGCGCGCACCATCGCGGCGTTGAATGCGGCGGAGGCAGAGCGATCAGACCTCCGACATGATCTACAACACCATGGAGTCGGTGACCCAAGGGATTGGCGACAACACGGCGGAAGCAATCGTCCAAGGGAAAAGCCTCGAAGACTCCATGGCCAGTCTGGGGCGATCTATTGTCACGGACGTTCTGAGCTCGCTCATCCAGGTGGGTACCCGGTACGGCATAAACACCGCCCTGGAACTGGCCGGGATCGCCACCACCACGAGTGCCAAGGTAGCGTCCGAGGGCGTCAAGACCGCGGCCGAGGTTACCGGGATTGGCGTCGTCACTGGCGCCTCCCTCGCGGCTACCGCAACAACTACTACTGCACAGGTTGCAGCGGCAGGGACCACCTTGTCCGCCTGGCTGCCGGCGGCATTGGTTGCCTCGGTCGGTACGCTTGATGGATGGCATCAACGAGCGCTGGGGGAGGGGGACAGTGCGGGCCGCCAGCGTGCCGGCGATACCGGACTGGGGTATGAGGAGGGAGATGATGAGCCAATCCTATACGACACGGATCGACCAGCTATGGACGGTCAAATGTTAAGCCTGCCGTCCGCCTGGCTGGCCGAGCTGAATGACCAGCCGGCCTTGTTGACCGATCCCGATGGCAGGGCCGCGGTGCTCGTTGAGCTAGCGTTTTCCGCGCACCGACGCAGCGACGTTGACGAAGACCAGCTGGCAGACATGCTGTAGTTCACCTAGGCAGCTAGGCTGTGGGCGCTGATCGAGCATGAGGAGGTCGCTTGAGCCTCCTTGTGTGAACAACGGCTATGGGGAGAAAGCCCAGGGTAGCCAGTGACAGCTATCGACCCATTGCGGCCGTTCGCGAAGGGCGGATATCGGCCAAAATCGGATAGTGATAGAAAAATAAATCTGTCGCCTTTCGATCGTCTTTTTTGGCTGTGGGTTGTCAGCAGTGGCAATTGCGGGCAACGTTGTATCGCTCGGTTATCACGACTTTGAAAATAAGGATGGATAATGAAACTCAAGGAATGGGCTCAACTCGAGGCCCTTTATAAAATCAGTCGCAAACAACCCAATAAACACATATTTAAACTCCACAATGCTCGCAAGTTATGGCCAATGTGGTCAGCGATAGGGTCAACCGCATTGCTTTTTGTGTTCGCAATGTTCGGCATCAAGAACCCTACGCTGATTCCTTACACCTACATGGCACTGGCTCCTTGGGCTCTTCTGCTCTATGTCACGCGCCTTAAAGCATTGCGCATGGTTTACCCGCAGCAGTTTGCAGATCACGCGATTGACCACCAGCCGAGCCTAGAAAGGGAAAACACCCTTTGTTATGCCTTCTTTCTGGAGGGATTGCGCAAGGAAGGCTACACGGTTGAGAAACTACGCGAGTTGTCAGCTTATGCTGGCCTGACCGGAAAACCCGCCAGGCCTGCTTTATCCCAGAACCTGAGTTTCGCCTCTCTGATCGCGCTGATGATCGCGTTGTGCACGGAAATTATTAAAGCCACGCCTTTGTTCACATGGGGCAAGGGCTCGGTGATCGTGGTGCTGGGTATGGGCGCACTGTTCTTGAACTGGCTGGTACTGGACGGTATTCGCAGCGTTTCCTATGAGCGGATGTGCATAAAACGCTATGTCGAAATGGCCGTTTTCGACTTGGATGAACTTCTTGATAAGACCGCCGAGTTACCTGTCGAGCAGCAGCTACCGGCGGTGTTGAGCATCGCAGAACGAGACAGTAGCGTCAGCCCTGTCGCTGATTTGTCCTAGCTTTTTGGCTGCGAGTTAGATGCAGCCCTTTCAAGGTATTTAGGTAGAACAGGCAACAAGTAACCTGTGGCGAGCGGGCTTGTCCCGCGTTGGGTTGCGAAGCAGCCCCAAAACCAGCAGTCGAAGAGTGCCTGACTCACCGCATTCTTTCTTTTGGGTTCGCTTCGCAAAACCAACGAAAAGGGGCCGCGAAAAGGGGAAGATTTATTTACCGCTCCTCAGTCCGCTTGTGGCCGATAGCTGCCCTTCACGAAGGGCAGCTATCGGCCACAAGCGGACCTCAATGCTCGATACTTCAATCAGCCTTCACCCTCACAGCGCTCACTTGCCAACCCGGTAAAGTGCAGCTACTGTCAGCTCTATGAGTCAACTACGAATTGCCTTGACCACGACCGTCACGACCGCCAGAGGCTGGTCGTGAGGGGTTTCGTGAGCCAATAACGCACGAACTTCAAAGGCCCGCCAGTGATGGAAAGGGCCTTTTCTTTTGCCCTTGTGTCGCTGGCCAATATGCAAGGGAAAGCATTATGTATGCACTGTTGATTCTTGATATGCAGGCTGGATTGTTTTATGGCCCGGATAAGCCATGGGCTGGCGAAGCGCTGCTAGACACATTGAATAATTTATTGAGTAAAGCCCGAAGTGCAGGAGCACCCATTTTTCTCGCCCGCCATATTGGTCCACCTGGGTCGCCAATCGAGCCTGGAAGCCCGTTGACGCAACTGGTGCAGGCGCTGGTGTTACAAGGCGACGAAGTGATTTTCGATAAAAGCCGACCTAACGCGTTCTACAAGACCGCCTTGGCCGATCGGTTACGGGATTGTGGAACTCAGGGTGTGGTCATTACCGGAATGAAAACCCAATACTGTGTCGATAGCACCTGCCGCGCCGCACGAGATCTTGGATTCGATGCAGTGCTGATCGCCGATGGCCATACCTGCACCGACACCCCTGCCCTGAAGGCCGAAGAGATTGTCGCTCATCACAATGCGACCCTCGCGGGACCATTCTGTCGTGTCGTACACGCCGAGGACTGGTGTTTCTAACTGCCATCGCCAGACGGTTCGATTCCGACCTCGGCCTCCACCATTCGAACGCCCCGCAGATTAACGTCTGCGGGGTTTTCTGTATGGGTCCAAAAACGCCACGAGTTCGGTAACTTTTGGCATGGAGTTCCGAAATCTCATAGCCAACCTTGAGTCGCGGTACTGCGCGATCAGGGCCGGCGTGCTGGGGGCCATTGATGTCTAGTCAAACACTGAGCGCAGCTGCTTGAGCCCGTAGATGTTGGCGGAAGACCCGGTCCAGCTTGCGCTCGTCGTGCTGTTGTTGGGTCATGTCGTGGTTCTTGCGTGCAGGCGCCGCCCTTGCCGGGGACGCGTTATCGTTGAACTAGAGGTGATATGCTTCGCCGCTTACCAAACAGGGAGGGTGGTAATGAAACTGCGGGAGAGGCACAAGGCGTTTCAGGAATGGTTCACGCCGAGGCGGCGTAGGCGAGCGGGCGGAACCTTACTCGCCATCTGGGCTGTCGGCATCTTCATCTACCCTGGCCAGCACTGGATCTATGTATTGGTGCCAGGAATTATGTGGTTCTTTAGCGCATGGCCCCCGGAGCTTCACGACAAGCGTTGAGTCTTTGGCGGGGCTGCTGAATAGCCGATTGTCCGATTCAGCTCACAGATGAGTCAGACGAATTTGCGTAAAACTGCACGTTCGCTATGGTGGCAATAAACCACCTGACTACAACTAAAGTCGTAGGAGCGTCTCATGAGAATACGCGGTGATGTTTTCTGGGCCTGGGCTGACCCGACGCTTCATCACCGAACTCACGACGAGACACTCGACGATGGGACATACATTGATGTTCAGACGCGGCTGTCGCGGACAGGCAAAACGCAGATGTTCATCGGGGTGTACGCC
The DNA here is from genome assembly GCF_058782925.1 of Pseudomonas sp. FW305-E2. Classification (NCBI taxonomy): domain Bacteria; kingdom Pseudomonadati; phylum Pseudomonadota; class Gammaproteobacteria; order Pseudomonadales; family Pseudomonadaceae; genus Pseudomonas; species Pseudomonas sp. FW305-E2. Next base: position 210,494 of record NZ_JBYSYE010000001.1, on the reverse strand, counting down.
CCTGGTGGCATGGCTATCCTTGAAGAGGCCTTCGATTCTCGCCCTGGCGAGTCGATGACCAGGGCGCTGGCGTGGGGCGTTGGCCGGGCCCGACGGGTCGCCACTGAAGGTGCACCTGCCGCAGGCTTTATGGCTGCCTCGAAATAGCGGCTAGGCGCGCAGCGCCGGAGGTCAAGCGGCGACCTATTGTCATCAGCGAAGACACCGTGCATGAAACCTCTGCGTCTCCAGACTTCCAGCAATCCGGCAGGGAGGCTTCATCGGCCTGGCCCGTTATCCTCGCTGGCCAGCGCCTTCTCTTTTGGACTTTTTCATCAAGTAGTCGCTGACATAGCGCACCGTGTTTTCCAAGGCCTGCGTCATGTCGGGATGGGTAAACGCGTACTTGCGCTCCAATTGCCTGCTGTTTCCCATGTCGAAGCGCTGCGTCTGAATAAAGTTCAAGGACTCGGCGCTGATCGCCAAGCGGGTCGCCAGTCCCGGAATCGTCAATATCGACCTGAGCAACCCTATAGGTATATGGCGGCGGGGTGCCTTGACCTTTAGCGTGTCTGCGATCTGCACAAGCATTCCCTGCAAGTTCGGTGTTCGCTCATACAGCGCCAGAACTTGCCGGTTGGCCATGGCGGGGTCGAAGGCCACGCAAGTTATCATGTTTACCAGATAATCGACGCTGACCAATGGCAACCAGTGACTGGCGGAACCGGGAACAGCTTTGAACCGGCCTTGTGCCAGATTGCGAATGAGTTCGGCAAGCGGTTGTCCGTCCAGGATATGCCCGTTCTCGCTGTGGCCGCACACCGTAGCAGGGTGAACAATCGTGTAATCCGCATCCGCGTCTTGCATATAGCGGATGACTGCAAAATGGGACTCGAGTTTGCTGCCTTCGTAGCCTCCTACACGGGCGTAGACCGCGGGCCAGTTTGTGTTTTCAGGGCACTGAACATCAATCCCGATACGGGCAAGGTGGTTGAGGTTTTGCAGCATGAAGCCGCCTACCATGAGCAATCGGATGCGCTGGCTGGCCGCAAGCCTGGCCACGCTCAGAGCACCTTGGACATTGACTGTGCGGGCGCGCTCCGGTGTCAGCCCCCAGGAAAATTGCGCCGCGAGATGGAAAAATACAGCGGCCGAAGTGACGCGTTCTTTGTCTGCTTCGCTGAGGCCAAGCCCCTCCTGGCTGATATCGCCTTCAACGGCATGGAGATACTCCGGGTTACCCCCCAGTTGGCCTACCTGCTCCTTGAGGCGTTCGATGTTACCGGGGCTGCGCATCAGCACCCAGGTCTTGTGCCCTTGCGCAGTAAGAGCGGCCAGCAAATGTTGCCCCACAAAGCCGCTGCCGCCGGTGACAAAGCATTCCACACTCATGTTTGAACCCTTGTTTGGATAATGGGCGCAGGCTAAGGTGTAGAGCCTGCTCTACAGTCAAGGATTTTTAACGTGAATATTGGAGAGTTGGAGCGCCGGAGTGGGCTCAGCCGCCATGCATTGCGCTATTACGAACAGCTCGGGCTGATCGAGCCACACCGACAAGCCAACAACTATCGCAGTTACAGTGAACAGACCGTAGCTGACTTGGCCTTCATACAGAGCGCCCAGGGCGGTGGCTTTTCACTTGCTGAGATTAGGGACATTCTTGTGGCCAGGCGGGGTAACACGATCGATTGCGCGCAAGGCGCCGTCTTGGTCGCCGCCAAGATGGCCGAGATTCAAACGAAGATCACCACGCTACAGGCCGCTTATGTTTTTCTGGACGCGGAGCGCGCCAAGCTTGAAGCCAGTGCTATTGCCAACGGGCAGATAATGCCTTGAAGTCCTGTCCATGACCCTTTTCGATCGAGCGTCAGCCTTCAGGTAGGGTGACACCGCAGATAAATTCATGCGTCCCCAAGCGGTGTGAGCCGAATTCCACCACGTAGCCGTCTCCTCTGCGCTGCGCCTCTGCCATGGCCGTTTTCTGGTCGGCATAAACGTCGACAAAATGCCATGGATGTCGGTCTCTCAGGACCCCCCATCCGATGACCCAGCCTTCCCGCGAAGGGTCTGGCGGCAGGTGCTTCGCCAAGCTTCGAATGGACATGCCGATCTCCTCATATGCACAGGCTCGCCATTGCAGGTCGAGCACTTTTCTTGAACCACACCTCGCGGGCGCCGGTCTTCAGCATGAAGGATGAGTGATAATTCCAGGTTTCCTCATCAAATATTGAAATGTTTGCAGTCTAGGGTTGAACTCAAGCCAATTCCACCATCGAGGGAGTCAGGAAATGGATTATTCCAGCATGGTTGAATCGTTGGACAAGATGCTGAAAGCAACGGCTGCAGCCAAGGCCTGCCTCCAGCCGTCAGATACAGAGCGTCAACCATACCTCCGCAGCCATTCGTCCGCGACGTCACCCATGGTTGATGGGGTGCCACTCTTGATCCAAAGCATGAATCCTCGGTCGAACTTGAATGCCGCGCCGCACTCGCTGAGCAGAAACTGACGAACCTTCTGCGTGTTGCGGTAATGCTTGTCCAATGGAGTCGTACGGGTGATCGGCCCGGCGTGCCAGTCTACGGTCATGGTCTGTTCCTTTGACAATTGAGAAAGCAGAAAGCCCGAAGATGTTCATCTACGGGCTTTGCTGTGGTTCCAAATGGCCTGGCTCGGCCTGTCAGCCTTCGAACTGTATCACCATCCGGCCTTTGATCTTGCCCTCCAGCATCTCGTCAAAGATCTGGTTGATATCCTCGATCGGTCGCAGCGTTACCTTGGGCACCACTTTGCCTTCAGCGGCAAACTGGAAGGCTTCCTGCAGGTCCTGGCGTGTACCTACCAGCGAGCCCACCACTTCGATCCCATCAAGCACCAGGCGAGGAATATTCAGGTCCATGGACTCCGACGGAAGCCCGACGGCCACCAGTCGCCCGCCAGCGCGCAAGGCATCGACGGCTGAGTTGAACGCGCCTTTGGCCACAGCAGTAACGACGGCAGCATGTGCACCGCCGGTTTTAGCCTGGATGACCTTCGCGGCATCTTCGTTGAGCGGGTTGACCACCAGGTCCGCGCCCATCTCGCTGGCGAAGCGCAGTTGCTCTTCGTTGACGTCGATGGCGATGACTTTGGCGTTGAACACGTTCTTGGCATATTGCAGGGCCAGGTTGCCCAGGCCGCCGAGCCCGTAGATGGCGATCCATTGGCCGGGGCGGACGTTGGAGATTTTCACTGCCTTGTAGGTCGTGACGCCGGCGCAGGTGATGCTGCTGGCGGCAGCGGAGTCGAGGCCGTCGGGCACTTTAACCGAGTAGTCGGCCTTGACGATGCAGGCCTCGGCCATGCCGCCGTCCACGGTGTAACCGGAATTCTTCACGTCGCGGCACAGGGTCTCGTTGCCGCTGTTGCAGTATTCGCAATGTCCGCAACCCTGGTAGAACCAGGCGACGCTGGCACGGTCGCCTGGCTTGAGCGAGGTGACGCCCGGGCCAACTTCCTGAACCACGCCAATACCTTCGTGGCCCAGTACTACACCGGTCTTGTCACCAAAGTCGCCATTTTTCACGTGCAGGTCGGTGTGGCACACACCGCAGCACTGCATCTTCAGCAGCGCTTCGCCGTATTCGAGAGGGCGCAGGGTTTTCTCTACCACGTCCACGCGACGGCCTGGTGCAACGACAGCAGCTTTCATGAGAGCCTCCGTGTCTATCCGATATGAGCTTGGTTTATCGCTGGGACAGCATAGACCTCGTCTGGGCAGGCAAAACTGCTTCAGGTCATGGTCATGGTGGGCGCTTCCACAAAATACCTGCGTATGCCTGACTGGCCTTTGCGGAAAAAAGAAAAGCCCGCGGCAAGGATGCGGCGGGCTGCAAGAACATACGGAGCAGGGCCAGTGTGCCCATCCGGATGTCGACATTTCGTGAAGGTCAGGTCATGAGGCTGTCATCATCTGCAACGAAGTGCGCAGGGTCATAAAAAAGCCCGCCATGGAAGGCGGGCAAAAGACGTTTGAAGGGAGAGCCTGCAGGTTGCGCCGGTCCGGTTAACCCAGGATTAAGCGACCACGCATTGACCCCGCACCCTGATCAGCCTATACAGGCCTGCCATTATCCCAGGAGCCAGCATGCGCGACGAAGACGACCTGCACGAACCCGAGCACGATCACCTGCTTGACCACGAATTTCTCTACGACGACGTGGAGCACGAGGCAGATGCCCAAGGCGCCGAGGATGAAGTGGAGGAAGACGAGGAAACACTGGATGACCTCGATGACGAAGAGCGCGATCACCCAGCCTGGTTCGACGACTGCGACGACTGACTCAGCGACCATCCACCGAGAACCGCCCGGGCCCGCTTACCGCCAGCAACAGCAGGCCGCCCATGATGCTGAGGTTTTTCAGAAACTGAGTCATGTTGGCGCTGCGCTCGGGGTCGACCATGTTCCAGAACGGGTGGCCCAGCAGCGCCGTGCCCAGTACGAACAGCGCAAAAAGAAAGGCCAATGGCCGCGTGTAGAAACCGAGGATCAACAGGATTGCGACGACGAACTCCATGATGACGGCAATCCCTGCTGCCAGCATCGGGGCAGGGGCGCCGAGCGAGGTCATGTAGCCTACCGTGCCATCGAAGCCGGTCAGCTTGGCCCAGCCAGACAAGACGAAGAGGACCATCAGCAGTACGCGGGCGAACAGGATAATGATGTCGCGTTGACCATCGAACAGGGAGTAGCGCATGGCGGCGTTCCAGTGGACGGGGACAAGCTCCACTTTAGCAGCTACGCCAGACATTGCTGCCAGGCAGCAAAAAGGCGCCGCAGGGGCGCCTTTTCAACGAAGTTTGGTGCGAGTGGCGGGACTCGAACCCGCAAGGCTCACGCCGACAGATTTTAAGTCATTCTGCCCCTCATTCCGCTTAGGAGAGCTGTTGAGAGCTTACGAGAGCTGAGCTTGGCTTACTTGAGCTTAAAAGCTTTGAGATTCAAGGCTTTGAGGTGAGTATTGCACCGCTGCCGAGGGCTTGTGAGAGCTGAGCAGAGCTGTTGAGAGCTGAGTTGAGCTGCTGGCGCAGCTACCAAGCCAGCTACCAAGAGCTACCAAGCTATCGAGTCGGATGCATTGATCGTTATTTAGGCAGCCTCAAGGCATGTGAAGGCCCACATAGCTTAGGCACGAGAGACAGATCAGTGGGAAAGCGGCGCTGACGGCTTGGTATTGCGAGGGAAGGGGTGTTTCGTGGTGCCCCGAGCCGGACTCGAACCGGCACACCTTTCGGCGGCGCATTTTAAGTGCGATGTGTCTACCAATTTCACCATCGGGGCGCGATGTGAAGCAGGCGATTAGACACGAAAATCATGCGGAAATCAACGGTTTAGACGCTGGAAAGGAGTGTGGGCGTGGCATTGAAGATCAATTTTACTAAGGATGCGCTTAGAGACCTGGCTTGCCCGGAGGGTAAGTCTGAGATTTATGTGTATGACACTCATACAAAGGGCCTAGCTGTACGCGTCACTAAAGCCGGTGGGAAAACGTTTTATGTCATCCGAAAGGTTAATGGCAAAGATCAGCGGCGCAAGATTGACGTCTTCGACTACAAGTCTACGAAACTTCCAGTTATCAGGGAGGTTGCGGAAAAGACCTACGCTAACCTCGATGTGATTTTGGTTGAGGAACATAAAAAATGTCTGAGGGAAAGCATTACTGTTAATGAGGCGTTTGAATCGATGATTGCTAATAAGGCTAAGCTTGCTAAAAGCACAATTGGCGATTATACGAAAACCTACGATAACTACATCAGACCCATGTATGGTGATCTAGCGTTGATCGCAGTGACGAATGACGTTGTCCTTGAATTACATGCTAAAACAACTGCCCCGGTTATCAGGGCCAGTGGGAAAATGAGTCCGCCGCGCAACCGTTCGGCTAATAAGGCGGTTTCGTTATTGGGCGCAGTTTTCTCATATGCAATCGTTTTTTATAAGGATGAAGCAGGGGCGCGTATTTACACTTACAATCCAGTGGATATCATGACTGCTCTTGGCAATTGGCATGACAACAAGCGTGACAAGATTCGGGTAAATCCAAACGAGCTTGGAGCTGTTATCTCAAATACAATCGAGATTGGTGATGCTCAGCCACAGCGCGAAGTCCCAACCTCATTTAAAACTGCATCAGCAGCTGTTCTCTTTATGCTTTTTTCGGGTGTTCGCCCTGGTGAAATCGAGAAGATTAGGAAGGACTACGTTTGTCATAAAACCAGGTCTATTGTATTCCCTCCTCGCGACAAAGCTGATGAATCTGATGCGCTAAAAAACTCCGAGGAATTCCACTTGGTACTTAATGACTCTGCATATTGTCAATTGCTATATGCGATGAGGCAAGCTAGCGGTGATTACGTATTTGCTGGAGTCGACCAGCCTAAGATTAGTGAGTCGAATGTCAGGGATTTTTTGTCTAAAGTTTCTAAAAGTCTTATCGATAGGAAGCATCTCCCACGGAAAATTCTTCGTGCCAGTTTCATTTCTATTGCTGAGCGTGCTGAGGTTGGAGCGTTTTACATCAAAGTCCTCTGCAATCATGATGGTAAGGGACAGTCCGTGGACGTTACCGACGGCTATAAAACTGCATATCTCTCAGAGATTCGGCGAGCTACAAGTAGGGTCGAGGATGAGATTTATTCCAACGCCAAAGTTAATAAAGAATACGTTTGTCGTGGCCTTCTGCAAACCTTGAGACCACTCGACACTAAAATACTTGACGCAAAGTCAGTATCGCTCTAGCGCCGGTTCGCACTACCTGTAAGCGAAATCGCAATAGTTGCTTGCGACGCCGCAGTATTGTCTTGTGATTTCGCACTTGGTTGCTGTGATTCCGCTTTGTGCTCTTGCAGTTTTGCACTCTTGCACTGCGATTTCGCATTCACACCTTGCGAAGGTTTGGTTATACATGAAGCTTTCTTGAGTTAATTGTTGAGACACCAAAATCTCCAATTGCACAATAAGTCTAGAGCTTTTTTTAGCCAGTTGTGTCTATGTCAGACAATAGGCGACTGGATACTCACATCCCTCCGGGTGTTGCGTAAAAGGCTTGATAACTAGAATAATAAAGGTGAGTCAAGATGAAGAGCATTGAGAAGCAGAGCAAAGAGACCAGAATCACATTTAGGCTTAATAAGTCTGAGCTCGAAACTCTGAATGCAAAGATGGCTGAAGCTGGCTACAAGTCTGCAAGCGCGTTTATAAGAGACTTCGTTGCCAGTGGCCAGGTTAAGCCAAAAGTCACCCAAGACGTTGTGCAGATCGCCCGCGAGCTGATGAACCTTGCATCCATGATCAACGCCGACCGCCCAAGCTGCGAACTTTTAATGAAGGTGAAGTACATAGCCCAGATAAATCTTGGGGGTATGCAATGATTGGCAAGATATTTCCCAAGTCTGCTGGCTCATTTAAGGGGCGCATAAGGTACATATTCGGATGCACAAAGCACGACCACGAGATCAGCGGCATCCGAACGATCAGCTTTAACACAATGAGCAAAGACCCTCTGCCAGGCGTCCTCCAAGGCAACGAGTCGGAGTTGTCAGAGATGATCAGGGAGTTCGATCAGGTCGAGACCTTGAGGCGCCTCTCGATAGACTCGGGCAAGCTCATTAAACCGGTATTTCACGCGATGCTGTCTCTGCGCCCCGGTGAGTCCCTAACAACCGCTCAGTGGCGCACAGCAGTCCAGACCTACCTGTCAGATCTTGGGTTTGATGAGTGCTGTCAGTACGTCGCAGTAATGCATCAGGACAAGGATCACCAGCATGTCCACATCGTCGCCAACAGGATCAGGCTCAACGATGAGTTCTCCATGGTAAAGGACAGCAATGAGCGCTCAACGAGCCTTGACTCTGTATCTAGGATCGAAGATCGATTCAACCTGCAGAAAGCGCCAAAGCCAAAGGACACATGGGGCGTATCGATTACCCATGCAGAACTGCAGGCATCAATCCGCGACGATGATCTACCGCTGAAGCACAAGATGATCGCCAAGATCGCCGGAGCAATCGAAGCAACCAACGCCCAGGACGGCGACATTTTCCACTTCGTGAGAGCCCTGAGAAAGCAAAAAGTCTACATCCACCTCACGCTCAACGATGAAGGACAGCCCAAAGGCATCTCGTTTGAATTTGATGGCAAACACATTAGTGGCAGGCAGCTCAAGCGCTCAAGACTTACATGGCACAAGCTAACGACACAGGAAGGAATACATTATGACCCAAAAACAATTCGCGAACTTCAGGTTGAAATTGCAAAAAGAGATAGAGAAAAGCAAGAAACAGCTCGATTCTACTACTACGAGTTCTCAAGTAGAGGGAGAGGTAAAAGGCTCTACATTAGATACACCGCTAAGCAGGTCGAAATCTTCAAGCTGATTGAGGATATGCTTCGGCTGCTTAATTTGTTCTTCGGTGAGGATTTTAAGGCGAGGTTGAGACAGCCTGCTAGCTATTTCGTTGAGTATTCCCCTGGGCGTGGCAAGCAATATTATGAAGGGCTAATGTCGAGTTTTTCGTCTCACTTATAAGGTCGAGCTGTATATGAAGATGAACTTAGGTTTTGATGTGGTCAGTTGCATGAGGTTGAATGTATTGCTTTGTTGTGTTGCGTCATTGCTTGCTTGTATCACGGCTGTGTCGGTAAGTATTGGGTTGTATACGTTAGTTGAGAATAAAGGGTTTGCATTGTTGTTTGCGTTCGCTGCTGTGTTGCTTGACTTATTTAAGTGTCTTGCGTGGTCAGTTCTTCCCAGACTTCGCAGCATCTTGACGAAGGGCGGAATCGCGATCTCAGCGGTCATCTTGAGCGTGGTTAGTGGGTGGGCTACATACGACCGTCTGATGTCATCGATTCTGGATAGTCAGAGTCAGGTTAAGGCGTTGTCTATACAACGAGCCAGTTTTTTGGAGGGTAGGGTGGCAAGTGATACAGCACTTATCACTCGCTTAGACTCAGAAGCCGAAAGCGTCCGCAAGCAAGCCGCTGGACTTAGGTCTACAGGGGTTGTCTCCAAAGCGCTGTTTTATGAAGAGTCTTCCCATGCTCGAATTTCCAAGGAGCGAGATAGCGCTATTGAGAGAATGAATCAGGATTCATCAGAAATTGCGCGAATCCAATCTGTTAATGGCAAAGCATCATCTATTAGCCCTGAGTTTTCTACGTTGCTATGCTTGGGTTTCTCCCTGGCATTGGAAATTGTGCCTGCTTTGATTTTGATTTCTCTTCGTGACCTCTCGAAATCCAGAGTTTCTGACAGTTTCCCACCAGCTCAATTTATGCAAAGTTCACAGCCAGAGCAATCTATGGAAACGCCAGCCTTTCCGCAGTCGGACGACCTTCGAGAAACGCAAAAAACTGTAGGAACTGCACCGTTGACCAATGATGATTTTTTGGTTTCTCTGCTTAAGGATTTGAGCGTAATGGAAACTGGCACGCCGGTTCCGTTGAAGGAGTTCGCAAAAAATAACAGGATCGGAAATGTTAGAGCTGGGGCTGTTTTTAAGGCCGCAGTTGCTGAGGGTAGACTGCGAAAAACAACCGTCGGTTATGTTGTATCCTGATTTTAAGTGGGCGGGCGATACTTTATGTTATCGCTCTCAATCTACAGCTTATCAAGCTGAGCGATTTATGGTTCTCCGCTACTTTTTTGGCCGGCTTCCGATGCCCGCTGTGGATCATTGGAAAAATTGCCGCCCGACACTTGGCCACCTTAATGGCCCGCCTCCGAAGCCTTCTCCCGGTCGTTTACGAAATTACCAGGTTTGTTTTGTGCGGTGCCGCTTCGCTGGCCAGCCTTGTCTTGATCGTTTGCCATGATTCCGCACCTCGTCTGTTCACACAGAGAGCCTGTGTTTTTCTTCGGATGCCGGATAAGGACGGGCGCTTTCTTAACTTCGTACTAGCCAACCAGGTGCGCGAAAGATCGTAACGCGCGACCTATCGCGTGATAAAGGTCGTGACAATCTGAATGAATACCGATGATGCAGGGATCTGCACCATTGCAAGCGGAGCGCGCCGGCCTACGGATGGGCCAGAGGCGTGAGGATGGAAGCCGGATAGGGCCGTAACCTTGCGGTTTACGACAGCCGTCCCTAGAGCATAGGTACCTGCCTTTGCCCCAAATGCTATTGGCTGAAACGGCTGTTGGAATTCACCGGAGGCGATGTAGCAGGGCCGGGCAGATGCGCGCAGGTTGGAACGGTGATATGAATCGCTTTGCGGTGCCGCCAGCCATCCGCCTGATCAGTTGCAGGGATTTGAATTTCAGCCTTTTGCAGCATCTACACCCAGGCGCCGATTGCGCTGTTCTACCATCGCCGGGTCAGATTGCCCATCTGCGGTAAAGCCGATCATCAACTTCGGCAGAACTAAAAGTAGCGCTTTGTCTTGATCGGTGTGTCAGGTATGCCAGGTTTTCCCATAGGTATGCGCCAGGCGTTCCATCAGGGCATGCTCAGCAGGTGCAGGAATGCCTAGGGCGATCAACTACCCAGAGGAGACCTCATAGCCATGGCCAATGAAGCTGACAGCCCAACGAACGAGTGGGTCGAGTCGATGAGGATTGCCGGCAAAAGAAAGCCCGCTGCTAGGCGGGCGAGGTCTATCACACGTAGGGATAGCTAAAGTTCCCACACCGCATGTGAAAAGGACGTGAATATGCGGCATCAGGCGACAAGGACAGTGACTAGCCCTGCGCGACGTTTAAGGTTAGTCGTCCAATACATGATGCCACAACCGACGCAACGTCGACTCTGGCATCCCCAGCTGCCTTGCAGCCTCAACCTGAGTGAGTCCTTTTGCTTTTAGCTTTTGGACTGCTTCCAGCTTTTCCCTTGCTCCTGAGATGTTCATGGGAGTCAGCCGTTCTGGCTCGGCAGGGACAGCGACATCAGCTAGATCCAGGCCCTCAACCTCAGCTAGCGATGCAAGAAGAATATCTCTAACCGTGCGACGGTCGTGAGAAGCAATGGTCAGGGCGACAAGGGTCACAGTCTCAATCTCGAGCCCGGCAGCGAGTTTATAGCTGGTTTCCAAGGAAACGGAACTCCTAGCCAGCTCCAACTTACTCACTGTCTGCTGATTCACATGCTTGGTCATGGCAGGCTGAGTTATCCCTTTACGCAGGCGCAACAACTGAAGCACTGCAGCGAAGGAGTACCGGAGCGACATTACGAATCCCCAAAAACCAAGAGGTATGCCCCGATTGCCCGCCGCCAAACAAACGTCTATAGTTGTTCTTTTGGCGATTCGCTGGCCAAGCTGGCAATTTATGGTTGATGAAATGCGGGGACATGCTTGATGGAAGGCCCACTCAGCCACGTGTTATTGGGGGAGGGAGGCGTTGACTTGGTCGGCTCTGACCTGACCCTTGAGGGTGTGCTTCTCGCCGCGCGGGGGCACTACAAGCGGATGCCTCTTTGCGTTGTAGAAGAGTGGGTGGTCATGGATGCCATTCTCACGGAGGATGAACTGGCCAAGGTGGCTGCAGCTGGATGTCAGCCCATGTTCCTGTTTGCCCACAAGGTTGTTCACGACGAGCAGCGGCGCTTCGAGCCAGGCAATTGGGTCAGGTCAACCATTGCTCGAGCATTCAAGGATGGGTACCTCTTCGAGACAAGGAACACGGTCTACGTGTTGAAGGGCCCTGGGTACCGTAAGTCCTCAACCCTGCAAGGCATCTTCTCAATTTTCTAGGTCTCACGGCATCGCTCGTGACGACTCGACTGTTTTAGAGATCAAGATATGTTTCGTTCCCACCAAGCCGACATGGCTGGCATCCCCGGCATGTTTGGCGACGGGCTCATGCATTGGCATGGCGTTTCCCGAGCGCTTGCTACCCACTGGTATCACGTAAGTGTGAAGCGGCGGATAGATGGCCGTTTCGTTTCAAGTCAAGAAATGTTGAATGACGAGCCCAAGTTACATGAGCTTGTCAGTGCCCAAGGCGATGATTTGCAGATTGATGATGTTCAGGTCGTTACGCCTGCGCGGCTGAATGGCACTGCGACGTGGCGTATGGAGCGACTGAAGTCAGTGTCTATGGGGTTTGACAGGAACGACTGCCCGGTGTGCCTGCTCGAGGTCGAGAGTGGTCAGATCTACAACGACTCCCATGAGGGTGGGTTTGATCATGACTCTCTGCGACAGGTGAGAGAGCTGTACCGGGCTCCGGTGTAATTCCATTTCGTGATCAGTATTTGGCTGGGCTCAGCCATCCAAGGAGCTTTACGTGGCAGCATCAAATACCTACTCCATCGATTTGCACAGCAGGCGGTACACGGATTTTGATCTTCTGCGCATTGCGCGCGCCGCAGGCCAAGGTTATGGAGAGCCTGTCACCGCATACCTGGTGAACGCGCAGATCATTGCTGCTAGTGCTGTTGGTGTTGTTTTCGGCCATGTAAATGCTAGCCCGGATGGGCGATTTGCTGACGGGCACTACCTACGCAGCTCTGACATCCAGTCGTTGCGTAAGGAGGGGCGCTTCTGGGTAGCGACTACTCAACATTCCCGTTACGTGATTGCTACTTTCCGGAAGGACGGTGGGCGTGCGGGACTGCGGGAGTTTTTAAAGGGCGGGGCTAAAACCTTTTTCACAATCCCGAACCGGCTCCACTAAGCCCTGGTTTTTAACTAGGTAGCTCTACTTAGAGCTGCCTGCGGTTTCCCTTTGCCTATCGCTAGGTATCGGATATTTTTGACAGGAGTTGTACTGTGGCAGGCACTGATTACATCAAGGTCTCTGGCAAGCTTGAAGATATTCGTGTTTTTGAGCATCGAGAGGGAAGTGTCCAGGTCATCATGAAAATTGATGGTGTGCTGGTTCCAAACACTGTCATTCCCACTCAACTCTATGAAGAGATTGAAGCTGGTAAGCACTACGACTTTTATTGTGTTTACAAGAGGTCGAAAAATAAACTCAAAAATCACGGGGCGGTATATGCGTATAAGGAGGAGGGCGGGCGGATTCGCAGCCTGACCAAGCTTCGGCTGGCTACGCCTGTATACATGATGTTCCATGGAGCGATTTGGTTTGCTGTGGCTTACGTGGCTGTGTTCCTCCTTGCGCTTCTTCCAGTCCTCGCAGACCACCCTACGTCGGGAGCTATACCCGTTCTGCACAGCTATTCGATGATGGGTGGGGCAATTCCTGGAATGTACTTCCTTTGGCGCGCTATTGATTTCTGGCGCAAGTCGGCGGATTTGGAAGCCTGGCCAAGCGTTGCTCCGAGTGTTGTGGTTGAGCGGTTCAGTAAGCTCCACCGGTAAACCATTAGCGGGCCGCTGCGCGGACGGCTGGCGTAAACCAAACCCCGCCCTGTGGCGGGTTTTGGCCCTGCGGGCTTTCATCCTCCCGCCTGCGCGCTCCGCTTGCCTGTGAGCGCGGTACAGGCGCGTTCAGAGCCACGCTTTCTCGGACTGTTAGTCGTCTAGGCCCAGCGCGATATGCCGCATCAAGTCTCGCGGGTTTTTGCTCTCGGCTATGTCTTGCATGAGGCCACGCTTGCTGCGGGGGAGTCGCTTGGCCATATTCTTTGCCGCCCTACGTATGGCCTCTTCTGTGCCGTGAATTTTTTCGGCCAGGAGGACAATGATCGCATCTGTAAGCGTCATGATCTGTTCAAGGTAAACGTTGTCGGATCGAAGTATCGCATGCCTGGCACGTACCTGCTTGACCAGGACGCCGGCTTTGCATCTGACGCAGTGAGCTGGTAGTCGGGGAGCGAAAGCGATAGCTTAGCGGACAAACACAGCCTAGTGTCGTCCTGCCATTATACGGTTCGAGGCGCATAGGGCTTCAGCATTCAAATGGAGCTTTGAAATGCCGTTGACCGCTTTCTCCGTTTCCCGCCAGCAGGAGCTGGATGTAGATCAACTGCTCCAGCTTTTTGCTGACCAACACCAGCGACCTAAGCTGAAGCGCTCTGAGCCCATTCCAGAAATCTGGAAGCAGGTCATTCACGCTGATGTCGAGTGCCCTGCGTGCTTTGCGAAGGGGGCCGAGGTGGTTCGTGCCACCAGTTCCAAGGTCACTGGGGAGGCCATCAAGCAAGCCTACTTCCGGTTTCCAGGTGGTCATCATGACTTCTGCGACTTTGCCGCTCTGCCACCTGGGGAGGCTCCGGAAGGCTTGGTGCAGTTCAGCTCAACTGCTCGTGATGGTTTGTCTCGGGCAGTTCGGGATCTGGTATGCAAAGGTATCCACCTCGGACTTCTCGACCAGGCCAGGATCAGGAGCATGCGTGAATGGTTCCACAATAAGAAAGTCAGCGCCGTATTTCAGGTGACTCTAGATCACCGAGTTTTTCAGTGGGTAGCAGCCGTGCAAGCGGCAGCTTGGCCTGTGAGATATCAGCCGCAGTGGCTGACTATCAACAGGGAGCTTCTGGGAGTACCTGGTTTCCAGATGAAGACGGCGATGGAGGTGATGCTAGCCCGTCGTCACGAATCGCTGCTGACTTTCCTGAGCGACCGGACAGTGATGCTGAGGCCTCTGGTGGGTCGAATTGAAAAGCTCCTGAATGCCAATAGCTCAAGGCTCGTGTTCGACCCAACCATCCTGAAGGTAGAGTACGACGCCACCTTTGAGCTCGCTCGCTTTATGTCCCACCACTATCATCCGGTTCAGAAGGCACTTGGCAGGGGCTACGTCGATGTCAAGGCGAGTAAGCCGCTAATGGCGTTTACCGCGCTTCTCCTTTTCTTGAGCGACTGGGATCTGAATAAAGCGGCTTCGCTTTTTGCTCGAATCGCCAGTTACCGAGGCGATGTCGACCAAAATCTGGGCAATGTCATGGGGCTCAATCCATTCCATGATTACGACGCTTGGGCGGCGCTTAAGGTGCTCCAGGAAATCCCTGTTCGTGAGTATGAGGCCTACGATCTCGAGCACCGCACGAGGGAGTGGATGATTGAGGCGGACGCCGCATTAGCGATGGGTCAGTCGTTCTAAAGAATACAGATTTAGTAAAGTTGCTTGGCGCGGGTCGGGAAATAAACTGTGGAAATGCTGCTGGTAGTTTTCAAAATTGTCGGGATCCTGATGTCTGGGGTTCTCGGCGTCTTGAGTAGTGTTTTGAAAATCAGGGATGCCTCTGGGCAGTTTACGGTTAAAGGTAAGGTCTTTATTGCTGGTAGTGTGGCTGGCTTGTGTATTGCTCTGATTTCGCAAATCCTGGAGACGTATATTCAACGTCAGTCACAGGCAGCCTCGCAGGCGGAAAGTTTGGAGTCGACGCGAAAGCTACAACAGATTATGTTGGATCTAAACAGAACTCTTCAGCCGCTTGGTAAATTTAGTGTTTTTGTATATCGTGCCAATGTTTCTCTAGAAGATCCCCGTTTTGATAGTTATAAGAAGCGTCTAGATAAGCTCGTTTTCACCCATCTCAAGAAGAGCGAGCGGGAGCGAATGATCGATAAAGATATTTCCACGATTACAGGCTATATGAGTGGAGGGGGAATAAAACCGACCGCCCTTCAAATCAGGCCTGACGGGAAATACTATCCTAGCCATAAGGATGATAAAGACATAGGGCTTTTGTCCCCTATTTGCTACAAATTTGTGTTCTTTAGAGAGCCTATTGATCCTTCTAAGTATCAGCCAATGCATCATTACGGTGATGGGTTGGGCGACCTTCGGGCGGACGCGTTCATGCCAAAACCGCTCGCGCTGATTAAGGACTTAAGTGATGGAAGCTTTTCTCTCGGGGGGATGATCGAGTTTCGGGACTGGGAGGACGTAAGTGGGAAAGTCGTGTCCATTCCTGATTTGGTTGGTTCCCAGCTCTTCATTTCTGCATGCAGCAAACCAATGAGGGGTTGGACTTGGGTTGGAAAGAAAAAAATTTATCACGAGCCCATAGATACGAAATTTGAAATGGGGACGATGATGCTGCACTTTGAGAAGCGCAAAATGTGGGTAAAAAAGTCAGAGTTGAATCGGTTTGAGAGGAAAGGGGAGGTGTACTGGGAATATCGTTTTCCTGATACTCAGGAAGCGCTAGGCAGGCGCTTAGCCGGCTCAGATCCGCAATGAGCAACTTTCCCTATTGAGCGACCTTGCTTGACTCTTCTGAGGAGCCACGATGTCACCGACACCACAATCACGTTCACAGCGCGATTCAGAACAAGACTTCGCCACCCTTACTGAGCTGTTCGCAGCGATGATCGAATCACAGCGCGGCCAACCCCTGACGCCAGATGATGCTTGGATCAACCATGCCCAGATCTTGGCGGTGAAGCTGTTCAAGCAGGCGTGTGCTCATTAACACGACTCAACTGAGTTTCCAGGACGGTAAAGAGATCGTCTTCGTGGATCATTCCTCCGCTACGATCCTTGCCCGGGCCTGCCTCGAAACCTTCATCGTGTTCCATTGGATTTTCCGGAGTCAGGATCCTGGCCTGAGAAAATTTAGGCACGGGGTCTGGCGGTTGGGTGGTCTCAGAGATCGGCTCAGGCTGCACCCGTCCACTGAGCAGGCCAGGAAAACGATCGATGCCACACGACTACAGGTTGCACAGCAAGTCGCTGAGATCGAGGGGGCACCTTACCTTGGAGACTACAACGCTGAACAAGCAAAGCGGCTGCTCAAGGGGGAGTGGAGGGTAGGGTGGTCGTGGACGGACGAGGCGGTGAGGGCGGGCTTCAATAAGAAGTATTTCCAGAACGTCTACTCACATTTTTGCGGGTATGCCCATAGCTCCTACATCAGCTCTATGCAGATGGGGGAGGCTCAGTCGATGGAGGATCAGCGCATGCTGGCCCTGGTAGCTTTGCAGACCTCCGTGCACGTCATGGCGAGAACGGTGGCGTTCTATGCGGAGCTGTTCCCAAGAGGCCGGGCTGTCTTGGAATCGGCGCCGGCAGAGGCTCAGAAGGTGGCCTATTTCTGGGGCTTCACGAGTGAAGATATGGATCACCTTTTTGACGAGTGACAGGAGGTGAGGGCATGCCGCTTCGCGGCCAGGCTGTCGTAAACCGAGCCTCTGCGTTCCGCATCGTCTCGGCCCTTTCGGGCTGACATCCTTCATGCCTTCGCCCCTCCTGGCCTGCGCGCTCCGCTTGCCTAAGTAAGCCGTTCAAGGCGTACCGAGTCGCTCTCTTCGAATAGGTCTTGATGCGATTTCTGGGGGCTACTTGGTGCGGTTAATCGCCTAAGCCGAAAGCTTCTATCCCTGAGCGTGTGCGACGGTCTGCGGTTGATCCCAGCCTTTCACGAACCAACTCTCCTCTAAGGGTTCGACCCTAAGCACTTTAACAGTGGCGCATGGGAACGTTACCTCGTTATGGTTGGTCTGGTAATTTCTCAGGCGCTCAAATCGTGCTTCGATGTCACTGATGGTTGCGCAGTCTGCATACGCAGGATTCTCTAAAGGCGATACGATTTGGTACTCGGGATACCCAATGGTATCAGTAGTGCCAAGCAATTTATAATCGACCGAAGTATCGAAGCAGATGTATGTCACGAAATATCTCATGGTGCCCTACGCTTACCCGGAAATTTCGAATATTTTTGGGTTATTTGGATGATTCGTCAAGGCACGATTAGAACAGTCTCCCCAGAGCGTACTTATAAATCAGGCATCTGTCGTATCCATACGTCGCCGCTCAGTGTCTGATTGGCATGCCGCTAGCTGGCGGTAAGATTTGCTATTCATTGAAGGCTGTTAGAGACGAGCAGCAAATAAATCAAAATTGCACTCAAGGTTTCTCGAAAATTATCCGTTTATACAGTTGTGAGAAAATTTCGAGAGTATTATGACTTCCAGCAAGCCTCGCAAATCCAGTTTTTCGTTCAAGGCTGAGAAGTTTTTCACTTTCACTGGCGGGCTTGAAGAATACGAAGCGGCTGTGAAACTGGAAGCCTCAGGCCTCATCAATACATGGTTACATGATTTCAGAGTGGGGTATACACTCCCTCAAGCTGTACAGGTGGCTACAGACTTGAGCTATTCACTGGTTCATCTGGCTGATCAGCGGCATTCTGTCGACGCTGAGCGCAAGCTTTAACATCGAATCGCATGCTGGAATGGTCTTATAGCATTCTACCTGCCAATGCCCAAACCAGGTGTTGATGAAATGTATTCGGACATGTCTGGAGAAAAAATTATCGGGTATGGAACCTTCCATGACCCTGATCCGCTATTCGAATTCGAGGGTGCCAAAGACGCTGTCTTCGATTTGGCAATTATGCTCGAAGACGGAGTGGTTATAATGAAGTTCGGCTGGGTTGCGTGGATGCTTTATCCCTCTGAAGCTGAGTGGCTGGCCGATTAGCTATGGACTGCGGCGTTTTTGGCAGCAAAGCAAGCTGAAGGTGTCAGCTGATTTGGATTATCCATGCGATCCGGAGAAGGGCGATCCGCTCCGGAACGCATTAGGTAGACGGCACGAACCTGTAATTACTGAGCTTTACCAACGTTGCTCACAGCTGGCCCCAGTACGCTGACACGTATGCCATCTCTGCATTGACCATTGAAAGCAGTTTCGGATCTGCGTGGCCCGGGCCCGCGAATAGCTTGCTATTTTTTACGTCCAGTATGGCCATGCAGCAGCCATCTGGAGCGTCTGGTCTCAGAGAGTGCTCCATCAGGGCGAGCACTACATCAATCCTGAGCTTCTGCAGTTTTTCGTCTTTAAGGTACAGCTTGACGAAGTGAGGCACCCCGTCGACCATCAGGCCAAGCTCTGGTTTAACCGAAATGTCGATGTCACCTACCTGGTAGGTCACAGCGTAAGGTGCGTGCCATTCGATCTGCTTTCGCCCCCACCATCTCTCATACCCTTTAATCGCTCGAGGATAATTGCTTAGCTTCTTCTGGTCGCTGATCCGAGTGAGGATCGACTTGAGCTCCCCTTTATCTCCTCCCTTCTCATGGACAGCAACAATGCCCTCTCGAAGAGCCTTGTAGAAATCAGTAACCGGGCTGTAGGGCGGCCTGTTCTTGATCTCTGAAACCTTGTTGGCTTTTGGCGCTCCGGCTCTGGAAACAACCTCAACCACATCACCTAGTGTCAGCCTTGGCATTATCCCCTCCCATGAGAAAACGTCGGCGCAAGAGAGCGCAACGAATGACCTTACAATGCTAAAACGTAGCTCAAAAGGTACTGAGCGTTGCTAGATTCCGAAGGTTAGGGTGGGCCTGCCCCGTGATTCAGCTATCGAGTCTCAATGCCTGAGCTCGTCCAGACATAGGTCTTGGGAATGACCTGGCTCGGGGGAGATGAGGGCACAACCTGATTTACGTTCCGCAACGAGCGGATGATTGTACTGGTGCATCGAAATCGCTATGGTGAAGTGGTGACAACAACCGAGACTCCCTATGGACGATCAATCATCAGTACCTCAAGACGCCGTCGATTTGATGGATGAGCCTATGTCGCTAGATGCGATGACGGCTGAGCTCAAAGCCGAATTTGCCAGGCTGGAGCTAGCAGCGCAGGAGGAAGATAGCGAGGCCGTGCGCCGGGCCAAGTCAGCCTTGGATATGCTGGACGTTTCCCATCTTTCGGGCCGCAGTGCACGCTGCACTCTCACCGGCGCAATTGATCGAGCAATGCTCGCCCTAACCGCTCTCAGTGAGGTAGAGGGGCTTACTTCTGGCAGCTTGTTCAATCGCCACTCCCGCTACTGGTCAGCTGTTCTCGCCTACTGCCTCAGCGCCTTGGCAAAACTCAACTCCCTTCTTGCTCGTTCGCAACGAGCGTTCCTCCGCGCCCCCCTTCTCGCGGACGGCCCTGAGCTCAGCGGGTACAAACACCGCCTTCGTTGATTCCTTTCGAAAAATTTCTCCAATTTCGAACGGGATGACCATCATGAGCACCAACCATCGTTGCATTTGCGCTACCTGCTCCAGGGAAATGAAGCCGGGTCAGGATGTCGCGTCTATCGAGTCATACTACAAGCTGGCGATTGAACGTAATCAATCGCCTGGTAAACCGCCGAATGTTTCTCGCGCCTGGGGTGATCGGTTGCTCGAATGGGCCAAGGTCATAGTGAAGTTCGGCTACTTGCTGCTCGCATTTTTCAAGCTGTAGTCACTCTTCACCGCTCTCAGTCGTGGTCTTGATCCTAAGGGAGAAAAGGGCTGCCTCATCAGGGCCATTGCCAGCAGTACGACAATGGCCCTTTTTTCCTTTTGCCGGTGACTGGAGTGGCGTTGGCTCACCGCAGAAATTGGCCAGGCTGTCGCAAATCGAGCCTTGGCTCCGCCCAGTCTCGCCCCTCCGGGCTTCCATCCTTTTCGCCTGCCGCCCTAAAGGGCCTGCGAGCTCCGCTCGCTTAGGTAGGTGTTAGGAGCTGAGACAGCAAGGCTCAAGTTTGAGGTGTGGGCGTGGCGGAAACTGACACAGACGGCATCCGTTGAACAGGTTCTACAAACCGCGAATGTCCTATAGGAATGATGCGCGGTGAAAGCGTTCTGGCCATGGATTGGGAGCTCACCATTGGTCTGCTCGGGTATTCACGCCAGGCTTGAATTGGTTGACAGAGCGGGCTCAAATCCAAATACTGACCGAGGGGTATGCAAAACAGTCTTTCGGGTATGTTCCGTTTTGGAGCTCCGCGAAGCCGATTGCGGGACATACCAGCACTGGCAACCACGAGGTACGCGCTGTGGATAAGTACGTTGGACTGGATGTGATCATCATCGGAGGGGGAGCCGTTGGGATTTGCTCCGCCTACTTCCTGCAAAAGGCCGGAATGAGGGTCACCCTGATTGAGCAATCGAAGGTAGGCACTAAAGGGCCGCGTACCCCCTTCGTTGATTGCATCGGCAGCGGTGATAAGAGCTCAGAGCTGGCCAAGCGCGGGAAAGAGCTACTGTTCCCCCTCTTCGAGGATCTTGGTTACAACATGCGCCTGGTGAGCCGGTTCTGCTTCACCTCCCAGTCCACGATCACTGCCAACAGTGTGCGTCGAGGAACCTTGGGTGATGAGCTATCCATGCATGAGATGCTTATGGACTTGAGGAGTATCGTGAACGATCGAGGCGGGCGGATTTTTGAAGACCTCGAAGTAACGGAGCTTCTCGTGACTGGCGATAGGGTGGTCGGTGTGTCGACCTCCGCTGGGCAGTTCCTGGCAGATGAGACCGTCGTAGCTGCTGGTGCGCTCAGCTGCAGATTCGAGGGCTGTTTGAACCTTGATTTGGGGCTCAAGGAGGAGCGTGTGGCTGCAGGTGATGATCTGGTTGATGTTCCCGTTACACCTTTTGGTAAACCCTACGTGGGGCGGCCTGAGGGGGTACTCGGCGCAATCGTGGCCGTAGGGCATGACGTGAACGCGATCTGCGCTGTAGGTGTGGGGCAGGTCGTCGCGGAACTGGTATCCACGCCTGGTGCTGGAGTTGGCTACGAGCTGCGGCAAAAGATGCCAGCACAGGAAATACCCTGGGCTGGTGTTTGATTCCCAACAAAAAGGGCGCTGAGCGCCCTTTTTTGTTATGCCGTTTTCATGAGTCCGTTGGATCTTGTCTCAGGTGCCATGAGCACGGTAGCTATCAGGCCGATCAGCGATATTGCCGCAGCGGCATACATCGTTGGAGAAATGCCGAACGACGCTACGGACATTGGCACCAGGTAAATCCCGATAGCGGCACCCAGTTTGGAAAATGAAGTTCCGACGCCCAGGGCAGAGGCCCTGATAGAGGTCGGGAACAATTCCGTCGGGTAAACGAAGAGCAGAACCTGGGTGCCACCAATGCAGATGGCGTACACGCTGAACAGAATCAAAACGGCGACGGGGGAGGCCTCTGGGAAGGCCCCAAGCAGCAGCAGGGGGATTGTCGAGCCTATGAAGCTCTGGGTCAGCAATTGGCGCCTGCCCATCATGTTGAGCATCTTGGATGCCAGCATCGATCCGACAACGAAGAGCAGCATGATCATGATTGAGCCAAGGCTCGCCCAGCGCCCGGAGAGTGCCAGGGCCTGCATGACTTTAGGCGCAAAGATGTTGACCGCGTACAGAGGGATGATCGAGCAAGTCCAGAAGAGCGTCACGAACAGCATGTTGCGGCCATGGCCAGCGCTGAAAAGGGAGCGAAGTGACAGTTTTTTCTCTTCTTCCTCAGGCATGTCGCTGATTGAGTATTGCTGGCCGTAGACGCTTTTAACGATGTGATCTGCTGCCGCCAGGTTTCCGCGATCTGCCATCCAGCGAGGGGATTCTGGACTGCCCAGGCGCATGAAGAAGAACAGGGCGCATGGGATTCCTGCCGCCGCTAGCACTATCCTCCAGCTCTCATCACCCCAGGTGCTCATGATCAGCTCACCGCTGATGTAGGCAGTAGCCGAGCCCGCAAACCACATGATCACGAGCCCGCCGATCATGGGGGCGCGATGTTTCTTGGGCATGAACTCAGAGAGAATTGTGGAGGCCACTGGGTAATCCGCGCCTACTGCTACCCCGATGATGAAACGCAGCAGACACAGCGTCAGCGCTGTCTCGGCGAACATGTGCGCTACCGAGAAGACGAAAATCAGCACCGGATTAAGAAGGTACAGAAACTTTCTGCCGAAATTGTCGGTAATCCATCCCCCGAGCGTGCCGCCAAAGAACACTCCCAGAAGTGCAGCCGCAGCGATCAGGCCTTCCCACATTGTCGAGAGCTGCAGCTCGCCTGTGATCTGAGCAATAACGACACCAATCAAGCTCAGGACGTAGCCGGCAATGAAAGGACTACCTAGGGCTGAAAGGAAAATACGTTTGTGGGTACGCGTGAGCACCGCGTCATCAAGCGAGTGTGAACGAGCCATGAAAATATCCGAATTGTCTCTATGTACTGCTGCAGCGACAGCGGTAGAAATTTTTAGTCTTGTAAGAGAGAGCGTTCCGTTGGCCTGCAACGGATGGAGTCAACTGTGCATCGATTCTGACTGGGAGAGGGGGCGTAATTCATCCGCTGTACCTTTAGATTTATTTGGGCAGATGTATCAAAGGCTCAGGTAGCCAAGCTACGGCACCACCATTTTTTCGATGGTTGCTCGCGGGTTTCGAGCTCGTCCTGAGGAGAGGCACGATACCTGAAAAAACCCATTGGTCAAACATTCTGAATATCGGGTACGTTCATTTTGCTGGCTTCCACTGATCCTCGACGCCCCCCTTCCTGACCCACCTACGGCAGCTTCGCTCCTACTGCATTCACCACCTTTTGGGCACCACCTGGATGGCCTTCCGGATGCGATCAAGACCCATGAATCATTTTTACGTACCCGCTGGACAAAAAAATATACCTGGAATACAGTCGAACCATGCGATCGTCCAAGTGGGCGATGCAGGCACTCTCGATAGGAACCAGCAATGACTACAGAAAAGCGGTATTGGAGCACCTCGGTAAGCGATGTTGAGGAGTCCGCTGTCTACATCCGGGGTTACGACCTGGGCGACTTGATCGGCAAGCTGAGCTTCGCTTCGGCCACCTACTTGGTGATCCGTGGGCGCCTGCCGAATGCCGGCGAGTCCAAGATGATCGACGGCATCCTGTGCTCGGTTTTGGATTACGCGTTGAAGAAGCCAGGCACTGCAGCTGCCCGTTTCTGCGTTTCCAGCAACCCATCCATGGTCGCTGGCCTGGCCACTGCTGTGCTGTCCGCTGGTGAGTATTCGCTGGCCCCTGATCAGACTGGCAACTTCCTGAACGCCACCTTCTCGGCAGACACAAGCGACTTCGAAGCTTCTGCCAACGCCTTGGTGGAAGGGATGCGTGCTCGCAAGGAACGCGTGCCAGGCCTGGGTCACCCAGTCTTCCGTTACACCGACCCGCGTGCTCAGCAACTGAAGGCCCTGGCAGTCGATACGGGCGTATGGGGTGATATCTGTGAGTGGTATGAGGCGGTGCATAAGGCCTTCACCACCCAGGCCAACAAGCCCGAGATCGTGATCAACGAGGTCGGCATGATGGGGGCGATCCTGGCCCAGATGGGCTTTACCCCTGCAGAGATGACTGGCCTGGCTGTCATCTCCACCATGCCAGGTGTGGTCGCACACATTTCTGAGGAGCTGCAGAGCAAGGTGCGCATCCGCGCAATCAGCGACAGTGAGGTCGACTACGCTCGCGACCGTCGTAACTTTGCTGAAGATCTGGCGAAAAGCGGCCTTTAAGCGGTACTGCTGCCGCTCCTTGAGGCGGCAGCATTTTCATTGAAACTCTTTCGTTATGTACAACGGCATCATGTTGTACGAGATTGGTGGTATCAATATGGGAAGTCTTGCCAGTTCGTTTGCCACCAATGCCAATATTGAAAGCGGCTCATGCAAGTCGCTTGTTGTGCGTCGCACTGCGTTGGAATTATTCGTTACCAAGGGGTTTCAGTCAGTCAGCCTTCGGCAATTGGCCGATGCTGTGGGAATTCAGGCTGGCTCTTTGTACAACCACATTGAGAGCAAACAAACGCTTTTGTTTGACTTCATTGAGGAGCTTGACTCGCTGTTATTGCATGCGGTCATGAAGGAACTCAAAGGTCGCAGTAATGCGATTGATGCGCTCGGTGCCTTCGTCAAAACCTACATGAGCATAGCGCTTGAAAACCGCTCGCTTTATGTCCTGTCGCGACGTGAAACCTGCAACCTGATGGTTGATCAGCAGGCGGATATCAACAGAATCCGAGTTCGAGTTGAAGAGGTGTTGTCTGGTGTTATCGCTTCAGGTCGAAAAAAGGGCGTCTTTCATATCCAGGATGACCGTCTGACTGCAGGGACGATTTGCGCCACCTTGGATGGCGCGCTCACCAAGGAGTGGGGAAGCGACCTTTGTGTCGACTCTCTGGTGAGGCAGATCCAGAAATTCGTGCTTCAAGCTGTGACGAGTAAGTAGTAGTTGGCGCGAGCTACGCTTCATTTGCCGAAGCTCGCGTTCCCTCGGTTAATCCAAAAAGCTAGGTGAGACGATGAAAAAAAATAGCATTAAAGGTCTGCTGGGCATGGGCGCTTCGGTTTTGGCTCTGGCCATTTCGGCTTCTGCGGTGGCGGAGGATTGCAAGCCTCTGCACACCTTCAAGACCATCCAACCAGGCGAACTGACTGTTACTTCTGTAGTGTTGCCACCGTTTGCATATGATGACCAGGCTCGTCGCTTCAGCGGCGTGGACGGGGAAATCATTCAGCAGATTGCCAAGGACAACTGCCTGAAGGTCAATCACATCGTCACCGACTCCGCAGCTTCGATTCAGTACGTCGTGGCATCCCGTTCGGACATCTCCGTGGGCGCCTGGTACCGCACCTTCGAGCGCTCGAAGGTTATGGGCATCTCCGATCCTGTCTACCTGGAGCAGACCGCCATCTACTCGCGTGACGGCGCCGACACCTTCGATCAGCTTAAAGATCGCAAGGTCGGTACCGTAACTGGCTACCTCTGGGTACCGGAGCTGAAAAAACTCTACGGTGGCAAGCTGTCGCTGTATCCGAACGCTGTGGCGCTTTCTCAGGATCTGAACAGCGGGCGTATCGACGCTGCGGTCAACACCTATGCAATCGGCGCTGAAAGCCAGAAGAAAGGCGGTATCGGCAACGACATCCAGATCAAGGTCGCCAAGCCGGACGAGAAGGTGAAGTCCTCGGTCTATCCAGCCCAAACGGCGTTTATTTACAGCAAGGGCAACCCCGAGCTGGGCGCGGCCATCAACGCTACCATCAAAGGCATGCGTGAGTCGGGCAAGCTGGGCAGCCTGCTCACCGACCAGGGCCTGCGTGCTGATGGCGCGGACGTCGGCGAGCCTCGTTACGCTGACCAGTAATTGAGCTGAAACAAAAAGCGCCTCCTGTGAGGCGCTTTTTTTATTTCCGGTAACCGCCGGCCATCATGTCCACGTAGGTTTCGGCGATCTGCTCTGCTGTCATCTTGCCGTTCTCGTCGAACCAGGTGTGGAGCCAGTTACACATTCCCATGAAGCCGCTTACCGCGATGTGTGTGGGCACTGGCTTAAAGAAGCCTTCGTCCACGCCACGCTGGTAAACGCCTTCGATCATCTTGTCGTACTCACGCTTACGCTTGCGAATCAGCAGGCGCTGCGCTTCTTCAAGCTCGCTTTCGTCCCGGAAGTAGATCGCCGTCCAGTCCTTGCGCTGCATCACGTTGAGGGCGTGCTGGCACAGGATCTTCTTAAGGGTCTCATCAGTCGGCAGGTCTTCCTGCAGGATCCCTACGATCGTGTCTTCGTAGCACTGGTGCATGCGATTGAAGATTTGCCACAAGATCTCGTTCTTGTTCTTGAAGTAGTAGTAAACGACCGATTTCGTGTAGCCCAGGCTGGCCGCAACATCATTGATGGTGATGGCACGGAACCCTTTGTCAGCGAAAAGGGTAGCGGCGGAAGAGAGGATCTCGTCCTGGACGTAGGCTTGTTTTTTTTGTTTGAGTTGGTCGCGCATATCGACAGTATTCAAGGTAACCACCTGGATTAAGGTTAAAGATCGCTAGGCAGTTGAATTCTGCTCATGGCTGCTTCTTTGATGGCGTTCGGTATGGCCTTGGAAGTCCGCTGCTCGAGATCGAAATAGACAGAGGTCATTTGGATTTCTGCGCAGAGCTCATCGTTGGCGCTGAACATCTGATGGTGAGTGACAATAGAGGCATTACCCACTTTCTTAACCGTGCTCGCCACTTTGAACAGGTCACCGACCTTCAGTTCGGCCCTGTAGTCGATTTCGTAGCGAACATCTGCCCAGCCTTCCTTGCGCTCGAAGCGCCAATCAGCGTTATAGCCCAGCGAGTGGATCAGATGCCAGAAGGCCTGGTCGAAGGCTGCCACATAATACTGCACAGTCATGTGCCCCATTGCATCCGTTTGCGCAGGGTAAACAACACCTCGGTACGTGATTTCCATTCAGTCATCCACTCGATACTGGCATGCAATTGAGAGCGAATGAAGTGGTTCTTCACGCTCCTTGAATGTCCATTGTCAGTTTTATAGACCGATACGTCAATTTTTTTATCTTGTTAGTCTGTCTCGGTTTAGTGGCATTTAGGTGCCTATGAGAGCATGCAGGATCGTATGTAAGTGGCCAGAGAAACCGAGAGAGAGGGAGGAGGTAGAGGTTGAGCGGGGAGGGGGACGGGGGAAGAAAAAGGCCCCCTCTGACGAGCAGAGGGGGAAGCTGACACAACAAGAACTAGATTTCGCTGAGGATGACCTGGGCAGCATTGTGGCCAGGAACACCCGTTACACCACCGCCAGGGTGAGTCGATGCACCGCACTGATACAGACCGGCGATCGGCGACCGATAGTCGGCGTAGTGGGCAATAGGGCGACGGAAGAAGATCTGGTCGATGCTCAGTTCACCGTGGTGAACATGGCCGTCTGGGAGGTCGAACATCGCCTCGAGGTCAGACGGTACCAACACCTGTTTATGCAGTACCAGCTCACGGAAACCAGGTGCGTAGCGCTCGATCTGATTGACCACGATGTTGAAGAGCTCCTCCTTCGTGGTCTCGTCCCATGGCCGGCCATCCCGAAGGGCGTAAGGCACGTGACCGCCCAGCAGGCTCAGCGTGTGTTTGCCTTCAGGGGCTGCAGTCGGATCGAACACGCTTGGGGTCAGAATCCACATATAGGGATGCTTCGCCATCTCACCGTGCTGAGCCGATTCATACGCGGTCTGCAGCTCTTCCAGGTTCTCGGCGATCGTGATCGAGCCAGGAGTCTGATTGTCCGAAGCCTTCAGGCCTTGCCATTTGGGCAGACCGGACAGTGCCATGTTGATCTTGAAGGTGCTCGCCTTGGTGCGAATGCGCTTCACGGCATCAATGACTGCCGGCGGCAGATCCTGAGGTTTAAGCAGTCGCAAGAACAAGGTCTTCGCGTTCGCGTTGCTGACGACAGACTTGGCGTGGATGATCTCACCACTTTCCAGGCGCACCCCAACTGCCCGTTTGTCTTTGACAACGATCTCTTTCACGGGAGCGCTGCAGCGGATGGTGACACCTTGATCCAAGCACGATTGCTTGATGGCGTTCGCCAGGGCGCCCATACCCCCTTTAACCAGG
This sequence comes from Pseudomonas sp. FW305-E2, assembly GCF_058782925.1. Classification (NCBI taxonomy): domain Bacteria; kingdom Pseudomonadati; phylum Pseudomonadota; class Gammaproteobacteria; order Pseudomonadales; family Pseudomonadaceae; genus Pseudomonas; species Pseudomonas sp. FW305-E2. The sequence continues at coordinate 182,493 of NZ_JBYSYE010000001.1, read as the reverse complement.
CCTCCTGGGCCGGCTTTAGTGGTGCCGTCTCGCAAGTATGGGCGCGCGAGCACATACGCGGTTCCAGGAACCATAGGGCCAATGTTGCCACCGCTGCCGGAGGTGTAGCAGCCGAACATGGTGAGCACCTGAGGGCTCTCGAACCAGCGGCGCAGGAAGTCGTGGCAGCTCAGCGTCAGCAAATCCCAAATGTCGTAGAACATTGGGCCTGCCGATTTCATGCGCCACAGAAGGGCAGCTGACTTGGTGAGATCTTTCACCTTACCGGTCGAGATGTCGACCGGTACTTCGAACAGCAGCTTGCGAAGGTGGCCCACGAGTTTCTTCATGTGCTCGACATAGCCCGGGTAGGCATCCGCATCTTTCTCGGAGTACCGGCGGATCTCAGCACACATGCGGTCGACGTCCGACCAGTGAGTGACGACCGAGCCATCTTGGAATGGATGGATGCCCGGCGGGGTCGGAATCACTTCGACGCCATATTTGAGCAGGTCAAGGTCAAGCATGATCTTGGGCTGCATCAACGACATCCAATAGGATGCAACCGAAAGGTGGAAACCGGGCCAAAGCTCCTCGGTGAGAGCTGCTCCGCCTACGATGTTACGCCTTTCGACCACGCAGACCTTTTTCCCAGCCTTGGCCAGGTACGCAGCGCATACCAGGCCGTTGTGGCCGGCGCCGACAATTACAGCATCGAATTGAGACATTCTGGCAACTCGCTTATTTACTTCGGTTGACGTGGTACTACTGCGAAGCCATCGATTTCGATCAGTACGGCTGGGTCGTAGAGCATCGGTACGGTGACCAAGGCGCTCGCTGGCGGGCACGCCTCGTTCACATATGAGTTTCGCACCTTCTTGAAGATAGGGAGCATCGACGGCTCGAAGTGCGCGACGTAGGTGGTGAGCTTGGCGACTGCTTCGAAGCCTACCCCGGCCTCGGCCAGAGTGGCCTTCAAATTTTCAAATACTGCTCGAACCTGAGCTTCGAAATCACCCTTGACCACGTCGCCATTGCTATCCGTTGGGCAATGGCCGCTCAAGAAAAGAATCTCGCCTTCCCCCGAAAGGGTGGCAGTGGATACGCCAGGGAAGCCCGCGCCCACGTTTACTGCCTTGATCATCCGTTGCTCCTCACATCGTTTCTTGGAGTTGGAGGTGTGAGTCACCTCTGATTGTTCTCGCCATACTAAAAAACTGACCAGCGGGTATAATCTATACAACAGACCTTCAGCGTGCAAGGGGCGCGTGAGCAGATTCCGTCGCACCTTCATGGAGCGCTATGCCGCTATCTGGTGCGGCCTGGGGCGTACCTCAAAGCGTCTGATTGACGGCGTACCAACACCGCTGCGACCTATTGACACGACGCAAGATTCAATCATACTGACTCAACGGTCTAATTTTTAATACGACCGGTTGGTTTTTCCGAAAGCTCCGTTCGAAGCGGGGCACATAACAATCGCGGAGCTTTTCTCATGGGTGTTCGTGTCAATTTCATCAACCCCTTCGGTACGCCGGCCTACAACGGTTTGATCTCTGAAACCCTGACGCCGTACCTCAACCAGGGGAACGAGCTGGTGGTCACCAATACCGAAAACGTTCCTGAAAACTGCGACTGGTGGTACCCAAAGCACCTGGTCGAAGAGGAGCTTTTCGAGTGCGTGATCCAGGCTGAGAAAGATGGCTTCGATGCCGTGATCATTGGTTGCTGCAATGATCCAGGCGTTCGTGCGGCCCGTGAGTTGGTTGACATTCCAGTCATCGGCCCGCTTGAAGCCGCGATGCAGCACGTCAGCTATTTCGGCTACGACTACCTGCTGGTCACCGACCACCGCAAATCTGCCGCGTACATGAAAGACCTGGTACGTCTGTATGGGGCTGAGCAGCAGTGCCGCGACGTGCGTTACATCGACTGGCACATCACCGACATGATCAAAGACCTGGAAGGCGTCGCACGTGATGCGCTTTCGGCGTCTGAAAAGGCCCGCGAGGTCGGCGGCGTAGAAGCCGTCATTCTGTCCTGCACCATCATTTCTGCAGCAACAGAGAAATGGCTGCTCAGCAACGGCCAGTACCGCGACCCCACTATCCTCAATCCCAACACCTTCGCACTGAAGATGGCGGAGTCGCTGGGTCTTCTGAAGCAGATGGGCGCATACGGCATCAGCCGCATCGGGTACTACGAGCAAATGACCCAGAAACGTCCAGAAGAATTTGCTGAGGTTCGTGAGCGTTTCGGACGTCGTCAGCGCTTCACTAAATAAGTCTGTTTGAGGGGCTGCGTCCTTCGACCCGGCCCCGTGATGTGGAGATAACCATGTTTGACCTCAAAGGCCGCGTAGCGGTCATCACCGGCGGTGAGTCCGGTATCGGCTTAGCGCTTTCCAAGACGTTCGCAGCTGCAGGCGTGAAAACTGTCATTGGCGGGATTCTCGCTGAGCGCGGTGAGGCCGTTGCTCGTGAGCTGGCAGAAACCGGCGCTGAAGTTCGGTTCGTCAAGGTAGATGTACGCAACCAGGCAGAAGTGGAAGCGCTGGTGCAGGGCGCTGTCGACCAATATGGCCGCGTCGACATTCTGGTCAACAATGCCGGCGTCTTCGACGGTATGGCTGATATCGAGGAGACCACCGAGAACCTGTGGGATCACATGGTTGATATCAACCTCAAAGGCACCTTCTTCGGCTGCCAGGCCGCGATCAAGCACATGGTCAAGCAGAACTATGGTCGGATCATCAACACCTCGTCCATTGGTGGCCTGATCGGTGGTGCCGACGGCGCTTCCTACACCGCTTCGAAATTTGGTGTGGTTGGCCTGACCCGTCAAATCAGCAAGACGCATGCGAAGCACAACATCACCGTCAACGCAGTCTGCCCTGGTGCGATCGACACTGATGTTCGCGGCAACTCGGCTGCGATCGTTAGCTCTGCTGCAGAGTTCATGAACCGTGGTGTCGGTGCGAATCCTGAATGGATCACCCGAATCATCCCAGCTCAGCGCAAAGGTACTGCGCAGGAGATCGCGAACCTCATTTATTTCCTGGCCACTGAAGAGGCGAGCTACATCACTGGCCAAGCTATTGCTGCGGACGGAGGGTGGACTGCATGAGCCAATTCAACGACTTCAACGACGTCGAGAAAGAGATTCTCGAAACCGTTCGTAAGTACATCGCCAAAGAAGTGCGGCCCAACGTCCAGCAGCTTGAACTGAGCAAGACGTTCCCGGCAGAGATGCTCGCTGCGATGAAGGAAATGGGCCTGTTCGGTCTGGCCATCCCGGAAGAGTACGGCGGATACCAATTGCGTTTGCCGGTGTTCGCTGCCGTGATGGAAACCATTGCCGCCGGCTGGACAACCTTGGCTGCCTTCATCAACAGCCACTGCACCGTGGCGTATGCGATCAGCAAGCACGGTACCGAAGAGCAAAAGCGTCAATACCTGCCTTTGATGGCGACCGGTGAGCACCGTGGCGCACTCTGCCTGACCGAGCCAGCAGCTGGCTCTGACCTGCAGTCGATCACCACCGTTGCGTCGTCTGACGAATCGGACTTCGTGATCAACGGCACCAAGATCTTCGTAACCAATGGTGAGCGTGCCACGCTGCTGCTGACGTTGGCTCGTACTAGCGTCGATGCCGAAACTGGTCGTCCACGTCTGAGTCTGTTCCTGGTCGAAAAAACTTTCCCAGGCGTCACTGTGGAAAGCGAATTCCACAAGATGGCCTACACCCAAGTCGACACTGTCGAGATCCTGCTTTCCAAGGTCAAAGTGCCTGCGACTGCTGTCGTCGGTGGCAAAACTGGTCTGGGCATGCGCCACCTGCTGGACTCGCTCGAAGTCGGTCGTATCGCTATCGCTGCTAGTGCTGTTGGCTTGGCCGCGAATGCCCTTGCAGAAGCCAAGCGCTATGCAAGCGAGCGTAGCTCCTTCGGCGTGACCATCGACAAGCACCAGGCCGTTCAGCTGCGTATGGCCGACATGGCCACCAAGCTGGTCGCTGCTCGCCTGATGACCGCAGAAGCGGCTCGTGCGAAGGAAGCGGGTCATCGCGCAGACATGCTGTCTGGTATGGCCAAGCTCCTCGCTAGCGAATCGGCCAAGGAAATCTGTGAAGACGCGCTGCGTATCCACGGCGGCTACGGCTACATCAACGAGTTTCCGGTAGAGCGCCTGTACCGCGAAGCGCCTCTCTACATCGTGGGTGAAGGCACCAACGATATTCAGAAGATCGTCATCGCTCGTCGCATCATCGACGGTAGCGAAGTGGACGCCCTGGGGCTGCCAGCATGACCACGACCGTCTGCTTGACTTTCGACTTCGATGGTGTGGCCATCTGGCTCAGCACCTTCAACCAGGTTTCGCCCACTCCGCTTTCGCGGGGTGAGTACGGCGCTAACGTGGGTATGCCGAGGCTCCTGGATGTTCTGAAACGTCGTGGGGTGCCAGCCACCTTCTTCGTGCCAGCGCACACGGCGACCTCCTATCCAGACCTGGTGAAGCAGGTCGTAACGGACGGTCACGAGGTCGCGTGCCACGGATTCTTGCATGAGTCTCCTGTGAACCTGGAACTGGCCGAGGAGCGTGAGCTGCTGGCCAAGAGCATCAAGGTTCTGCAGGACGTCACAGGCGTGCGGCCCCAGGGTTACCGTTCGCCGGCTTGGGACTTGAGCCCGAACACCATCCCTTTGCTGGAAGAGTTCGAGCTTCGCTACGACAGCAGCATGATGTCGAACGACTTTGCACTGTTCTATGCGCGTACTGGTGATGTCCTTACCGAAGAAGGTTTCACAAAAGGCCCCGAAAGTTCGGTGGTCGAGTTCCCTGTTGCTTGGGAGCTTGATGACTATCCGTACTTCCAGTTCATGGTGAAACCGATGAACACCGGCAATCGCCTGCCTTCGGATGTTTACAAGTATTGGGCTGCCGAGTTTGATGCCGCACGCGCTCAAAACGGTGTGTTCACTCTGACTTGCCATCCGGAAATTATTGGACGCGGCCCACGTATCAAGATGTTGGAAGAATTGATCGAGTACATGCAGAGCTTCGATGATGTTGTGTTCTCGACCATGATCAACGCTGTACCCCTGATTAATAAATAAAGGCTGGAGATAATCATGACTGCTGCTGTTAAACAAGAAGCTGGTATCGGCCAAAACGCTCTCTACTTCGATGAGCTGTATGAAGGTCAAGAGTGGAACTCCCCACGTCGCACTATCACCGAAGCAGACATCGTGATGTTTGCAGCACTCACCGGTGACCATAACCCGGTGCACACTGACGAGGAGTTCGCCAAGAACACCGTATTCGGCGGTCGTATCCTCCATGGCCCAGCTGGTTTCGCAATCGCAACCGGTCTGGAAAGCCGCCTGGGCATCAAGGAAGGCACTGCAATTGCATTCCTTGGCATGACTTGGGATCTGCGTGGCCCGATCAAGATCGGCGACACTATCCATGTCAACCAGAAGGTCGGCTCCAAGCGTGAGACCAAGAAGCCAGGCGTGGGTATCGTCAACTTCCAGGTGGCTCTGGTGAACCAGCGCGGCGAGTCGGTTCAAGAAGGCGAGTGGAAGGTCATGATGCACTGCAAGCCTGAGTAATTGATTTGCCCGCCCGCTAACGTACTATTTTTGAGGTTTTGCAAGATGATCGTAGGTTTTGTCGAAGAGCACGCTACTGAGCGAAGCGATAGTGTTGCTTTGCGGTTTGATAACAAAGTGCTCAGTTATAGTGCGTTGGCGCGCGAAATTGATCGAGCTGTTGTCCTGTTGAAAAAAGCAGGCGTCAGCGCAGATACCACCATCGCGGTTTACTGCGAGAACAATATTGAGATCATGGTGTTGTACTACGCCATGTCGAAGATGGGCGGGACATTCGTTCCGATCAATGCGGTGCTCAGTGCAGCTGAAGTCAGCTATATCCTGGGCCACGCAGATGTAAAATTCTTGTTCACCGACAAGAAGCTGCATGAGAACGCCGTTGCGGCGGTCGGTGATACAGCATGCAGCCTGGTTGAAGTCAGTGAATTTTTCAGCAATACCCTGGCCGGCACTGAAGAGGTCGAGCAGGCTGAGGCGATCAAGAACGACTTCTTGATCATCTACACCTCGGGCTCCACTGGAGTACCTAAAGCGGTGCTCTACAGCCAGCCGGCTGAGGTGGCAGGCAACGCTTCCCTCATCGATATGTGGGATGTCACGCCAAGTGACAAGCTCCTGGTCGCGCTGCCGCTGGGCTTCCTCTACGGGCTCTCGACCGCTGCCTCCATGGCACTGCAGGCCGGGTGCGAGACCATCATCCAGCGTCGATTCCACCCGCGTGAGGCCCTGGAGGCCTTTGTTGAACATGGTGTCACCGTATTCCAGGGTGTGCCTACCATGTTCTCCATGATGCTGGAGTACGCAGAGCAGAACGGCTTGGACTTCGACTTGTCCTCCATGCGTGCTGTCATCTCTGCGGGCGCTCCACTGGCAAGCGACCTCCGCACCCGTTTCAAGAGCAAATTCGGCGTCGAGATCCAGGATTATTACGCTCTCACTGAGGTGCGTCCGGTCTTTGGCAAATTTGCCGGGGATAGCACTGCAGTACCTGCAGGTGCGATTGGCAAAGCAAGCCCTTGCGTTGTGATCAAGATTGTCGACGGTGATGGCCATGAGGTTGGGCCAGGCGTGACAGGCGAAATTCTGGTGCGTGCTCCAGCTACCACCTCGGGTTACTACAAAGCGCCTGAGGTTAGCGCTGCAGCCTTTGTCGATGGATTCTTCCGCACCGGCGACCTTGGTCATGTCGATGCTCAAGGTTTCTATTACCTGACTGGTCGGATCAAGGACATCATCATCAAAGGCGGAGCCAACATCGCCCCGGCTGAGGTGGAGGAGGCGCTGCTGTCTCACCCTCAAGTCGTACAGGCTTCTGTCATCGGCGTTCCTGACCAGAAGTTTGGTGAGCTGCCGGTTGCCTACTTTGTGCCGGCGCAAGGTGCTCAACCCAAGCCAGAAGACCTGGCTGACTACTGCCGTCTGATGCTGGCTGAATTCAAAGTACCGAGCGAATTCATCGCGCTTGCAGAAATGCCCCTTGGGAATACCGGGAAAATTGACAAGAAAGTGCTGCTGAAGATGTGGAAGGAGAAAGCAAATGTCTGAGAACTTGAAAGTATCTGTTTCGGTATTCCGCATTCAGCACTACCAGCAGTTTGCTCAATTCGCTGAGCACGTTGAGCGCTTTGTCGTGGACGCCAAGGCGGCAGGCAGCCGCGTGCTGGTGTTGCCTGAGTTCCTGGCAATGGGCTTGCTGTGGACTCATTCCAGCGCTGCTGAGATCGACAATGCGAAGGTGTCGGATTTCTACCGCGAAGTGTTCAGCCCGATGCTTCCGGACTTCCAAAGCCTGTTGGCTGGCCTGGCGAAGAAACACGACATCTATCTGGTAGGCGGTACCTTCTGGCATGAAGAAGACGGTAAGGGCCTCAACAGTGCCTTCGTTTTCAGCCCGGATGGCTCCCAGTTGCGTCAGGACAAAATCCACTTGACCCGTGGTGAGCGGGCCATCAAGAGCTCGGGCGGAGAAACTCTGTCGGCGTTCGAGATCGATGGCGTCAAGTGCGGCCTGTTCGTCTGCTACGACGTCCAGTACCCAGAGCTCACCCAGGCATTGGTGGCCGAAGGAATCGAAGTCCTGTTCGTGCCGACCCTGACGGAAAAGCGCGGAGCATGGCGTAGCTGGTACAGCGCACACGCCAGGGCCCTGGAAAACCAGATTTTCGTTTGCGTGTCGCCACTCGTAGGCAACCTGGGCATTCCAAACGACTACCCGGTTAGCGGTACGGGTGAAGCATTCATCGCGTGTCCGATCGACAACCGAATGAATGTTGTGGATGGCACCTACGCGGTCTCCGATTTCAGCGAGGGTGAGGAGGGGCTGATCCATGCAGACCTCAATCTCGCCACCCTGCGGCTATCCCGGGAGCGTGGAGAGGTTCGACACCTGAAAGACCGCAGGCCTGAATTTTATAAGAAGTTGGCTGCTGAATAACTTTTGGTAGCGCGGAGCAGGTATGCCCCGCATCAAAGATACGATAGTAGCTGCGCTATAATATCGAATAGGGATTTTACTTTTACAGTGCTGCCGTGATGTGTGCTGGCCTAGCGGCCAGGCGTTTAGATTCAGTTAATAAGATAGAGAACAAAATGACTAAAGTCGCGCAGATAAAAGATGTGGGCCGTCGAGAAAACGTCTCGCCAATCCTGACTGTTGAAGGTCTCGGTAAATCCTTTGGTTCCGTTCGTGTATTAAACAATGTCGATTTCTCAATGGCTTCGGGTGAAGTGGTTGCCATCATCGGCCCAAGCGGTTCCGGTAAAAGTACATTCCTGCGATGCATCAATCAGCTTGAGCCTCCAACCGAAGGCACCATCTGCATCGGTGGGCAGACGATCGATGCGAGCAAAGGGGCTACGAAGCAGCAACTGGCATTCCTGAATCGCAAGCTCGGCATGGTCTTCCAGTCTTTCAATCTATTTCCTCACCTCACCGTTCTGGAGAACGTGAGTCTGGCCCAGCGCCGAGTGCTGAAGCGCAGTGCCAAGGAGGCTGACGAGCGCTCCATGCAGCTGCTAACTCGTGTAGGCCTGGCCTCCAAAGCGAATATGTATCCATCGCGGTGCTCCGGTGGCCAACAGCAGCGTATCGCGATCTCGCGTGCCTTGGCCCTGGATCCTGAAGTCATGCTCTTCGACGAGCCTACTTCAGCACTCGACCCGGAAGTAGGCCTGGAGGTGCTTGCGGTAATGCGTGAGCTGGCTAACGAGGGTATGACGATGATCGTCGTGACGCATGAAATGCGTTTTGCCGAGAACGTCTCTGATCGCGTGGTGGTGATGGCTGATGGCGGCATCATCGAGCAGGGGCGTAGCGCCGATGTCATGCGTAATCCTCAGCATCCACGGGTGCAACAGTTCCTGACCGCTGTGAGGGATCGGTGATGGAGACGAGCCAAATTCTGGCGGCGATGCTGGCCGCCTTACCTTGGACGATCGCTCTCACATTCGGGTCGTTCATCGGTGGAGCAATCATCGGGATCCCGATCTGTGCCATGAGGATTTCCAAACACAAGATCCTGCGGAATATCGCGATCGCGCTCATTCTGACCTTGCGCTCGATTCCGCCCATTGTCTGGCTGTTCTTCATCTTCTTCGCGTTCAGCCAGTATGTGATTCAGCTGAGCCCCTTCGTGGCGGCAATCATCGGCCTGGCACTGATCACCTCTGCAAACATGGCCGAGATCTATCGCGGAGCGTTGAGTGCAGTGCCGAAAGGGCAGTACGAAGCGACCAAGGTGCTGGGTTTGAGCACCTGGCAGAAATACGTCCACGTGATTGTTCCACAGGTAGTCAGGATCTCGGTTCCAGCGGCTAGTACCTATTGCATCGGTTTGCTTAAAGACACCGCCATTGCTTCCACGATTGGCGTCTCTGAACTGGCCCAGGTGGCAAACCATATCTCTCAGGAGACGTTCCGAGGCCTGAGTGTGTACGCCATCGCTGGCCTACTGTACTTCGCTGTCAGTGTTGTTATGGCTCTGTTGTCGCGACAGCTTGATATCCACCTTCGTGCAAAGGTTGAACGGTAATGGAGATCATTGACCGCTGGATTGAGTGGTTCCCTCAGCTGATGGATGGCTACTGGCTGAGCCTGCAGGTCACCGCCGTCAGCTTGCTGATCGGGATTCCCCTGGGACTGCTGTTTGCGTTGTGGGTTGGGTCGAAGAAACGCGTGAACCGTGCCCTCGCTCTCATCTTCATCGAGGTGGGGCGAGGTGGGCCGGTGCTGATCCTGCTGCAGTTCTTCTACTTCGGACTGCCAACGACTGGACTCACCTTGTCGTCATTCACCGCCTCGATTCTGGCTTTGGCCTGGAGTACCGGTTCGTACACCAGTGAAATTATTCGCGGGGGACTTGGGGCGGTGCCTCAGGGGCAAAGAGAGGCGGCTCGGACGCTGGGGCTCAGTAGCTGGGACGCATTGCGGATCATCATCCTGCCTCAAGGGTTGAGGATTGCGCTCCCGCCCTTGCTTGGCTTCTCCCTGGTGATCCTGCAAACCACCTCGCTTTGCTTCACCATCGCGCTACCGGAGCTCGTGGGTGTGGCGAATGACATTGGTTCTGCAACCTTTGAATATATGTCCGTGTTGCTGTTGACCGGGATGATGTATGCGGCGGTGTGCATACCGGCAACTATTTTTGTTGGACGTTATGAGAAACATTTGTCTCGGTACGAAAGTGCCTGATAAATAGTGGTTGGCGAGGTTGACTAATAAAAATATTAATTGATATTGTTAGTTTGCGTCACCACTGCGCTGGCGTATTAGTTTGCGGCTTTTCACCTGTCTTATGTACCAGCATACAGACTGGGCTTTTGCTTGTCGCTGCTAGTCTCTATCTTCGTTTTTGGGCTCCTTCGCTAATGTTTGTTAGCGTAGGCAGCCCGTTTTTTTTGAACGGGGTTTCTGATGCATTATCTTCCGAAGGCATACCTTCACTACTTGGTAGATCGCGGTGAACCTGAACGTGAGTCGGACGGCAAGAGTGAGGTATCGCAAGCAGCACTGTCGTTGTTCTTGGAATTCGGATATGCCTCGGTCAGCCTTCGCCAGATTGCAGATCTTGCCAATATCAGGCAGGGATCGATTCATAAGGTTAGCGGGGGAAAAGAGCAGGTTTTTGTCGGCTTGTTCATGGACGCGGCCACAAGCTTGCTCGAAGAGGTCAGCGCTGCGAACCCAAGGAATATGTCCGTGCCAAAGGCCATCTCAAGTTACGTAGAGTCGTATGTGCGGTGTGGGCTGCAGTACAGACTGCACCATATGCTGTTCAGGCGTGAGGGTCATCTCTTGAGCGGTGATGTTCGCTCGACGCTCAATGAGCTCCGGGATCAGAAAGTGACCCGCTTATGGGAAGTCTTGGCGGTAGGCCAAGCCAAGCAAATCTTTGCTGTCCAAGATGCTCGTTTTGCGGCAAAGGCTATCGTGGCAATGCTCGATGAGCTGATAAATAACTCAACCATCAGCGGCGATAAGCTTCAAGACTCGATAGAGGATTTGCAAAGCATGGCGCTTAGGCTGGCAGGCGCAGCGTAAAAAGGAAGATCGATGCGCTCTGATCAGAAGGTTTCAGCACTCATTGCATGCTCGCTGGCCTATGGTCTGGTGCTCATGGATCCAGGGCTCATCAGTGTGTCGTTGGGCGCTATCGAGCGCGACCTTGCTCTAAGGGGTACAGATCTCCGGCACCTGGTCAGCATGTACAACGTAGCGCTGGCCTCGTGCTTGATCTTGGCGGGGGCACTCTGCGATTTCATAGGCTCGAGGGGGGCGCTCGTCCTGGGCGTCGCGGTTTATTCTGCTGGCTCCATCATGTTTTCCCTATCTGACGACCTCACGCTGCTTCTTGCGGCCCGCGCAGGTCAGGGAGTAGGGGCGTCCTTGTTGATTCCTGGATCACTGGCGCTGTTGAGTTACATTTTCGAAAGCCCACGCGAAAAGATGAAGGCAATCGGATGGTGGGGAGGATTCGGCAGTATAGCGATGGCGCTCTCTCCATTGTGCGCCGGGCTCTTGCTGAGCCAATTGGGTTGGGCGAATCTATTCTACTTGAACGTCGTGTTATCCGCCGTCATCTTGATTCTGCTGGCCCCATTACCAGCAGCCAAGCTTTGTAGGGATTTTGCTTGCTTCGATTCTGTAACGCATTCCTTGTGTGTCGCTTTTTCAGCCGGCTTCGTTGTAATGCTGACCGAGCGAGGTTCGCATTCATACTGGTTGTGGGCCGCAGTCTTAATGGCTTTTCTCATAATCGTGATCAGAGAAAGCCGAGGCCCAGTCAAGGTTTTCCATCGTCCACTGGTCTTCAAACCTTCCCTAATGGCCTGCTATTTCGCTGGAGCAGTAATCAACTTCAGCTTCTATGGCGTCCTCTTCTACTTCAGCTTGAGCTTGGCACGTGATGTCAGGGTAACCCCAATCTCCACCGCCCTGGCGTTGTTGCCGGGCACGGGCGTACTTGTCGTGGGCTACATGATTGCAGGCAGGTATGCATCACCGCACAGGTTCAATCTCTTCCTGAGTGCCGGCGGATTGATCACCACCTTGGGGCTGATGATCTTCGCGATGTTCGACCTCGGCAGTGGCTTTGGCTTCCTCATGGCAGGCCTTGCATTAGTGTCGTTTGGATTGGCGCTGATCACTCCTATTGTCACGGGGCTCGTGCTTACTCTGGCGACTTCAAAGGTGGTCGGGATGGCCAACGGGATCTTCAATACGTGTCGGCAGTTCGGCATCTGTCTCGGCATCGCGATTTTCTTCACCGCACACGGCGCAGGGGGCTCAGCGGGGTTGATCCCCTTGCTTTGGCTCACGATCCTGTTGGTGATTACGGCGGTAGGAGTGACATGCTTGGTGAACTCTCTGAGGCGAGAGCAAACAGCATAAAAAGGGCCCGTGAGGGCCCTTGAGGTTTCAGGATTTGAATTGCTCGGCCAGGCTGAACTGAAGATCTGCCTGGGAGCTCAGGTGGTCGCTGATGGCCGCCGTCTCAGTGGCGCTGACACTCAGATCGTCAGTGACCTGCCGGATGTTCGTGATGTTGCGATTCACATCCTCCGCGACAGCGCTTTGTTCCTCAGCGGCAGCGGCAATCTGGAGGTTCATCTCGCTGATGACAGAGACAGCATCGCTAATGGTTCTGAACGAACGGGCTGTGGCTTGGATCGTCTCATGGCTGACCTCGGCCTTGCTGTAGCTGCTCTGCATTGAGTTGACCACGCCCTCGGTACCGGATTGCAGGCGCTCTATCACCTCCCGAATCTGTTCAATTGATTCCTGTGTGCGCATGGCCAGGTTCCGCACCTCATCCGCCACGACGGCGAAACCTCTCCCGCTTTCGCCTGCACGGGCGGCCTCGATCGCGGCATTGAGAGCGAGAAGGTTGGTTTGCTGAGCGATGCTCCGAATCACTTCCAGCACGCTTCCAATTTCTTCGCTGTTGTCTGACAGTGACCGGGCTTCTGACATCGCGGCAGACAGGTTCTCCACCAGCGCGGTGATGTCCTCAGTGCTTCGTGCGATTGCTTGCAAACCATTCTTTGCAGACTCATCGGCACCTTGGGCTGCGTTTGCTGCCCTGGCTGCACTTGCTGCTACCTCATGCGCAGTGGCACTCATTTCGTGTGAGGCTGTAGCGACCTGCTCGATTTCTCGAAGCTGCGACTGCATACCGATGCTGGTTTCTTTGGCTATCTGGTTTGACCGGCTTGCAGTAGAGCGGGTTTCGACTGTTGCTGATCGGATCTTCTGAATGGTGGGCTGCAACTTGTCCAGGAAGAGGTTGAACCAGCGCACCAATTCACCGAGCTCGTTTTTACTGGTGTAATGCAGCCGCTTGGTGAGGTCTCCCTCGCCTTCAGCGATGTCCTTCAGCATGGCCGCCACGCCGCTCATGGGCTTAGTCAGCCCAGCTGCTATGAACCACATGGCCACGGCCCCGATCAGGGCAGCAATCACGGCAATGATGGTCGAAAACACGGTGGAGTCTTGTTGCAGGTCTGACTGGGCTTTCTTCAGGGCTAGTGAGTCAGCGCTGGCTACCTCATTGGGAAGCGCCACACTGATCTTCCAGGGTGCGGAGCTGCTCAACTCCAGATTTTTGATGACCTTAAGTGAGTGGGGCTGTGCAGAGGAGGGGAGGTTGGAAGTCGACTCATCGAGCAACTGAGTTTTCTTGCCAATAGATGCAGCATCGGCGCTGTTGGCAGCAATCAATCCCTGCCCGGTAGTGATGAGCAGGTCACCTTTTCCATCATAGAGCTGGCGTTTCGCGTCTTCGGCGATCGTCTGCAGCGACGAAAGCGAAACATCAATGCCTGCTACACCAATGACCTCTCCGTCGGCCATGATCGGCGTTGAAATACTGGTCATCAAAATATTGGTGCCGGAATCCGAACCATAGAACGGCTCCAAGACACAGGTACTCTTGTTTTTGTGTGGGCAGGACATGTAGTAGTTGGCAGGAAAGCCGGACTCGCCGACAGTTGCGTTCTTCAGGCTTTCTTCTTTAGTGGCTATGTTCACTGATCGGCCATCAGGCCTCACCCAATAGCTAGAAAACCTGCCTGCCTCATTGGAGCCTGCAGCCATGGAATTAATGAAACTGCTGTCGTCTCCCAGCTGGTTCGGGTACATGATGATCCAAAGCCCCAAAATACTGGGGTGGGCTTCGAACAGCTTTTTCAATAAAATGTTCTGTTCCATGCGGATTTTTCTTACATCAGCTCCGATGCTGATGAGGGCGTGCATGGAGGACGTCTGATGAGCCAGAAACTCAACGAGATTGATCTGGCTGTTGAAAGTGCCTCTAATTTTTTCTGTCTGTTCAGCTGATTTCGAATCTAAGACTTGCTGAATATTCTGAGAGATTGTTTGGTTGCTGCTGCGGTAAGTCTGTTCGTTGTTCTCAAAGTTCCTTGATATCCCTATCGATGTGATCAAGATGATTATTGCTAATATGATAGTTAGTGATGCTAGGGTGATCTTTGTTTTGATTGCAAGGTTGTGAAGCATCTGATTCTGGCCCCTGTGTTTGTTGTTCTGGAACGGCAGTGTGATTCTTCTAATGGTTGCAACGATCATGCGTGCTAGGCGAACCTCGCACGCATGGGGCACTTCTAATTTATTTATGTGCTTCGGCCTGTTCGTATACGTTGAACTAACCTGTGGCGCTTAACTCTTCAGCTTGGTCTTGAAGGGTTAACCATTGCTCTTCAAGATTGCTAATGAGCTGGCCAATGCTCTCCAGCTCCAGGGCAATTGTCTGGACTTCTGTATAGGGCAACATGGGGCGCAGCCGACCTTCAGCCAGAGCTTTATCCTTTTGTGCTTGTGTCAGGATCTGCTCTATTTCTTCCAATTCACGTTCGATGCTTTTTAGGCGCTTCGAGCCTACGCCGTGAGGCTGGCTTTTCGGTTGGCCTTGCGTCTCGGCAACGGAGTGCTCAGCCCGTCTAGCCTCAGTGTTCCGTTTGGACTCATCAATGAGGTAGCGTTGATAGTCTTCGAGGTCACCCTCGAAGGGAGTTACATCTCCTTGACCTACTAGCCAGAATTCATCGCAGACCGCGCGAAGCAGAGCCCGATCGTGGCTTACAAGCATCACGCTTCCCTCGAATTGGTTGAGTGCGAGGGAGAGGGCTTCGCGAGTGGCAAGATCCAGGTGATTGGTAGGCTCATCGAGTAACAACAGGTTTGGCTTCTGCCAGACGATCATGCAAAGCACCAGGCGTGCTTTCTCGCCACCACTCAGTGTCCCAACGGTCTGAGTGACCATGTTTCCGTTGATGTTGAATGTGCCAAGGAAATTCCGTAGCTCCTGCTCCCGGACGCTATAGCCGGCTTGTCCTGATTTGCGTGCCAGCTCCAGCATATGGTGGAGAGCGGTCTGCTCAGGATCCAAGACGTCCAATTCCTGTTGGGCAAAATAGCCAACCGTCAGCCCTTTTCCCTCGGTGATAGATCCAGCAAGTGGTTCTAGGTCACGCGCGATGGATTTAATGAAAGTCGACTTGCCTTGGCCATTTGCACCCAACACACCAATCCTCTGTCCAGCCAGTACGGCTTTGCGCACGCGGGTGAGGACTTTATGGCCAGGGCCGCCATTTGCTGTCCGATAACCGAAATCGGCATCGTCGATCGCGATCATGGTGTTTGGGAGATGGTCGGGCTCTTTGAAGGTGAAGGAAAATTCGGCGTCGGCGACTACCGCAGTGATCTTCTCGATGCGATCCAACGCTTTGATACGGCTCTGAGCTTGCCGTGCTTTGGTTGCCTTGTAGCGGAACCGATCAATGTACTTCTGCAGGTGCTGCATCTTCTCCTGCTGCTTTTCGTGGGCGGCTTGCTGCTGTTCAAGCTTCTGAGCACGCAGGAGTTCGAATGCGCTGTAGTTACCGCTATATCGGTTGAGTTGGGCATGCTCAAGGTGAATGGTGACATCGGTGACGGCATCCAGGAATTCACGATCGTGGCTGATGACCAGCAGCGTGCCTTCATACTTCTTCAACCAAGCCTCAAGCCAAACCAGGGCATCAAGATCCAGGTGGTTGGTGGGTTCGTCCAGGAGCAGCAGATCGGATGGACTCATGAGAGCCCGGGCCAGCTGTAGCCTCATCCGCCAGCCACCGGAAAAGCTATTCACTGGTTTTTCGAGGTCGCTTGGTTTGAAGCCAAGACCGAGGATGAGGGATTGAGCTCGGGCTGTTGCATCATGGTCGCCGGCATCAGCCAAGTCACTGTAGGCCTGTGCGATTGCCATTCCATCGTCGCTTGCGGTCGCACGCTCAAGCTCCTCCCTGACGCGCATGAGTACGACATCTCCCTGTAGGACGAAGTCTGTCGCGGCGTCCGCCGTCTCTGGCATGTGCTGGTCAACCTGAGCAATACGCCATTGACGGGGGAGGTCGAGCTCGCCAGCCTCTTCTTGAAGGATGCCGCAGATAAGGGCGAACAGCGTTGATTTGCCCGCTCCGTTCCTCCCGACCAGAGAGGCCTTCTCACCCGCATTGATCGTCGTGGTTGCGTCCTGCAGTAGCACCTTTGTGCCTAATCTCAGTTCAATTTTCTTCAGAGAAATCATTTGAGTGCCTGACTGCGGTGTGAGGTTCGACGGGCGCTACGGTCGAGTTGTTTGCTCGAAAATACCGACGGGTCAGAAAATGATACCATTAGGTTTTAAAATATGCATGATGGGTTCATGACTTGAGCCTGACGTGTGTGGGGCGGACGTCGCTGTGATTGCCACGTGCAGCTCTAAGCCTTGAAAGGAGCTGGGTACATGACAAGGGACAGTGATGCACATAGGCTCATTCGAGCGCTCCATCTCGCTTTTGAAAATGCTGCAGGTGATGACCGTGCTCTGGCGGTGGTGACCCAGGCGTTCACTGGTTACCAAACGAGCCCCTCGAAGGTTCAGCGGCTCAGGCAAACCTTGCCTGCATGCTCCCATCTCGGTGCCGCCCTGACCTCGGCATCGCGGGAACTGGGCCTTTGGGGAATTTCTGAGGCCTGCAAACTCATCGCGAGCGATCTGGACTGGTACCAGACCCACTCACCGTCCCATCCAAAGTCGGCATCAGCGAACTTCTGGATTGGGCACGCAAACGCCACCCTTTATGGCCCTGGCAGCCTGGTGAGCAGTGATAGGTTGAGAATTGGGATGAGCTTGCTCGCCCCAGACGTTCGTCACCCAGACCACAGCCATGCACCTGCCAAAATGTACTTGGTCGTCTCTGAAGGTGAGTTCCGCAAGGATGGAAGCGATTGGGCGGCGCCTGGATACAGAGGTTCGCTTTACACCGAGGCCGAGGTTGTCCATGCCATGCGCTCGGGGCCGAAGCCATTGTTGGCTTTCTGGGCGTTAGGTCACGATTTGTAGAGGTGTGCGAGTGGAGCGTCTTGGCGCGTGTGTAGGGGAGGGCAAAATTGCCCTCCCACTTACCTCAAAACGACTTCTCGACGCCGAAAATAACAGTGCTTGAACAAATGTCGTCGTAACCATTGAAGCTCATGCACTCTTGTCGCGAGAGATTTGTATCGCCATACGCTGCAGACCAAACGAAGCCAAAGAGCGGCTTGCTAACTTTGGCCAGCCATAAATTGTAGCTGTCTCGGGTCTGCCCACTGCCATTGACAAAAACTGGATCTTTGTAATCCACCTTGCCATAAGTGAGGTCTAGCTTAATCTCGTGTGGAAGATTGGCTGTATAGCCCGCAAAGCTGTAGAGATAGCTTTGATCATCAAAGAGATCGTCTGAGTAATATCCACCGATGTTGAAGCCGTATGCGGACAGCTTGGCATAGTATTCAGAGTAGTTGGAAAAAGATTGCTTTGGGTACTCGTATTGGTAGTAGGCGAGGTCAAGAGAGACATCGTCCGAGATCTGCCAGAAATATCCCGCGTAGTAATCTATTTCCTGGCGTGTCTTGCTGCCGTTTCCGAAGTCGACGTTGGACGACCACACGCCGGCGTACAGGCCGCTTGAGTGGATTAGCGTGGCTGACGCTTGTAAAGCAGGGTCTCCCTTGGTTTGCGACATACCTCGTGACCAGTAGTCGCTGAACACTCCAGCCGTCAGTGCAATCGAAAAATCATCGCTAAGTTGGGCGGCACTGGCGAGACTCGATGAAGCACCAATAAGCGAAGCTGCCAAGATGCTGAATCTTTTATTCACGTTTTTTTTCCTATTGTCGTGTATGCAGATTTCGGTGGATTGTTGTTTGCGCAGCTAGGTTGTTAACTGAAAATAAACCACTGGGTATGTTAAGGTCATACTCGGTAGTCAGTATTTTTGGCGAGCAAACATGTGGTGCTCGTTCAGAGAACCTTTAATGGTTTCTTATGGAAATTGAGTTGCCCAGTCTCTGGCTGAAAGCCGGCTATTGATGTGTATCTGAAAGGGCTGAATCAGCCCGTTACTCAAGAAGTATTGCTCTCCAGCCGGTGGATGAAACAGGTTGGCCTGATTCAAGATATGTGTGATTGAGAGAGCCGACTGGAGCACTCGCTGTGTTAGACACAACAACCCGCCCCTCGTGATTGCAGAGTAGGCACTCCCGAGTTATACGTGACAGAGGCGTGGCCACGATTCGCTCAAAGTCACTGAGTCGAATATCTGCGGCACTCACCCCCAAGAATTGCTCTTGGACAATGATAGGTGTTGCTAACGTGATGATGTGTTTGTCGAAGTCAACATAGGGCCCTACAATTGCCGGGCGCCGTTGCGTCTTCGGGATTACCATCCAGTCAGCATTTGGGTACTCATAAAAATTGCCGCGCCATGGGTATCTTATGTTCGAATCATCTTGAATGATTCCGTCTGCATCGATCTCGATCCAGTTGAGCCAGAAGGGGGAGTTTTCAATTACGCCCTCATCCAGCACTATGCCCAAGGCATAAGCGTAGCTTCCCAGGTTTGTCAGGGAGCGAACCAAGTCTGGGCGGATTTTTGACAAACCAGATTCCGAAATGCCTTTCTTGGTTTTCTTTGAATTCGAAACCAGCAACTCAAAGCGATTTGCAAGCTTTTCCAACTCGACGAAAGTCGACTCGAAAACAGCACTGGCTGATTCTACCAACGGCTGCAACATTATGCGGTCTCTAACTTTTCGCCTAAAGTAGACTCTGAGCTCTGAGCAATCAGTTTCAATCTTAAGCGTACAAGATTGTCAAAAGACACACGAGTCCGTGACCGCGCCACATTCCCGGCTTCGATGCCTTCACCTAGAGTGATTTTCTCAAGAATCTCACCGACGGTGGCAGCGCACAGGTCGGTATATTCTTGTTCTTCATGGGCCAGGGCCAATAACCAACCAAAATCTTCGTATACCTGCAGTGCCGCAGCGCTCAGCCGGACTGATTGCGCAACGGACGCTAGCTCGACGTCAAAGCGCGCATGGGCACGACAGGCTGTCAACGCATCCTTGGCCTCAGCAATCCTGATTTTATACAAAACCAGCCGAGCAATATTGGCCGGTGAAGCTCTAGTAGCCGCAAGCTCTGCAGACTCGCCAAGCAACATGGCTTTCCAGTCCGCCAAATCTCTCAGTGTTACTGCCGAGAGCTCCTGTAGCCGACTCATGGCTTTCTCTCTCACGAGCTTTGAGGCGTGGTTTACAAACGTTCCTCCGCCTCGACCAGGCTTTGTATCTACCATGCCCTCCGCTCGGAGTTGAGCTAGTGCCTCCCTTAACGTGAACGCTGTCACGTGAAGCTCTTTGGCAAGCAGCGCTTCTTTGGGCAGCATCTCGCCATGCTGAAGAAACCCAAGATCGATGGCCGTGCGCAATCTTGCTATCACGGAGTCAACGCCAAATGTTTGCTCTGCTCGCAAAGCAAACATGGTCAGGCGCTGGGGATGGTTTACACCACTGATCATTGAGTCCTCATGGGAGTGCATTCGAGCCGGTTTCCTATTCTACCTAACTAAAGCTCCGGGTCGAGGCTAGCGCTTGGAACCCTGGCCGGCCTTGCAGTGAGCGCCGGCTAGGGTTGTGGCGGTTAAGCGCCGTATCCAACGATCGCTTTGATCTCCAGGTATTCAGTGAGGGCGTGTGGCCCACCTTCTCGCCCATTTCCAGAATGCTTATAGCCGCCGAATGGGGCCATCACATCCCAGTGCGGGTAATTGACGAAGACCGATCCGGCGCGGAGCTTCCTGGCAACCGCGTTTGCTTTCGCTTTGTCACCCGACTGAACGTATGCGGCCAGGCCGTAATGGCTGGAGTTTGCATAGTCGATTGCCTGTTCTTCGGTATCGTAAGGGGAGATCACAAGCACAGGGCCGAAGATCTCCTCCTTCACAATGGCCATGTTCTCATGTGCATCAGCGAAGATGGTCGGCTTGGCGTAGAAACCTACAGCCAAGTGATCAGGTCGTCCCAGACCGCCTGCGACCAAGCGAGCGCCGTCCTGAATGCCGGACTCGATGAGGGTTTGCACCTTGTCGAACTGCATCCGGCTGGCGAGTGGGCCATATTCCGTTGAGGCGTTGCTTGGCTTGTCCACCACGGCTTCGTTTGCGATTTTCGCCGCGATTTCCAGTGCTTGCTCGTAGTGCTCTGCTGGAACGAGCATGTGAGTAGGGGCATCACAGGACTGCCCGCTGTTGCTGAGGCATACCGTTACGCCAGTCGCGACTGCTTGCTCCAGATCGGCATCTCGCAAAATGATGTTGGCAGACTTGCCGCCCAGTTCCTGGGTAACGCGTTTGACCGTGTCTGCAGCGGACTTGGCCACCTGAATGCCTGCTCGCGTTGATCCAGTGAAGGAAACCATATGGATGTCGGGGTGCCGCGAGATCGCGTCCCCCACTGTTGGCCCATCACCGTTCACCAGGTTGAACACACCTGCGGGTACGCCAGCCTGCTCAAGAATTTCTGCGAAGATGATGGCGTCGAGTGGGGCAATCTCACTCGGCTTGAGCACGACTGTACAACCAGCGGCAATCGCTGGAATGACTTTGCAGATGACTTGGTTGAGTGGCCAGTTCCAGGGCGTGATCAGGCCCACCACCCCGATAGGCTCTTTGAGGACTTGTGTGGTACCCAGCGACTCTTCGAATTTGTAAGTCCGGAGGATGTCGATCATCGCTTCGACGTGAGCGATACAGGTGAAGGTTTGTGCCTCTCGGGCGAACGTGATCGGTGCGCCCATTTCGCGGCTGATGATCTGAGCAATCTCTTCACGTCGCTCCTCCAGTCCACGTCGAATGGCGTCCAGCAAGAAGATACGATTTTCGACCGTGCTTTTCGAGAAGGTTTCGAACGCTTTCGAGGCTGCTTTGACGGCGAGATCAACGTCTTCTTTTGTACCCATCGCGATTTCGGCAAACGCTTCCTCGGTCGCTGGATCAATCACAGCAAGCAGCGAGGGTGTGGACAATGCAGGTGCTACCCACTGTCCATCGATGAAGAACTTCGAATACTTCTGCATGTCGCTTAACTTCCATTCCTAAGGTGGCGTTGTTGGGCCGCAAGTGATAGCAACCCGTTGTAAGGAGTCAGATCTCTTGACGTCCGATCGCTCTGTAAACCAGAGGCGATGAGCGTTTTAGCCACAGGGCATAGACGCAGCCGAAGAACAGCGAGCCGAAAAGGAATGCGAGCAGGATCATGGCAACACTCTCGCTACCTGTAAGCAGCCCGATGTTCTCGGTTGCCAACCACGCGGTCACGGACAGGCCGATGAGCGCGAGGGCAGGGGCTAGCTTCGTCTTCATGGCACTCACGCTGTTGGGCGTTTTGATGAAGAACACGATGACCGCCACCGTGGTCAGGATCTGGAGGATCAGCAACGTGTAACCGGCGATGCCGATGAGTGAGGCGTATCCCGAGTAGGGCTCCACTGCTGAGTAAATGGCGGCGAGCAGGCTGGCCACAGTAATGACGGCGACCAGTCCAGAGGCGCGGTACGGCGACTCATGAGTGGGATGCACCGTGCTCAGTGCTTTGAACAAGACGCCGTCAACACTCAGTGAGTAGATGTACCGAGCCAGGATGTTATGGATGGCAAGTACACACGCGAAAATGCTGCTGCATACCAGGGTGTGGACGATGCTGACCCCCACATTACCCAGGTAGGCCTCAATGACAGCCATGCCGGCATTCGAAGGGTCGTTGATCGACTTATCTAGAGCTACGTCCGGCCCCCATCCCCAGATAAAGCAAAGCGTGGCCGAGGCGAACATCACCGACATGGCAATAATCGAGATGTAGGTTGCCCGGGGGACAGTGATTTCCGGATCGCGCGCCTCCTCACGGAAGACAGCGGTGGCTTCGAAACCTGCGAAACACGTGACACCGAAAAGAACCGCCAGGCCAATCGAGCCGGAGGTGAGGACTTCAGGGGTCATCCACGACAGTGACAGCCCGTTAGCTCCCCCATCTTGAAACACAGCGGCTTCCCAGACGAAGGTGATGATGACTTCGCACACGAGTGCCAGGGAAAGCAGCTTTGCTGAAAGCGAAATTCGGAAGTGGCCGAGCACTGCGACAATGGCCGCGAATCCTAGCGACCACTGCCACCAGGGCAGCTTCTCCAGACCGAGCCATGACAGCGAAATCGTCGAGAAGGTCACCCCCACGTAGAGATACGCCCCGATCAACATGAACGTGTAGGCCAAGATGGCCATGAATGCACTGCCCAGCCCCAAAGAGCGGCCCAGGCCGGCAGTGATGTACGCGTAGTACGCCCCAGCGTTGGGAACGTGCCGAGCCATCGTGGTAAAGCCGACGGCAAAAAGAAGCATCAATCCGCCTGCCGCCAGATAGGTGAGAGGAGCGCCCAGGCCGTTTCCCATGCCAATGATCACTGGAATCAAACCAATGATGATGGTCAGTGGAGCGTTATAGGCCAGCACAGTGAAAACGATGTCGAAGGTGCCGAGATTGCCACGCAGACGCTGTGATGATTGGTGCTGTTGTCGGGCCGTCATTGTGAGCCCTGCAGGTTCCGAATAACTCATAGATTCTATCCCCGTCTATGCAGAGGTGCCGCCAAGGTGAGTTGGTGCTTGATGCGAATGCAGGCGTCTCAGGACTGGTATTAGCCCGTCCGAGCGTTTGTCTGCGTGGGTGAGATCAGCCGCACGGGCCGCCCTGGCAGTAGGGGAAGAAAATCATTAGAGGAGCGGGACTCTGCCGTCCAGGCCAAGCTGCCGGCGGAACCTGTTTTTATTGTTCGAACACACTGTTGGACATCCCTGACCGACTCTTCGCGCATGCCACAGCTGTTAAGGCCCGGCTCCAATTCGCCCCCTGATGGCGGGGTTAGGAATGCCGTCACTGCGTCACGTCCGATGACGTTGATCGTTGTCATTTTCATGCCTCTTATTTTTGTGAAGCGCAGGAAAACCTGTGCCGGCTTTAAATCTACGTCCACAAATATTTTTAGACAAGTGCTTTTTTGCTTGGTAGCTTGAAGGGGTGGTCAGGCGAATCTTAAGTCAGCTAGGTCTGGCGATATCCTGGCCAAAATTGGGCAATTTCATGCTATTTCGCATCTTTTTGAGGCGAAATTTGCATGGCTCAGTAGGGCCAGGTGCTGTCGTCAACCGAGAGGCCTATGGCTTTTCCAGTTGAAATCGTGCTGAAGCCGGGACTGCTCCAAGGAGCGCATGACTGACGTGAGTTGCCGATCTGGCAGTGAAAAATCGAACAAGAAGGTGAGCGAAATGAGTGCAGTGAAGGGTGGCGGGTACGACTACATCATCGTAGGCGCCGGCTCGGCGGGGTGTGTGATGGCTAACCGTCTAAGTGAGGATCCCAACATCAACGTGCTGGTCATCGAGGCAGGTGGGCCTGATCGGAAATGGGATTTTCGCATCCAGATGCCTGCTGCCCTTACGTACCCTTTGGTCGGAAAAACCTACAATTGGCAGTTCCTGACCGAGCCCGTTCCGGAGTTGCGCAACCGCAGGGTTCCGTACTTCAGAGGAAAGGTATTGGGTGGCTCGTCGACCATTAACGGGATGGTTTACATCCGTGGTAACCCGATGGATTTCGACAACTGGGCGACGGATCCAGAGCTGGCCCATTGGTCTTACGCACACTGCTTACCGTATTTCAAGAAATCGGAAAGCTATGACCAGGGCGAGAACGAGTATCGCGGTGGGGCGGGCCCATTGCATGTGACCAAAGGTTTCGGTGCGAGTCCGCTGTACCAAGTCTTCGTTGAAGCGGCCCAAGAAGCCGGCCACGCGCACGTTTCCGACCAGAACGGCTACCGGCAAGAAGGCTTCGGGCGGATGGATATGACCATTCACAAAGGGGTCAGGGAAAGTGCTGCCCGCGCATACCTTCACCCTGTGATGTCGCGCCCGAATCTCACGGTGATCACCGGGGCTCTGGTTCGTCGTGTCGTTTTCGAGGGCGACAAAGCGGTCGGTATCGCACTGCGCAGCGAGAACCGCGAACAGGTCATCCGCTGTGATGGTGAGGTCATCTTGTCAGCGGGTGCGATCCAGTCGCCTCAGTTGTTGATGTTGTCTGGTGTGGGCCCGGAAAACGAGCTGAAGAAGCATGGGATTCCGGTGGTATGTAACTCCCCAGGCGTGGGCAGGAACCTCGGTGATCACATCGAATATATCGTGGCCTATGACTGTCTCAAGCCGGTTTCGTACTACAAGGAGTTGAAGCTGCATCGCCAGGCTGCGATTGGTGCGGAGTGGTATGCGACCCACACCGGGTTGGGAGCATCCAATTTCTTTGAAGCTGGTGGTTTCCTGCGCTCGTCTCCTGATAAACCCTGGCCAGACGTACAATGCCACTTCGTTGGAGTCGCGGCGGAATACAGCGGGCGAATGGCAGCCGAAGGCCATAGCTATCAGGTTCATCTCGGCCCGCAGCGCCCTCTGAGCCGTGGGTGGATCAACTTGGCGTCCTCTAATCCTGAGGATGCGCCGCTGATTCAGCCCAACTGGCTCACAAAGGAGCAGGATTGGATTGACTCAAGAAATGCCATTCGCTCGACCATCGAGATTATGGAGCAGGATGCCTTCAAACCGTATCGCGGGAAGATGCTCAAGCCGTTGCAAACCGCCATGCACGATGAGGGCCTGAACGACTTTATTCGTGACCATGCTGAAAGTGGCTACCACTTCTGCGGAACCTGCAAAATGGGCAGTGGTGCTGATGCTGTCGTCGATGGCCAGCTGCGGGTCAAAGGGGTGCGTGGCTTACGAGTTGTCGACGCCTCTGTGATGCCTGAGGTGACCAATGGGAACACTAACGCGCCGACGATCATGATCGCTGAGAAGGCAGCGGACATGATTCTCGGTCGCCAGCTACCGCCATCCAGCGCGAAATTCTTCAAGGCGGAACCGGAGTACGCGTAACTGGAGAGGGGGGAGCCGGACGACATCGTGTTTGCCATTCTCTCCCTGGAATCGGAAGATTCAAAGTTCATGATGGGCAGCGAGCTCGTATCGATGGCGGTTACGCCGCCGAGTAACATTGAGGCCACTCGTCCTTGGGTCGGATTGTAGCTCTGACTTACAAGCCACTCGGCAGCCATAAGGCACGAGTGGCTTTTTCTTGCTCCAATGAAGCTGAGCTCGGGCACTCCTTTGCATCGCGCCATTTCCGCCCATCTGGCGGATATGGATATTCGCACCGCCTGGGAGCTGGCCCATGCCGACGCCTGGTCGCTCAGAAAGCAGTTCAGCGTGGTGCTGGAAAAGACAGTCCGCGAGCTTGGTGGTAC
The DNA here is from genome assembly GCF_058782925.1 of Pseudomonas sp. FW305-E2. Classification (NCBI taxonomy): domain Bacteria; kingdom Pseudomonadati; phylum Pseudomonadota; class Gammaproteobacteria; order Pseudomonadales; family Pseudomonadaceae; genus Pseudomonas; species Pseudomonas sp. FW305-E2. Next base: position 156,693 of record NZ_JBYSYE010000001.1, on the reverse strand, counting down.
CACCTGCCTCGAACTCGACGAGCCCGATCCGCCGAAACAGGAGATTTGCTCTAGCCGCATGTTCGGTACCCGGCTGACCGAGCTGGCTCCGATCAAAGAGGCCGTGGCCACCTACACATCGCGTGCCGCTGAAAAGCTCCGCTCCCAGCGGTCGCTTTGCAAGCGCCTACGGGTGAGTATCCGCACGGGGATGTTCAATCCGGATGAGGCCAAGTACGCCAACGGTGTCTTGATCAAATTGCCTTATCCAACGGACGACACGCGTTTGCTGACAAAAGCGGCGCAGGAGGGCGTGGAGCGGGTGTACCGGGAGGGCTTCCGGTACAGCAAGGCAGAGGTGCTGCTGCTCGACCTCAGCCAGCCGAACGAGATCACCGGTGACCTGCTCGCGGCGGCTCAGCCAATAGCGAGTGAAAAGCTGATGGGCGTGCTCGATGCCGTAAATGGTAGATGGGGTAGGGGTACCATGCGGCTGGCCAGCGTGCCTATCGATCCCAGCTGGGGTATGCGCCGGGAGATGATGAGCCAGAGCTACACCACTCGGATGGACGAACTTTGGACGGTGTACTGCAAGTGATCTCAGCAAAAGTCCAGAGCAGACCCGAACCAGTTTAACTGGCAGCGTATGGCTTGGACGGTACCGTGACGACTCTGAGCCACCCATGAAGTGTGGCCAGGTGACAAGGAGGATGTGTTCGCTGGGCGGTCAGGCCGTCTGCGGCAGAAGGGACTCTCGTAAAGTATTCACTGATGCCACCCAGTTTCGGCGGCTGTCGTAGGTCGTGAAGCCCAAGCGCTCCGCAAATGCAGATGCCTTGGCATTAGCACATTCGATGAGCAGGTGCCGGTAGCCAAGGGTAGGTGCCAGTTCTACCAGGCGTCCAACTAAGGCCCGGCCATGTCCAACGCGCTGTTGCTCGAACATCAGCCGAGCGATCACCGGTGATTCCCGTGGGCAGTTAGGGTCTGGCCTTGCGAAAAGGCGAAAGTAGCTTGCTCCGTGCCCGAAGCTGTTGCGAATGATCTCCAGACCTTCTGTTGAACGTATCTAGGCTTGTAAGTGAATCGCTCGAGGATGAACTCCCTCAAGTGGGGCAGGAGATCCTCCGCTCTTGTTTGGGCAAATTCGAACCATTCATCATCACTGGCATCTGCAGCCGGGAGGATCAGCATCGTTGCGCTCCTGTTCTCGGGAGGAAGACCGAAGTGTAGGTGGCAAACACGTGACTCACTCGAGCTCGTGCCAGGATGGGGGCGGGGAGGGAGGTGAAAGCTGAGGGCGCTTCCCAAGCTGACATATCTTTTGCCAAGCCAAGGCTATCGTTTGGCAACAAAGTACGCCTCGATGGTTTACGATGTGATCCTGTTTCTTACAAATCGTATCAAGGATTGCCTATGTCTCGTCTTGCCGAATTCCGTGAACTTGAAAAGCAACTAGCCGCCCAGCTTGCAGAGCTTGAAGCCCTCAAGGGCAGCTCTGAGCTCCAAAAAGAAATTGCGTTTGAAACCAAGCTGCGTGACCTCCTTGCCTCGTATGGCTACAGCCTTCGTGATGTGATTAGCATTCTGGATCCTCAAGCTAACCGACGTGCCTCTGCTCCTGCAGCGGCTGAAAAGGCCCCGCGCCGCGCCCGTCAATTGAAGCAGTACAAGAACCCGCATAACGGTGAAATCATCGAAACCAAAGGCGGCAATCACAAGCTGCTGAAGGAGTGGAAAGCTCAATATGGTGCTGATGAAGTCGAGTCTTGGCTTGCCTAATTGCTAAGCTATCGGCGTGGTACGCAGGTATTGCGACCACGCCATGATGGTTGCCAGTATACATCTGGCAATTGCTAAGGTACTATTGGTTTGGAATGCCTAGGTACATAGCATCCTCTCCATTGCCAAATTTTGGAAGCCATTCTTTGTCAGTTGCTGGGTCGATTTGATATCTATAGCTCGAGGTTGAGAATATAACTTGGGCATTATTTTTCGAGGCGAGCGACTTAAGTTCTTCTATGTAATCAGACAGATGAATGTCGGGAATGTCCTGCTGCTTTGGGGTGTCCAGGATTAATATCCTGAAAGGAGAGTTTTTGTCTTCTAGACATATTTCGAATAGTGCGGCGTGGAATGCAAGAACTGTACGGGTCTTTGAGCTGCCTTTGAATATTTCAAGCTTCTCATCTCCCATCATTGGTTTTAGGTTGGAGTCGATTTTGATTTGATTCGATACATTGCGCGCATGCAAAGTATCCAGCCATTTGGTCATGGCCTGCGACAGCCGTAGACGGAATGTAATTACCTCAGCAGATTGTTCGCTTGGTTTTTGGGCCGCCTCTAAGAGTGACAGCGTCTTGTCGCGACGAGCCAGCAAATTGGCGTGGTTGGTTTTCTGAGCTTCTACCTTTTTTAGCTTGCCCAGCTCAAGTTGAAGCTCGAAGATATCTGATGTCGTGGTGCTAATTGCCTCAATGAATGCATCTATTCCAGCCTCGCGCTCGGCGATTGAACGCTTGTGTATAAAGGATTCGATATGGCGATTGGTTAGCGATTTCGCGATCTCCAATCTTTCTGCGGCTTGAATGTTTGCGGCAGTAGAAATCTCTAAATCCTTTATCTGGTCTCTCAAATAGAGAAGGCTCTTGCCATATGACTCGGCGCTGGCCATGAACATGCCGCAGTTCGGCGTGGTGCATAGCTCGGAGAAAGATATGAAGGCTCTTCGAGCGTCCTCATTCAAGTTTAGTGTTTGAATTTCGCTTTCTATTTCGTCTCGAATTAGCTTGGCACTGGATATCTTTGACTCGAGCTGTATGGATTCATTGCTAAGTTCGCGGTATCGTACTCGTTGCTCTGCTATCAAATCGTCAAGACCAGACAGAGCTTCGCTCTTAACATTTTTAGTGTTTTTCAGCTCTTCCAGTCGTGTTTTGGAACGTTCTAGTTTTTTCTCTAGCGTATCAATTGTGCGGATAGGAGCTGTCAAGTCTTGCTGTAGACGTTCCAAAAGTTTTCGGCTCGAGACGATAGATGTATCGAGATAGTCAGCCTCTTTTTTTAGTTCTATACCAGTGCGTTTCTTGTCATATAAATTGAAAGGTGGGAGGCCTACCAACAATCTAACCATTTCGGAGTATTGGTCTTTGACGAAAGACTGACGTGCTGCGTAAAACTCCAAATATCCATGATCTTGATCTAAGTAAAAAAGCGGTATTAAGCTTGAAAAATATGGGAGGGTAGGTGTGCCGCTAGTGGTGATTAGTTTATTGGTTTTGATATTTATGAGGTTTAAAAAGAATCGCGAAAAATCCTCGTCATTATAAAAGCGATTGATGGTTTTCGAGCTTTCGTGGACAGTTAGGTCAAACTTTTCTCCGATGGAGCGCTCGAGAGTTATCTTTTTATCATTTATCGCGATTTGTAATATTGCTGACTTGCAATTTCTAGTGATGTCTGCACGAAATTTTACATCCATTCCCAAGCAGAATAGGGTGGACATTATGAGCGGTGTTTTTCCGCTTTCATTCTCTGCAAATAGTTGAGTTATATCACTGCCGAACTCAAGCAGGCCTGATCCCCAGCCATTAGGGCCATTGGCGACAATCTCTAAGGATTCGAATCTCATAGTTTTTCCTCTACTGCGCGTTCCTTGCAAATGTTCCTGTATTCCCGTTGGATGGTTAGGAGGAAAACGCAAAGCTCACCTTCCGACTCGATTGCTCCATCGACGATTTTTTTGCCAGTCGAGGTTGCCTCAAGTCTGGAAGTATTTTTATTTATGGTGATTAAATTAGTCGACTCTAAAAAGGTTAGGGCCTTCACCGTTCGGATTCGAAGGTTGGCCGACCAGCCTAGTTCTTGGCTCGAGCCGCTGAATGTTGCGAGACTATGTTCAAAGCATTGGCCTATGAGCTTGCCAATTTCATCGGCTTTAGGTTTCGATCTACCTTTGGCTAGGCTCAATATCGAAAGTGCAATAAGTGGCATATGGAACAAGCTTTCGTTCTGAAGTGCATCCCTTCGAGAGCGCGGAGCGCTTCGAGTAATGATCAAGGGGGCTTCAGTGGAGGCGATTTCTATAGCTTCAACGAGTTTCATGTTGCTTCGCCTCTTACCAGTTCCGAGAGGACTGCGCCAAAGGTCAGTTCAAGGGTTATGTCAGTTCGCATCAATTGGTTGCAAAGCTTGGTTTGTAGTGTAGTTACTTCGGTAGTGATTTCTGCTGTCTTAATGGCACCTAAAGCCAGTTTTCTAGCGCTTTCAACTACGAGCTCAATGGCTATGGTCATCAGGAAGTCTGGTATGTCATGGCGATACTTTCTGTGCCAAGCTTCCCATTGGCACTTATAGCCCGCAAACGCGTCAATGGTGTTGGAAGAGAATCCCGAGCGTTTCAAGGTTCGCTGAAGAATTGATGCCGACTTGATGGCTTTTTCATCACCGCCGTCTCGTAAAATCTCATAAGTTGATGTAGAGATGGAGAGCACATCCAAGACATCTTTCATGCCAATACTGGCCTTTCGATCTAACTCGGCTGCGGAAATATCTTTAATTAAGATTTCGGCGGATTTAGATTCAATTGTTGAAAGAAGTCGGACTATTATTTTTTGAACTTCGTCAGGCTTTAAGTGGACTTCGCTAAATTTATATATTTGATTGGACGCCATTGAGACGAAAAGATCGTCTTGCTCACTCAGAATCTGTTGCCTTGGTTCCAGGCAGAGGTGCGAAAGAAAATGAAGATGCACATCTTCGGATTCAAAGGCTAGGCTAGGTATCAGTTTTTGAGTTTCTGCTATCAATGTCTTTGTGTGCGCACCTACTGGGCGCTTTCCTCTTACTTCCTCGAGGATTTGCTCCACTTCGTCTTCAAAGTTAATGTTGGTTCGGATTTCTACCGAGTGACATGATTTTCCAAAATTCTTGATGTGGGGTAACAGCTTTCCGGCAAAGCTGTCGGGTAAATTGTGCTCCGTGTTACGGCGTTTTTTGATCCCGAAGATATCAAGTATCGTGTACTGGTCGTTAAGCTTCGTCTTGGTTTTAACTTGGACAAAGCGATATCGAGTTTCACCATCAATAACATATTTTACGACGTAGTCTTCATGGTAATCGCAATATATGCGCTCAATTTCGCTTTCTTCTAGGATCGCTAGGCTTTCGATTAGTGCCGCTCGGAACTGAGCACGAAATCGGTTTATCGTATCCCTGCCTGCCTGCTCCCGGAGGTCAACTTCATTTAGTTTCATGTCGTTTCATTGCTCCAGGTGAAACACATACTTGCTGCCAAGTTTGGTCTGAGTCAGAGATAGTTTTTTGCATGAATAGCGAGACATCGCCAGCAAATAAATAAGGCATGAGCCATGCTTTAGCTGCGAGAGTGGTATGTAAAGGCGCGAGTACCCACTATCTCTTTTCTGAGATCCGTGACCCATGCTAGTCGAACTGAAAGGTTGTAGACGAAGATCCATTCATATCTGTCCCTGATCACCCAACTTTTCCTTTGTCCCTGCTGCTGGCTGGCACATAGCCAGCTTAGCTTAACCTTTTCCAACCTAAGGGCGGAAGTCGAAACCTACGCTCTAGGCCTCAGGTTTCAGTGTTAATGATGGTTGATAGCGAGAAACCTTTCCACTCCTGTAAAAAGGTTTGAGGTTTTCGTTAGGCATCGCTATGCTTGGCCAGGAAAGGAGAGAAAAGGAGTAGGCTCATGAAGGTTTTGGTTGAGATTCGCGATGACCTGATGGCTGCTGTCCTGGGTCTCAGCAGTAGCTCGGGAAGCACTGCAGATGAGGTTCTTAACAACCTTCTAGCGGTTGCTTTGGATCAACCTGAGGCAGAGGCTGTTGATTTGGTGCACGCCGTTCAGGTGACCCTGAAAGCGGTGGAGAAGGTGCCTTTTGGAGACACCTTCCTCGTTGAGGATGTGATCCCAAATGACCTTTGGCATTTGATGACCACTGGTGACAGGAAGTCGTTTGGAAAGGCGTTTCGAAAGCAGGTCGACCTAGCTGGTCTAGCAGAATGGGTCTCACGTAACAGCGGCAATAAAGCCGTATACCGTCGTTCTCTCAAGTAAGGAAGTGCACAATGACAGACCTCGCGTTTGCTGATCGATTCCTTGATGCGGTAATTGATGGTCATCTGGGAAGCGGCCTGGTTATCACCCGCCAAGAACTGATTAGCTTTTTCCCTGAAGATCCCGAGACTACCACCGGGTGTTTTCTGTCGAACTCGGAAATCTCCAGTGCTACACATAGTCCGACCTATCGCAAAATGACACTCCGCGTTAGCCCTGGGGTTTACCGTGTTCACCCTGAGGCTCTCCTGGAACGCATGAAACAGCGAGGAATTGCAGCGTAGTGGGCACGGGTCACCTGAGAGCCGAGTGGAGCGGATGACGTGATCAGGGATTACATATCATCGACTGTTCCATGCTTTCAGGGTGCTGGTCAGTGGGCACATCTAGTGGCACAGGTTTGCCATTTAACGAGTGAACATGCCTGCGATGATTCGAGCGTCCAAGAGAGCATGATGCGGCAACGGGGCTCCATCGTTGCAAGCTTCCAGAGTCGTAGCGTCAGTGGGGCTGTTCAGCACGTTGCTCGGCCAGCGTCCGTTGGCATAAGCCAGCTCGCAAAAAAGCTCCCAATCGTACTGTGGTGCGTCGGTCACAATCTCTAGCGTCTCCGCGAAGCCTTCGAGGAAGCTCTGGAGCGCGTCACGTGCAGCCAAAACGGGCATCGCATAGCTCCCATGCCAGAGCTGTGGGAGTACAATCTCGATCACGAAATCGCTGCAGTCTTGAGTGACCCACGTGTCCAACAATTCCACGTAGAATTCCTTACCGTTTCAGCGACCAAGGCAAGCGAGATCAGTTTGGCTGCCGGCGACAGCTGGGTGAATTCGCAATCAAGGTAGAGCTTCAAGATAGTGACTCCTTTCGCATGAGTGGCAACCGCATCGACATTTCACAAGAGGCCCTTCTCTGGAGGGCGGCTCTGGATCATTTCGGGGAATCTGAGCTGTACCAGATCGTCGTCGAACTGTGGCAAGGGGCAGGGCCTCCTGCAAGACCAACTGTCGAATACCTCGACGAAGATGAGGTGGGCCCAGTCGTGATTAATTTGCTGAAAATTGCCCAGGTGGAAGTGGACGGTGTCGTGCCTTTCAGAGAGGACTCATCAAACCGCGTAACGCTGTACAGTCGACACGCCCAGCACCTGGTTGATGGCCTGCTGGAAAGGATGCCTGCCAACATGCTGACGCGGCAAATGCGGACGGCTCGCGTGTCCAATGATCTGGGCGTCTAATGGGCCAAGCGGAGCGGCGATGAACGGTCATTGAAGGGCAAGCGAGATACGGTCAGGATGGCTCATCGCCATCATGAAAGGGATTTTCGTTATGCCGCCGTATCAGCATCAGTTCGTTTGCTTGGCCACATCTAAGAAGCCGGGAGGTCGGTGTATCGCAGGTAAAACATGGGGCGGACAAAACCATGGTAACTGGATCCGACCGGTCAGCAACCGCGACCACGACTCAGTTTCAGATCTGGAGCGCAGGTATGCAAACGGCAATTACGCTTGCCTGTTAGATTTGACCACTTCCACGTTCTCCGGCGCCCAGAATCACCGCTATCAGATTGAGAATCACGTTATCTGCCACCCCCCGCAGTGGTCATCTGCACGGCGCTTGCTCTTGGACGAAATAGCTGAGTTTGAAGATCGACCTGAGCAGCTCTGGGATCTCACTCATCACAGCCGCTGCGGAGTAAATGATCGAGTACCTCCAGACCTACTGAATGCTCAGCGTCAAACGCTTTTCCTGATTCGCCCAGAAAGGATATCTGTTACGGTATCCGCCGAAAGTGCCGATTGGGGCGATCCAAGGCTCAAGGTACGGGCCTCGTTCACCTACGGCGGACAGCCCTATGCTTTCAAGGTCACCGATGACGTGGCCGAAGGGCATTTCTTGCGGCTTGGCTCTGGCACGCATCATCCCCAAGGCATTACCTATTTCACGGTGAGTCTCGGGGATATAGATCCGAATACCGGATATGCATATAAGCTCGTAGCAGGGATTCTCTGAACGGATGACCATGAAAATTCTGACTATTGGCTTCACCGAGAAGAAGGCCGAGCGGTTCTTCTCTCTGATAAAGCTCTCAGGTGCCAAGCGTGTCGTGGACGTTCGCCTGAACAACATCTCGCAGCTTTCCGGCTTCGCCAAGCGAGACGATTTGAAATATTTCCTGGCGGAGATCTGTGACGTCGACTACGTCCATCTACCTGACCTGGCTCCTACCAAGGAAATCCTCTCGCCCTACCAGAAGAAGGACATTACCTGGCAGCAGTACGAGGAAAAGTTCATGAATCTGATGGCGAAGCGCAATATCGAAAAGCATGTGCGCCGGGATCTCATGGAGGGTGGCTGCCTCCTGTGCAGTGAGCACCAACCTCATCAGTGCCATCGCCGGCTTGTGACCGAGTACCTGAAAGAGCATTGGAGCGACGAGTCCATCGACGTCAAGCATCTTGTATGAGTGATACCAAGACCATCCTCATCGCCTATCCGAAGGAATTCCTCTGCTACTCGAAGCTGCAGAGGAAGGTGCAGTTCTACACCAGCCAATCACCCGAGGTTCAACTCGTGGCCATGGTCGATCCCAACGGCTACGTGAGCGCTTACGCGGAAGAGCAGGGCATTCCGTTCGAGCTGGTAGAAGACCAGGCCGGCGCCGTAGAAAAAGCAACGCACGCGATTCTCTTTGAGGATCGCGAGTGTTTTGCTGGATTGAGAAACACTTTGGGCCTAGCTGCCATACCAACCCGGGTAGTCCCGCTGCAGCTCACCTTGGTGGTGAACAAGGATCGAGGAGACCTTTACGACGTCTATATCGGTCGAGGCACTATCTGGGGCAACCCATACCAGATGGGCCAGGACGGTGACCGAGACGAGGTCATCCGCAAGTTCGCTTACGACTTCGGTCGTGGCTTCCTGAAGGCATCTGAAAACTTTGAGCACAACCTGGGCATCATCAGGGGCAAGGTTATTGCGTGCCACTGTAAGCCTGCAGCTTGTCATGGGGACGTCCTAGCAGCTCATCTAAATGCTCAAGATGATGGACTATAAAGATATAAACCTGGCTCAACTTGAGGGGGTTATGAGATTAATTTAAGTTTCTCTGCGGTTCTCGGTGCTTCTGGTATGGAGTTTTATAGTGCTGGGAAGTTAAAATGCTTCGCCGAGAGATCACCTCGGCGCCGCATAATTAGCAAAGTGCTACAGGTCAATCGCCTCGCCCCAGTATTGGGCTTCATATAGGCTTTTCATGTTTCGTGTTTCGACGTGTCTTTGACGAATGGTATGGTCAGGGAGCTCAAAGATTTTTGGGGCTTCAACGACCTCGCATTCACTTTTGAGTTTGTCGATAAGTTCTTGAGTTTTTTTCGGGAGCTCTAAAAGGGAACTACATTCTGGAAGTACGTTCTTGAGAATGTTGCAGTTAATCGGTGTGATGTTGTTTTTGGAAAGCAGCTGCCAGCTGTGCGTTGTTCCGAAGCCAGAGTTTGTGAGTATCCCGCGTAGGTGATTTACTTTGTCCGGGGCTTGAATTTCGGGAAATGCTTTTTTGTAAATTTTGCTTTTGGCGTCTATGCTCAAATTGTCAAAGCGAAGAGTTTGGTCTACGGCCTCTTCAATCCGGCCATCAAGCCTTCTGGCCATTCTGGCAGACTCAGGATAAAGAGTGGCCTTAGCTTGAATAGTGATGATGGTGTGAGAATTTTTGCAATAAACCAAAAGGTCAATCTCACCGCCCTCAAAATTTCTTTCCAGGCATGTGCTAAATCCATTGCTTTTAAAATGTTTTTCGGCTCGCTTTAATAGCTCAGGCTCGAAAAGGTTTGAGATCATGCTGTCATATTTGTATTTCTTGTTTTTGGATTTGTCGTTCTGAATAGCAATTAGGAGATTTCTTGCGCCGAGCAAGGTCGGCACGGCTGCAGGTAAAAAGTATACGTACTCTTCGATTCGCCAAAATGGTGGAAGAAATTTATTTGAAATGTTTGTGTGCTCACCTTGGGAGCAGAAGAAGAACTCTGAAAATTTATCAAAATCTGCATCCGATGCACTTGTCATCTTCTGAATAAACTTTTTAAGTTCAGAATGTTTCATTTTAGCCATGGCTAAGCCTTGCCAAAGCTTTTTGCCAAGAGGTGTGTCGTGCAGGGCATTTGCGGTCAGGTATTTGTCGACAACAACAGATACATCTATGTAGGTCTGGCCGAGACACATATAGGCAGTTCGGATTTTTTTAAACTCTTCCGAGGAAGAGAAGCCAATGTGGTTGTAGAATGAGTCGGGTATTATGTCGGCTTCAACGAAAGCGCTCTGGGAGCTGGAGTACATTTTTGAAATGTAGTCATAATAGGCGGTTGGGTCTATCGATCTTTTGGACTTCAGCCTGTAAACTATTTTATCAAGTAAGGTCTTTGGGCTTCTCTCAAGTCGAGTCACTGCCGGCAGCGAAAGATTAGTGAGTATAATATCAGTCAGTTCGTGATCTTCTGCCGCTTGGTCGAAGTAGTCGATAAATGACTCGTTTTCGCTTTTTCGTGTGAAGCTGTAAATTTTGTTATGAATAAAAGGGAATACAATATTAAGGTTTGCACATGCAAAAAGATTTTTGAAATCTTCTTGTTTAATGTGGTAACCCGATTCGGTACAGGACTCCAAGCTTTGGTTGCTAAAGTCCTTTGCTTTCTCAAAAATGAAGGTGTATGGGATGAGCGTGCTGTAAGGTAATTCCATGTTGTCCAGCATGTCGCGCATCACGATCTGGCAAAAATGATTATAAATGTGAGGAAATGGCAGCTCTAGAATTGGGTTTGTATCAAATAGAGTGTCTACTTGTGGTTCTAAAATTTTCATTAACTGTCCTTTGAGGTGGTACTTTGCATCGAATTCTGAGAATTATTTGCTTCGCTTTAGAGTGTGTCGATATCGCCTTTGCCATTGACGAAAGTATACGTTAGTGCTTGGCGTCAACTCGAGATGCGACCTATTTTATTATAAATCATCCGCTACGGATACTTCGATAACCCTGGCCGACCGTCTAAATCTTCCAGGAGGTCATCGTCATCATTTTCCGCGCCCTGGCTGTTCAATAATGGGCGAGAATCGAGCGCTTAGGCGCCTGGTGAGGATTTATCGTCAGAGGCCTAGCAGCATCAATTCTAAGCTCAATCAATCGCTGGGCGGAACAGGTGGGTGGGCGGATAACCTGTTGGGGGGGGCTGCATGCGCCTCTGGAGTAACGAACTTGTATGCGCATCGCTATCCAGGCGGAAGGCTAACTCATAACGAATTAATATATTTGCATGACCGCGATATCGTCAACGAGGTTGATAAAGAGATCAGCACTCAGGATCTCACCCACCATGCGCCTATTCCTGGTGCTACCGGCGAGCACTGCATCCGATTTTGCGGCAGTCGAATTCTTCGCCTAAGCCAACATCCAAGTTCTGTTCTGGGAGGCTGGCGTTTTCGAGAACAGTGAGGGCGAGAGCCTGGAAGAGCTGGCACCATCTTGTGGAAGCTGGCCAAGCCGCTGCTCAGTTTGTAAATGCCAACTCGGTTTGCAGCGATGTTGGCAATACGGCTCCCCTGGAGGCTCGTGGCCTTCGTTGAGCCGCTGGCGCACGGACTTCTTGTGCAACATTCACCGTAAGTTTCAGGCCTGCTAGACCTCCATCTCGCTGCAGGTCTGCAAGCTCTGCGCTTAGCTTCGAGATCAAGTCGACTGCCGACTCACCGGTATCTTCACTCAATGTGAGAGTCATGATTGTCAATGGACTTAGCCCAAGGCGCTCACTCACCTGCTCAAGCTTGTCCAGGGTGATACTCGATTTACCCAATTCAAGTTTTGAGAGGTAGGTACGGCTCGTCGTGTCGGCGAAATCTCGCTGGGTGATATTGCGCTTGCTACGCAGTGCACGAAGCACGCTGGCGAAAGAGGCTTTGAGCGTCATGCTGCAGTCCCGGGTATAGGCTGTTTCGATAGGAGGCTATCCATTCGTCCATCAGCCTACCACGACTGGCAAAAGAGCACTCCCATGCGTATACCTTGAAGGACGTCACTATCGGCCCCCATGAGGCCGCTACTCGAGGACAAGAATGTGAACGTGGTCGAGCTAATTGAAGAGCTGCGCAAGTACGACCCTGACCTACCTGTTCTCCTGCCGAGATCTGACTGCTCAGCCTTAGAAGACGCCGTTGCGTGTTACCCAGACGTCGTGCGGGAAGGCCAGATCATGGGCTACGAGTCGCTCAGTTGGTTCCCCTGGGAACCCGATGACCCTGCCACTGAAAAGCTTCAAGTCATTGTTATCGACTTCAGCCAGCAATTCCCGATGGCAGCGAAATGACTATGAAGCGTAAGAATCTCAGCGATGTCTTAATGCCGGATGACCAGATGTACGTCGAGGCCGTGAATGCCTTGAGGCGGTATCACGAAGCTGAAGCAGCTGGGATCAAGGGTGCGGAATTGGAGCGCTTGCGGAAGATTGCTGAAAGTCAGTTTCAGGCGGTGACAGATTATCAGCTCGGCGCCCTCGGTGGCTTCACACCTAGTAGGCATTAGCGTCAGCGGCCAGCCTGATCAGCCCGCACGCAGGATCTCACCCATCAGCGCGCCTAGGTTGCGAGCGTCGTCGATCCCTCTGTGGTACCGACCAGACCATTCAAGGCCCCAGTCCTCAACGGCGGGCCGGAGAGCCATTGCAGGGCAGTTCAGGATTTTCCAGTGCCATTTCTTAGCATTGGTGTGGCTGAGGTCGGACAGCATGGGTTCGCAGCGATTCCGCACTGCATCCCTTGCCAACTGCTTGGCATCGTAATCACCCCAGGAGCACCACATCAGCCCTTCGGCCTTGAACGCAGCCAGGTAGTCATCCAGCTTCTGGCGTACCTCGTCATATGTACCGGCGTCGTCGACGTTGACCTGTTCAATGGTGGTCAGCCCCCTACAAAAATTGGTGAGACTTGGATTTAGCACCGGTCGCACGAAGCTGGTGTACTCGCTGACGATCTTGCAATCCTGATGCAGATCCAGAGCCACTGCTCCGACTTCGATGGTTTCCATGTCGTCACGACGCACAGCCAGATCGTGTTCCTGCTTTTGCTCGTCTGTCAGGTCTGCAGGATACTCGTCGCACGTGGCTTCGAGATCTACGCAAAGGAGATATCGAGAGCCTGCCAGTAGCTCGCGGAGCGCCTGGAGGTGCTTTGGTTTTTTGATCTGCATGCTTCTTCCTTCTCGGAGGGCCCTCGTTCGTTACGAAGGGGAGTCGAAGAGCCGAATGAGCAACTCGCCTGTAGGAGTGCCAGCATACCGCCCCTGCAGCTCTTCAAGCTTGGCAGAGCGCCGCTCCCCGGACAGCAGACTCAACCCGTGAAGGGCATTCATCAACTGCTGCATGCCAGCTATATCCTCAGCCAGATTCAGCCAAGTGGAAGTGATCTGCTGAGCACGAGCCTCTGCCTCACGGCTCGCGATCTGGGTTTCAATGAGCTTGTTGGCGTGCGCCAAGGTTTTGAGCGAGGTGAGCGACTGCTCAAGCTCTTCCAACTGCTCGCCGAGGCGCTCTGCCTGGTCGAGCCCCGAGGCTTTACCATCCACGTACACGACGTCGTCATGCAGCGAGTAGATCGCCAATGGGCCATCCCCGCCGCCAGTGGCATCTAAGGCAAGGACATTCCCGAGGCGCAGAGAATGCGGGATCCAGGTGTGCCCGACACAGACACGCCAGGCACCTGGAATACCGCCACGATGATGCTTCTTGATCCTCTCGCGCCCCCACAACGCGACATCCTGAATCTGTGGGTTATCGAGGTTCTGGGTGAAGTCATTCCAGGATAATCCCACGGGCACATCTGCGTGCAATACCCCGACCACGCCCTGAGCCGTCTCCACCTCAATAGCCAGCGGCAAGCTATCCAGCTTGTCGATGACCATGGGCTTGGACTCGTCATCTATCGTGAGCCACCACCGCGCTCCATGGGCTGAATAGGGCAGGTGTGGGTTAGCTCGATAGGCGTCGATTAGCATCTGTTCATGGTTGCCCTTCACCGTGAAGAACCAGGGTTCGCCCAGCAGCTTCAGCCCATCCAGCATCCCTGGGCCACGGTCGATGAGATCTCCCACGGCAATCAGCCTGTCGACAGACTTATCAAAACCGAGAGCTTGCAGGCCCTTATGAAGCTCTCGGGTTTTGAAGTGAATGTCACCCACGACAAAGTCGCGGCCAGCGTGATTATGCGGGAGCTTAAGCAGATGGGGCATGAGCTACGAACGCTCCAAAAATCGGGCTGGAAGACCTCAATATTTTACCTGATGATGATGCGCGTATGGGCTATTGATGTAGGTGTAGATGGGGAGGAAGCGACCTCAAACGAGCTGATGCCCATGACCCGCGAGCGGCAAGCGGAGCGCGCAGACCAGGAGGGTCGGAGGTGCGAGGATGGAAGCCCGAAGAGCCGAGCCACACAGTGGCTTGGTTTACGACAGCCGTCCCCAACGGGGCGCGCCATAGAGCTGCTAGAGTGCTTTTAACATTCGCTCCAGGCTCTGATGCTCCCAGGTCGACAGCAGCGCAATCGGATCTGTACGAGCACCTGGATCAAAGTCCCAGCGCTGGCCATTGGGGCTCACCACTTGCTCGCAGTAGTCGAGCTCATCGCAGTCGTTGTAAATCGTGATACGCCATCCCTCGATGTCTACTACGAAGTGGTACGCATAGACTTCATCCCACGCCTGTACGCCCACCTTTGTCATATGCCGACGCCCAAGGACGACTTCACGGAGCACCTGGCAAACCTCGCGTGCCGTAAGCGCTCCAAGGGGCTCGTTACCGCTTTGGTCTAGTGTCATATGAGGATCCAACTCCCTCGGTCATTCACCCGAGGATACCAGCCTCCATGCACAGGGAAGACGCCATGGCATCAGTTGACGACCGGTTGAATGAGGCTCGCCTTATAGAAAAGGCGCTCACACGCATCAAGGACATCAGCTCCTCGAGAAGCGCGGATGAAGTGACGTATCGATTTGGCCTCGCGACTGGATACATCGCCGCCATCCTCCATGCTGGAGTTATAGATGAAGCCCGAAGGGAGGAGCTCCTCATTCTGGTCGAGCAGACGCAAGAATCCCACCCGCTTTCAAACGGAGCATCGGGCAGGTTTGACCTATAGGTGCCAGCACATCTTCATTAGAGAACCGGCCAGGGAAGGCCACGGTCGTATCTGCATGGGTATACCCGACGAGGCCACCATGCCGAAGCATCCCCAGACCCAGGACGGTCGATATTTCGTCGTCAAAGAGACGCTGTGGCGCTGCGCTAACCCAGGTCTCTCTGAGGCCACCAGACGAGCCCTGGTCGGCGACCTCATGCGAGCTCGTCGCGCCGTTAAGCAAGCCAAAGCAGAAGACGACGCGTCAGCACTGCAACGGGCCAGGGCAAGTGTCCATGCCGCTAAGGTTGCCTTGGGTGAGCGCGGTGAGGTCTGGTGGACTGATGGCAGTCCGGACTACAACCGCCGCAAGGTCACCAACACCCCCTACGCTGAATGGTTCGCCTTGCTGACCACCTCTGGGTAGAGCAAGGCTTAGCGAGCCGCGTCGTATTAAAACGGCGCGAAGCTGAGCTACCGTCTGGGGACATATCGAACAGCCTGGGAGCTTCTGATGACCATCATCCGAGAAGAAAACTGGAGCTATTGCCCCACGCCAGGGAACGCGCAGCGGAGCAGGGTTGGCACCATTTGTGATGCTGGCCCTTTCAAGAAATGCTCTTGGCTGCTGACATCGAAAAGCACCGGGTTGACGTGGACGACCGTTGCGCCATTCCCTAGGGCGCGAAGCGGAAGCTCGGCTGCTGGGTAGACGATCCCTGAAGTCCCCACCGATAGAAAGAAATCGCAATCCTCTACTGCCTCCAGGGCTTCGCTCCAAGCTTGCTCAGGCAACATCTCTCCAAACCAGACGACCCCCGGACGAATACACCCATTGCACCCGCTGCATCGCGGCGGCTCCAGGCGAACCCCACCTTCGGGAAGGGTATCCAAGGGGAGGGCAAGCGTATGCGGTAGCCCACAGTCGATACACCTGGGAGAGTTCAGGCTGCCGTGCAAATGGATCACCTGAAGACTTCCACCACGCTCATGTAAATCATCGACGTTTTGCGTGACGACTGTCAGCTTAGGCACACGCCTGGCGAGCTCAGCTATCGCATGGTGTGCAGCATTTGGCTGCGCTAGAGCTACTTTTCGACGGCGCCACTCGTACCAGCCCCAACAGAGTGAAGGGTCTGCACGATAAGCATCAGGGGTCGCTAACTGAGCAGGATCGAATCGTTCCCAAAGTCCAGTCAAAGCATCCCTGAAGGTCGGGATCCCGCTCTCAGCTGACGCGCCCGCCCCGGTAAACACTACTACGCTTTGCGCGCCTCGAAGGTGGAGTGCAGCAGCGTCCATTGTCATGACATCCCTCCGGGAACGTAGCGTGAGGCAGAAAAAAACCGCCAAACGGCGGTTCAGGGGTGTCGCTCGGGGTCTCTGACTCTTCCTGGCGGGCTTTCGGCGTGCCAGTGAAGAGTTCTTTTCCTCAGGGTGTAGGCGTTGGTGCCAGACACATACGCAGCAACCCTATCGGTAAAACGACTTCGTATCAACCTCGGCTAGGTCGTAGCTACCGAAAGGCCTGGGCGGCCCGTTCTCCGAAGGAGTGCAAATGTACTCCAATGCTTAATCAGGTGGACAAACCTTACATACTGGCTTGCCGAGCCTGGTGATCACGAACGACTCGCCTTGCTGGACGAGCTTCATGATCCTACGCCAGCGGCGCCGAGCTTGGCTCTTGCTCATGACCAGCTCCATTCAATCCCCCAAAGAACAGTCGACTATCAAATTTCTAGTCTGCTTGCCGGCAAGCTTTCTGCAAAGCTCTGCCGCGTTTGAGCAAAGACGCAACGTCTCGCGTAATGTTCCCAAAATAGAGCATTAATGGCGGTTTGATGGGTTAATGTCCCCAAATGGGATCATTATGAATAGCGATGATCTGCCGGTTCTTTGAGAAAGCATCAGCTCACAGCTTGGTAGGTGAGCCTCCGGAAACAACGTAAGGTCATGATCATCCCTCTCGTGAACCTAGCGTATGTAACGCGTTTTTTGGAATGTAACGTCGTCGCTGTTACATTCCCAAAAGTACGTTACAACGACTATTTCTAGGCAATCTGGCGCATGTGGGAGCATACAACCACGAGTACCTCGCCCGGATGTTCTGGCCACCGAGCTATTGTGAGGTGTAAAGGTAGGCTTCAGCAGTTCGAACTGCACACCTTCGGCAAGCGGAGCGCGCAGGCGCGAAGATGGAAGCCCAGCGGGCCATGACGCCACCGTAGGTGAGCGGCTTGGTTCACGACAGCTGTACACGAGAGGGGCGCGCTCAGAGTGCAGAGTGGAAACGAGTCCGAGAATTCATGAGCCGAGATGTCCAAGAAACGCTTCACAGCAGTGCTGCTGATGGCGACCTCCATCTTCTTGAGGTTGCAAGGCGGAAGGCACTCTGGGCACTCGCTCACTTGATACCTGGCGATCCACGGGCTGAGGCTGTAATCCAAGTCCTGGACGACATTGAGCACCAAGAGCAATCCTCGCCCATCTACCGGCAGGCCCTGGACGCTGATGAGGTTTTAAATCTTGTACCCTCGGAGCCGCATCCTATTGGCATAGCCATAGTCCGAGATGAAAACATCCCCCAGCCGTGGCGGGAGCGATTCGAGTGCGCGAGCCGAGGTTCGACCCGAGTAGCTGAAGGCGCTTATCTGAGTGATTGGTTGAAATTTCTTTCAGAATGGCACCAGGAAATGACTCACCTTGAACGCCACAGAGCAGCCTGTGATCGATAGGGCGCCTTACCCCGATTCAATAAGGGGAGGCGGCCCATATTATCCGTATACCCTTACGGGGACAGGTCAGATTAGGCTGGTCTAGGCGTCGGATTTTGGCAAATTTTTGCGATGCAGCGGTGAGACGAAATCTTGATAGGCTTCGCGACTCTGCAGTACCTGATCGCGAATTTCCTCCGGATCGATAGCCATCCCACCTCGGGCCGTAGTGCGGAGCGTCTTGAGTTGATTGACAGCTTGAATGAACTCCCGCTCCTTGGCTTTCTCAGTTTCAGATCTGTTGTCCGGGAAAGCCCAGTTCCAGAGTCGATCAAGAATTTTCAGCATACTCATACCAATCACTTACCAGAAGAGGGCTTATGGCATAAGACCTAGGGTGGCTAAAGCCAGTTTGAGTCAGGGAACCGGGTAGTATCGAAGCGGTTGCAGGTGCACAGCGAGCACATTGATCGGCATACCAATTTGAAAGGCTGATCTGATTTCTGGGTCTCGAGGCTGAGAAGAATTTTTAGATTGCACGGAAGTTACTTTGTCGTTGAGTTAACGATACGTTGATATGGTTTCACGATGGTGTGACTTTAGCACAGTAAATCCGGAAAAACGCGCGTCGATATTGGTTTTTTGGCAAATGAGCCGGATTTCGCGTCGTAAATAAACCATCAGTATAGTTTGGCATCAACCGTTAGTATATTTTTGGACGGTGAATGGATTTGCTTTGATCCGCTCGTTCTGAAGCCCTCATGAAATTTTTTTTCATCCCCCCCCCTTGAAATCATTTTTCAAAAACGGAGCTCTATTATTTTGTTAGCAAAAAAAAGCAGGGATCTCTTATTTTGCAAATTTTTTGATGCCATTTTGAGATCGTGAATTCTGCTGTTTGAGATAGATGCTGATAGCTCAGATCTGAATGCCTCCCTTGCCTCGCCCCTTTGCTCGCTACTTCACCTCACGCGCATGCGCGTGAGCGTGGCTTGCTTTTGAGCGCCGTAGGCGCATCGCTTTTTTCAGCGCCGTAGGCGCTGGCTTGATTTTGACCTCAAAAAAAGGTACTCATTTTTTAAAAAAAAGTACGCGGAAGATATACCGTTAAATTGTTGAGTTTCCAGTGCTTGGCGCATACCCGTACAGGTCGCTAACAACCGAGTGGTAGCTAATGCTGGTAAAGGCGGCGTCGCTGTATTTACTTGAAGCGGATGGTGTGCGGTTGCAATTTTGTAGTCGTAGAGTTGGTGCGGGGTGTTCCATTGCGGTGATGATCAATCCTTGAGCACCCAGCTCGCGCCGGTCTCTTCCACCTTTCGGCAGGTTGTCTATTAGCTGCATTAAGGTATGCGTCTGGCATACCCATCTGTGTTTGCTGGGGTTTCAGGCCTATAAGTGAGTATGCTGCTGAGACACCCTTTGAAAATGTGTCTCTCGTGCCTTGACGTTTAGATGCTCAAACATTTAGCTTTAATTGACACCTAGGGAGGGGTGCTCCAATGGAAGCGAATATTTTGAGAGGTTTTTATGATTGCGGCTGATAAGTTGGCTAAAGAGTTTCTCGACGTGCACGAGACTGCGGACGCCCTTGGTGTGTCAAAGGAAACCTTGAGGTTCTGGCGATATACTAATAAGCACGCGACAGAAATTCCTGCGTTAAAGCATGTGTCTCGTCGTATTTATTATCGTACCCAAGATGTCGTGGCATTTTCCAAAACTATGTATTGTCCTTCCAGTTGCTGACCGCTGCCGAGCTGCGAGCATGATGCTCATAAAGGCCTTGGCACGATGCCCTGGCTAGCAAGAAGCCCAGATCGATCTGGGTTTTTTTGTGCCTGCAAAGCGGGTTTGGTAGCCGATAGGATGATGCAAAATATTTTAAAAAAATATGATGTTTTTCAAAGAGGAGGCGCTTTGGGCTTACGAGAGCTGAGGAAAGCTTGCGAGAGCTGAGCTTAATTTTGAGTACCGGCTACCAAATCGCTACCAAGCTCTCAAAAAGACCAAAGATACTGAAGGATTTAGGGAATAAGGGCAAACGCTAGAAGCTTCGTGGGACGTGGCCTACAGCTGCTTATGAAGGTGTGATGGAATGACAGAAAAGGTGTTGACAGTCAGCAGATTTTAAGTCTGCTGTGTATACCAATTCCACCACACTCGCACGTTTGAAGGGGTCGCAACGACCAGCTCGCTTCTAAGCAGAAGGGCTTCGCAATCAAGCGCGCTTTATAACCCATTGTTATAGTTGAGTCAACTGCAGCACCTATGATCAACAGATAGAAGAGGCGATCGAACGGGCAATTGACACCTTGCTGTCGTTACGCCACTGTTGCCCATGATTGGATCCAAGCGTGTTCCGCAATGACATGGGGCCGAGTTGGCGACGGTGTGGTGCGTCCACGGTTATTCTGGCGGCTGTTGTTCGCGCAGGTGCTCGTGTTGGCCTCTGCCGGCGGTGGTATGATCATGCGGCTCAGCCTGTGATTGCTGAAAGAGGCCATGCCGCGGTGCATCAGCCCGGCGCTGGCCGAGCCGGAACGCTGACAGCCTGTAGTCGTTCAGCTGTCTACTGGCAGACACTCCAGGCTACGTTCATTTTCTCCCTCCTGCTGTGCCAGTGGAGTTTGCATGGTTTCAGCCGACTGCCTCGACGCTTCCCTCATGCCCGCCCATCGTTATGAACAGCTAGTTCAGTCGGTGGTGGATTATGCCATCTACATGCTCGACCCTTCCGGCCATGTGGTGTCTTGGAACGCAGGCGCGCAACGGATCAAGGGTTACCGTAGGGATGAAGTGATCGGCAAGCACTTTTCGTTGTTCTTCACCCCACAGGATTGTGCGCAGGGCCGCCCCGAAGGCCTGCTGCGTCAGGCGCTGGAGCAGGGTGTGGCGCAGGACGAAGGCTGGCGGGTGCGCAAGGACGGCACGCAGTTCTGGGCCTTGGCGGCACTGGATGTGATCCGTGATGAGAATGGCCAGATCATTGGCCTGGCCAAGGTGACACGTGATATCACTGACCGTCGCGAGACGGCGCAGCAGCTCGACGCAGTGCGCGCCCAGCTGTTCCAGGCGCAGAAGCTTGAAGCCCTCGGCCAGTTGACCGGTGGTCTGGCGCACGACTTCAACAACATGTTGACCATTATCATCAGCTCGGCGCGCCTGGCGCTGGCCACCCAGGACCCGGCACGCACCCAGCGCATGTTGCAGCACATCCTCGATGCCAGCCAGCGTGGCACCGAACTGACCCAGCAACTGCTCAGTTTTGCCCGTCACCGCAAGTTCGATGTGGCCAGCGTTGCCCCGGCAGAGCTGGTTAACGCTACGCGTGGCCTGCTTGAACATGCATTGCCAAGCTCAATTGACTTGAAGGTGTTGCTGCAACCGGACCTGCCGCGGATCGAGGTGGATGCCGGGCAACTGCAGATGGTGTTGCTCAACCTGTTGTTCAATGCCCGTGATGCCATCGACGGGCATGGCCGCATCAGCCTGACTGTCGATGTGGTCGAGTTGTTCGGCGAAGTTGAAGGGCTGAAGGGCAGCTTCGTGCGCTTCGAGGTGGAAGACAACGGCGCAGGCATACCCACAGAGGTACTGCCGCGTATCTTCGAGCCGTTTTTCACCACCAAGCCTTTCGGCAAGGGTACCGGCCTGGGGCTTAGCCAGGTCTATGGTTTCGCCCGGCAAAGTGGTGGTGCCATTTGTGTCGACAGCGAGCCTGGCCGGGGAACTTGCATGCGACTGTACTTGCCAATGTATCAGGACCAGACGGATAGCCCACTCGACAGGTAGACAACATGGCACAGGCACTGAAGCGGCTGGTAACGGGGATCGACGGGCTCGACGCGTTGCTCAAGGGTGGTCTGATAGCTGGCGCCTCCTACATTATCCAGGGGCCGCCGGGGGCCGGTAAGACCATCCTCGCCAATCAGCTGGCCTGCGGCCACGTGCGTGGCGGTGGTCGGGTGCTGGTGGCCACCTTGCTGAGCGAGTCGCATGAACGCTTGTTCCAGTACCTGTCCACGCTGGACTTCTTCGACCCGGCGCTGGTCGGTGACAAAATCCAGTTCGTCAGCGCCTTTGATACCCTCGAGCAGGATGGGCTGGATGCGGTGGTGCGCTTGCTGCGCCAGGAAATTGCCCGGCAACAGGCCAGCCTGCTGATCGTCGACGGTGTGCTCAATGCCCGGGTACGTGCGGAAACCGCGCTGGACACCAAGAAGTTCGTCTCTGAGCTGCAGGGGCATGCGGCCTTCGCCGGTTGCACCGTACTGTTGCTGACGAGTGCCCGGCTGGACGAGGGCAGCCCGGAACACACCATGGTCGATGGCGTGATCGAACTGGGCGAGCAACTGGTCGGCAGCCGCGCCGTGCGCCATGTTCAATTGCGCAAGACCCGCGGCAGTGGTGCGTTGTCGGGGCGTCACGAATGCCTTATCGATGAGTCCGGCATGCAGGTCTATCCTCGCCTGGAAGCGTTGTTCAGCCACCCCAGCCAATTGGGCAGCGGCACCTTGGCGCGTATCAGCAGCGGTGTCCCAACCTTCGATGAAATGCTTGGCGGTGGCTTGGCCACCGGGTCAGTCAGCCTGTTGATGGGGCCTTCGGGGATTGGCAAGACATCATTGGGCCTGGCCTTTCTGGGTGCCAGCACCCCGCAGGCGCCGGGGTTGCATTTCGGTTTTTACGAAACGCCCGAACGCCTGCGCAGCAAGGCCGCTTCGCTCGGTTACGATTTTGCCGCGATGGAGCAGGGCGGTAGCTTGCAGCTGTGCTGGCAGCCGACCACCGAAGGCTTGCTGGACCAGGTTGGCGCGCGATTACTGGAGCGTGTAGCGGCGCAGGGCAGCAAGCGCGTGGTGATCGACAGCCTTGGCGCATTCAGCCGCCTGGCTATTGACCCGACGCGGCTGAATGCGTTTTTCCGCGCGCTGGCGGGTGAGTTGCGCGCGCGCGATGTCAGCGTGGTCCTGACCTGGGAGATGCGCGACATTTTCGGCGCGGAAATCAGCGCCCCCGCGCCGGACCTGTCGAGTATCGTCGACAACCTTATGCTGATGCGCTTTGTCGAACTGGACTCGCGACTGCAGCGCATGCTGTCGGTCCTCAAGGTGCGTGACAGCCACCATGATCCGGCCTTGCACGAGCTGCTGATCGGGCCGCAAGGCATCACCTTGCGCAAGGCATTCGAAGGTGCCTGCGGTGTGCTTTCGGGAACGCCGACGCCGCAGGGGAGCGGGTGACGGACGAGCCGATGAACACCATCCTGATTGTCGATGACGAATACCTGATCGCCGATATCCTCGGTTTTGCCTTGGAGGACGAAGGTTTCGTGGTGGAAAAGGCGAGCAATGGCTGCAAAGCACTGGAGGCATTGAAGGAAAAGCGCGTGCAGCTGGTGATTACCGACTACATGATGCCGCTACTCAACGGTGAGGAGTTGGCGCGTGCCATACGCCAGGACCCGGCGTTAAGCGAGTTGCCGGTCATCCTGATGAGCGGCGCACAGGCCAGCCAAGGATGTCCGGCCCTGTTTGCCGCAATATTCGACAAACCGTTCGACATGGATGAGATGATCGCCACGGTGCATCAGTTAATAGGCACCTGAGGCTGGCGGTCGAGCGCATCCATGCCCCTCGGGTGACGCTCAGTGTGAGTCTTCGTGTTTCTCCGGAGCCGGGCTGCCGGCCTGGATACGTTTGAAGATCTCTTCTCGATGGACCTGAACATCTTTCGGTGCATCGATACCGATCCTCACCTGCATCCCTTTGACGCCCAGAATGGTGACTTTGATGTCATCGTTGATGACGATGCTTTCGCCAACCTTACGGGTGAGTATCAGCATGTAGTTCTCCTTGGTGATGTAAAAGTCCGCTGGGCTAGTTGCCGTGGCGGCGGGAGCTTGTCCCTCTTCCTTCTCATTAAAGACGCTTTCGGCGGATAGTAATTCCCCGACAGACAAATTCTGTTGCGTGTCTTCAGTTGCAGGTGCCAAAGCAAACCGTCAACGGTTTGTCGGCCAAGGTGCTCGCTGGCAAGAATAGGGGGGTTGGCGGCTAATGGGAAATTTCTTCGCATCATGGGCTGAATAGACAAGCTCAATGGGCCTCCTGTTCCTCGAGTGCCTGAAGAA
The DNA here is from genome assembly GCF_058782925.1 of Pseudomonas sp. FW305-E2. Classification (NCBI taxonomy): domain Bacteria; kingdom Pseudomonadati; phylum Pseudomonadota; class Gammaproteobacteria; order Pseudomonadales; family Pseudomonadaceae; genus Pseudomonas; species Pseudomonas sp. FW305-E2. Next base: position 132,630 of record NZ_JBYSYE010000001.1, on the reverse strand, counting down.
ACAACAGCAAGGCCACTTCCTCCGGGTCCAGGCCTTTGCGCACTCGGTTTTTCGGTAAATTGGCAAGGCGCCCCAAGGTATAGTGCTCCAGGACTGCCGGGTGGATATAGCAGCGTCGGCACACGGCCGGCGTATTGCCCAGGCGCGTGGCCACCTGGCGGACTATTGCGGCGACCTGACGTTTGGCTTCACTCTCCGGCTCCCAGGCCAAGGGCTTCAGAAGGTTCAATGCCAGGCTGCTGCCGGCCCAGGTGCGATAGTCCTTGGCAGTGAAGTCGGCGCCGGTCAACTGCTGCAAAAACTGATTGACCTCGGTGGAGCCGACACTATGGCGCTGGCCGTCTTCATCCAGGTACTGAAACAGTGCCTGCCCAGGCAGTTCCATGCAGCGTTTGAGCAGGTTGGCCAAGCGCCGGTCGTTGAGGGTGACGTTGTGTTCGACGCCGCGCTTGCCGCGGAATTGAAAGCGAATGCTGCTGCCTTTGATCTGTACATGGCGATTGCGCAGGGTGGTCAATCCGTACGACCGGTTATCGCGCAGGTAGCGCTGGTTGCCAATGCGGATCAGGGTGTGGTCCAGCAGGCTCACCACCAGCGCCATGACCTTTTCCCGGTCCAGCCCTGGCCGCGCCAAGTGGGCTTCCAGCTGTGTGCGCAGCTTTGGCAGGGCTTGGGCGAACGCAAGCATGCGCCCGTATTTGTGCTGGTCGCGCAGTTGGCGCCACTGCGCGTGGTAGCGGTACTGCTTGCGGCCGCGGGCATCGCGGCCGGTGGCTTGCAGGTGGCCTTGCGGGTCGGCGCAGATCCACACATCCGTGTAGGCCGGGGGGATCACCAGTGCGGCGATGCGTGCGAGGGTTTCGCTGTCGCGTACTCGTTGGCCATCGGCATCGAGGTAGATGAAACGGTCGCGCCAGCGCCGACGGGTCAGGCCCGGCTGACTGTCGTCAACGTAGTGCAGGGTGCGCGGCAGGGGGCAGTCGAGCATGGGCAGCAGGCCTCGATCAGGTCACTGATCAATGGACAATACGCGCGCTAAGGATGCTCAACCCAAAAGGGCCACCGACTTGATCTGGGCGAACAGTGTCTGCCCTGTGTGCAAGCCGAGCTGGTCTGCCGAGAAGCGGGTGATGCGTGCAAGCAGGGCATTGCCGCCAGCATCCAGGCTGACCAGCACATGCGCCGGGTTAGCCGCCGGACGGCTCTCGCGCACACGCACCGGCAGGCGGTTGAGGATGCTCGATGCGCTGTCCGCCGCCAGGGCCAGGCTGACATCCCGGGCCTGCACCTTGACGCGCAGGGTGCTGCCCATCACCTGCGCCGCGTGGGTGATGCGCAGCAGCGGCCCATCGCTGCCGGGCAGGCGCAGGTCAAGCAGGCCGTAGTGCGGGTCGTGCCCTACCACCTTACCCTCGAACACGACGCCGGCGTCGTCGCCCTGGGCCAGCGACAGGTCAAGGCGAGCCAGGGTTTCGCCGATCGGGCCGCTGGCGATCGCCCGGCCTTGTTCCAGCAACACCAGGTGGTCGGCCAGCCGCGCGACTTCATCCTGGGCGTGGCTGACATATATCAGAGGGATGTCCAGTTCGTCGTGCAGGCGCTCCAGGAAGGGCAGTATCTCGCGCTTGCGCGGGCCGTCGAGGGCTGCCAGCGGCTCGTCCATCAACAACAGCCGCGGGCTGCTGAGCAGGGCGCGGGCAATACCCACCCGCTGCGCCTCGCCCCCCGACAGCGTTGCCGGGCGGCGCTCCAGCAAGTGGCCGATACCCAGCAGTTGGCACGCCTGGTCGAGGCTGACCTTGCGTTCAGCGGGCGCTACCCGGCGCCAGCCGAACGTCAGGTTGCCGCGCACCGACAGGTGCGGGAACAGGCTGGCTTCCTGGAACACGTAGCCCACCGGGCGCAGGTGCGGTGCCTGGACGTAGCCACGGGTGCTGTCTTCCCAGACTTCGCCGTTGACCTCGATATAGGCGCTGGCGGCCCGTTCCAGCCCGGCCAGGCAGCGCAGGCAGCTGGTCTTGCCGGAGCCAGAGTGGCCGAACAGTGCGCTGATGCCGCGCCCGGGCAGGTGCAGGTTGACGTCCAGGGTAAAGTCGTCGCGTGCCAGTTTCAGGCGCGCCACAATCGATGCGGTCATTTCAGCTCCAGCCAGCTTTGCCGCGGCGTCCAGCGTACAGCAGGAGCAGCACCAGGAATGAGAACACCAGCATGGCACCGGCCAGCCAGTGGGCTTGCGAATACTCCATGGCTTCGACGTGATCGAAAATTTGTACCGAAACCACGCGAGTCTTGTCGGGGATGTTGCCACCGATCATCAGCACGACGCCAAACTCGCCCACCGTGTGGGCAAAGCCGAGGATGCTGGCAGTGACGAAGCCAGGGCGGGCCAGCGGCAGCACCACATGAACGAAAGTGTCCCATGGGCTGGCGCGCAGGGTGGCGGCGACTTCCAGGGGCCGTTGGCCGATCGCGCCAAAGGCATTCTGCAGGGGTTGCACCACGAACGGCATGGAATACACCGTCGAGCCAATCACCAGGCCTGTGAAGCTGAACACCACACTGCCCAGGCCTAGCGCCTGGGTGGCCTGACCAAGCCAGCCGTGCGGGCCAAGGGCGATCAACAGGTAAAAGCCGATCACCGTCGGTGGCAGTACCAGCGGAAGTGCCACCACCGCACCCACCGGTCCGCGCAGCCATGAGCGCGTGCGCGCGAGCCACCAGGCGACCGGGGTGCCGATGACCAGCAGGATCAGGGTGGTCAGGCTGGCCAGTTTTACGGTCAGCCAGATAGCGCCCAGGTCACTGGCATCGAGTGGCATCAGCGTTCATAACCATAGGATTTGATCACCGCTGCGGCTTTCGGGCCTTTGAGGTATTCGACCAGTGCCTTGGCGGCCGCATTGTCCTTGCCTTTGTTGAGGATGACGGCGTCCTGGCGGATCGGGTCGTGCAGGTTGGACGGCACGATCCATGCCGAGCCATGGGTCACCTTGCCGTCCATGTAGATCTGCGACAGGGCGACGAAGCCCAGTTCGGCGTTGCCGGTGGAGACGAACTGGAAGGCCTGGGTGATGTTCTGGCCTTCGACGATCTTGCCTTTGGTGGCTTCGGTTAGCTTCAGCCTGTCCAGTACCTGGGTGGCGGCCAGGCCGTAAGGTGCCGCTTTCGGGTTGGCGATAGACAGGTGTTTGTATTCGTTCTTTTTCAGCACTTCACCCTTGGCATCTACGTAGCCTTCCTTCGCAGACCACAGGGCCAGGGTGCCGATGGCGTAGGTAAAGCGCGAGCCGGGTACGGTTTCCTTTTCTGCTTCCAGCTTCTTGGGGGTGGTGTCGTCAGCGGCGAGGAACACTTCGAACGGTGCACCGTTCTTGATCTGCGCGTAGAACTGCCCGGTGGCGCCATAGGCCGCGACCAGTTTGTGACCGGTGTCTTTTTCGAAGTCCTTGGCGATGGCCTGGATAGGGGCTGTGAAGTTGGCTGCGACCGCGACCTGGACTTCGTCGGCCCAGGCAGTGTTGAAGGCGAACAGGCTGGCCAGGGCAGTGACGGCCAGCTGGGGCGAGCGGATACGCATGAAGACAGCTCCTTGAGGTTATCGTTATAGCCTTAACTATATAGCGATAAGCCATTGGCCGGGAAGAGGCCAGGCCTGCCTGTCAGAATGCCTGGTGACCGATCACTGCCAGTGCCTTACCGGCAATCTCCCGCGTCAACTCACCCGCCGGCATGTGCCGGCCCAGCCGTAACGCCTGCCCCGACCACAGATTGCTGAAATCACTCTTTCCCTGCGGATCGGTGATCGCCCGTAAAGGCATCAATGCCCCGCCCGCCAGCGGGAAGCGCGGTGCTAGCTCGCTCATCGGCCCCAGCTCGCGCATGATGCGATTGTTGATGCCGCGCGCCGGTCGGCCGGTGAACAGGTTGGTCAGCGCGGTGTCGCTGGCAGGCGCGCTGTCCAGCGCCCGGCGATGCGCTGGCGACACCTTGGCCTCGGGGCAGAACAGGTAAGCCGTGCCGATCTGCACTGCCGAGGCACCCAGGGCCAGTGCCGCCAACAGCCCGCGGTGGTCGCCGATACCACCGGCGGCAATCACCGGCACGCCGACGGCATCGGCCACCTGCGGTACGAGCGCGAAGGTGCCTATCTGGCTGGTGATGTCATCGCTGAGGAACATGCCGCGATGGCCACCGGCTTCATAACCCATGGCGATGATCGCATCGCAGCCATTGCGCTCCAGCCAGGCCGCTTCTTCCACAGTCGTGGCGCTGGACAGTACCTTGGCACCGCTGGCCTTTACCCGCTGCAGCAGTTCGGCCTGCGGCAGGCCGAAGTGGAAGCTCACCACCTCCGGTCGCAACGCTTCGACCAGCAGGCAGCTCTGCTCGTCGAAAGGCGCGCGGTTGGACACCGGCGTGGGGGGGGGGGGGGGGGGGGGGGGGGGGGGG
>NZ_JBYSYE010000001.1:74737-128171 GCF_058782925.1 Pseudomonas sp. FW305-E2 | reverse complement strand
GCGATGGCGGCCCCCACTTCGCTGTAATAAGGCTCAAGTGCCTGCTTCCAGCGTGCATCGCGCTCGGCATCGGGCGCTGGCGGCTGGTGGCAGAAGAAGTTCAGGTTCAGCGGGCGCCCCGGGCAGCCGGCGCGGAATGCGGCGATCTCGGCGCGCACCTGTTCGCCGCTGAGCATGGCGCAGGGCAGGGCGCCCAAGCCACCTGCCAGGCCCACGGCGATGGCCATGGCCGAGCCGGTCGCCCCCGCCATGGGTGCCTGCAGAATGGGCAGCTCGATGCCCAGCAGATCGAGGATACGGCGGTCGGGCCAATGGCTCATGCGATTCTCCTTGCGTGGGGCGAGCGATGCGGCGGGGGCTTGCGGCAAGTCTTAGAGGGCCTTGCTGACCTGGATGTCGCTGATTTTCTCGGCGTCCTCGCCATGGATCTTGCGCAGGGCCTCGAGGGCCTGCTCTTGCGAGGCATCGGGCATCAGCGCGAAATCCCAGCGACGCTGGCCGTCGAGCTTGTATTTGATGACGTACTTGATGGTCTGGGTCATGGTGGCCTTATCTGAGTTTCGACGACGAGCGGCGGATGATCTTGATCTTGTGGGTCAGCGTTGGCTTGCGGGTGACCGAGATCGGGCGAGTGGTGACAGTATCGATGGTGATGTTCCAGAAGCCGGTGCTGGGTACGGTGATCTTCGCCGGAAACTTCTCGAAATGGCCGCCGTGGTAAGTATGACGGCCGCCGTTCTTGAAGCTGCGGAAGTTGGCGTCGTTCATCAGGCGGATATTGCAGCGCTGGGAGCACTCGATGACGACGATATCGTCCTCGTTGAGGTGCTCGCGCTGGTGTACGAATTTCATGTGATGCTCCGCAAGGTTTGGATCTGCAAAAGCAAAAGATACCACGATGTGCCGTTACACTGCCGCGTTGATCGCCGGGCGTAGATAATTCTGCCAAAGCAGGGAGCAAAACCGCCTGGATGTGGTCGAAGCGAATTCTTGAAGGCAGAGGTGCAGCAAATGAAGTGGATGGTGGCGGCGTTGTCGGTGACGCTCGGTGGCTGTGTGAGCGTCGCGGAGCTGGAGCAATCGCGTGAAACGATGGATGTGATCTCTGGCAAGAGCCCGCGCGCCTATGCCGATTGCGTAAAGGAGAAGCTTGCCGATACGCGTGACCCGCTGACCGAAGAGCAGCGTGGCGACGGCCTGCGGCTGATCGTACCGCAGAAAGTCACCTCAGGTGCTGGCCCGGCGGCGCTGGTGGATATCGACAAGCGGGGCAGCGGCAGCAGCATCAAACTGCACGAGCGGCTGAATAACTTCCCGCTGCGCCTTGGGGATGTGCGCACTGCGGCAACGCAGTGCATCTCCGGAAGTTGATCTGAAGCAACGGCTCCTCCTTTCTCTGCTTATATGTTTTAAGCCTAAACATATAACAAAAGAAAAGGAGATTCGTGATGACACCGTTGAGACGCTTGATGATCGGCAGCTTGCTGATCCTGGCCTGGCCCGCGGCACATGCCGCTGACGGTCAGAAGGTCTTCACCCAGGGTGGGGCCAACCCCGCCGCCATGGCCTGCCTGGGTTGCCACGGCCCGGACGGCAAGGGCATTGCGGCTGCCGGCTTTCCACGTTTGGCCGGGCTACCGGCCGGTTACCTTGCCAAGCAGTTGCAGGACTGGCGCAACGGCAGCCGCAAGCAGCCGGTGATGGAACCTTTGGCCAAGGCCCTGAGCGACGACGAAATCAAGGCCGTCAGTACTTACCTGGCCAGCCTGCCAGCAGCGCCCGCTGGCGACCTGCACCGCCAGCAGATTGCCGATGACCCAACCACCCGCATGGCCCTGTACGGCGACTGGAGCCGGCAGATTCCAGGTTGCGTGCAATGCCACGGGCCGGGTGGCGGCGGGGTGGGCGAACACTTCCCGCCCTTGGCCGGCCAGCCCGCCAGTTACCTGGTGGCACAGCTCAATGCCTGGCGCGACGGCAGCCGCAGCAATGACCCCAACCAGCTGATGGTCGGCGTGGCCAAGGCCATGACCGATGAGGAGATCAAGGCTGTTGCCGAGTTCTTTGCCCGCCCCGTCCGCCAGGAGGTCACGCCATGAAAACCCTGATTCCCGTCTTGTTGCTGCTGGCCGTGGGCAGCGCCCAGGCCACACCGATCGCCATGGAAGACCAGTCGCAGTTGAAGGTGCCCGGTGTGCAGGCTGCACCGCAGTTCGTGCCGCCCGCTGAGCGTGAGTTGCCCGATAATGCCTTTGGCAAGATGGTGCGTGAAGGCCATTCCTTGTTCGTCGACACCCGCCGATTGATGCCCGAGGCGGTGGGCAACGGCATGAATTGCAGTAACTGCCACCTCGATCAGGGGCGGTTGGCGCATTCGGCGCCGCTGTGGGGTGCCTACCCGATGTATCCGGCCTATCGCAAGAAAAATGACAAGGTCAACACCTTCGCCGAGCGTATCCAAGGGTGTTTTCAGTTCAGCATGAACGGCAAGCCGCCGGCCGCTGACAGCCCGCAGATGACGGCCCTGGCGGTGTATTCATACTGGCTGTCGACCAAGGCGCCGACCGGCGTGGAGATTGCCGGACGTGGTTATCCGGAGGTGGCACAACCCAAGGGTGGTTATGACTTCAAGCGCGGCCAGCAGGTTTACCGTGAACAATGCGCGATTTGCCATGGCGATAACGGTGAAGGGCAAAAGGTCGCCGGCGAGTACGTAATGCCGCCGCTTTGGGGCAAGGACTCCTACAACTGGGGGGCCGGCATGCACCGCATCAATACCGCTGCGTCGTTCATCAAGTACAACATGCCGCTTGGCAAGCCGGGCAGCCTCAGCGATCAGCAGGCCTGGGACGTGGCGGCGTGGATCAACCGCCACGAGCGGCCACAGGACCCGCGGTTGGTAGAGGGATCCATCGAGAAAACGCGGGTGAAATTTCATGCCAATGATGGGGTGAACCTGTATGGTCAGCAGGTTGATGGGGTGCTGATCGGACAAGGGACGGGGAGCTGAGGTAAACCGGTGGCGGCCTCTTGGCGCGTGAGCCCGTCGAAGAGGCCGCCACCGTCACGCTGATTTCCCTGTCATCCAACGGTCATGTATGACAGCAATATTTACGATCCCCCGGAACTATCTACACTGGGATATCTCTATGATGGCAACGGTCGTTATCGGGGGCATTGTAAGGTGACTGCCGCCTGATTAGACTGCGCCGAATTCCACAGGCCTAGCCTTTTGTAAGGACGTATATGATCAAAAAATGCTTGTTCCCGGCAGCCGGCTACGGCACACGCTTCTTGCCTGCTACCAAAGCCATGCCCAAGGAAATGCTGCCGGTGGTCAACAAGCCACTGATCCAGTATGGCGTTGAAGAAGCATTGGATGCGGGTCTGAACGAGATCTCCATCGTTACCGGGCGCGGCAAGCGCGCCCTGGAAGACCACTTCGACATCAGCTACGAGCTGGAAAACCAGATCAAGGGCACCGACAAGGAAAAATACCTGGTCGGTATTCGTCGTCTGCTCAACGAGTGCTCGTTTTCGTACACGCGCCAGACCGAAATGAAGGGCCTCGGCCACGCCATTCTCACTGGCCGCCCACTGATCGGCGACGAGCCGTTCGCGGTGGTGCTGGCGGACGACCTGTGCGTCAACCCGGAAGGTGACGGCGTGCTGACTCAGATGGTCAAGCTGTACAAACAGTACCGCTGCTCGATCGTCGCCATCCAGGAAGTCGACCCGCAGGAAACCAACAAGTATGGTGTGATCGCCGGTGAGATGATCCGCGACGACATCTTCCGTGTGACCAACATGGTCGAAAAACCGGCCCCGGAAGACGCGCCGTCGAACCTGGCGATCATTGGCCGTTACATCCTGACCCCGGATATCTTCGACATCATCGCCAATACCAAGCCAGGCAAAGGCGGTGAAATCCAGATCACTGATGCCCTGTTGCAGCAGGCGAAGGATGGCTGCGTGATTGCCTACAAGTTCAAGGGCAAGCGTTTCGACTGCGGTGGCGCCGAAGGCTACATCGACGCGACCAACTTCTGCTTCGAGAACTACTACAAGACTGGCAAGGCTTACTGATAAGCCCTGCTGGCCTCAAAGCCATCCTTCGGGGTGGCTTTTTTGTTTGCGGCGGCCAACGGCGGTATGCTGGACGCCTGCCTGGGAGAGTGAATACATGGCCTTCGATTTTGATCTGTTCGTGATTGGCGCCGGGTCCGGTGGTGTGCGCGCAGCGCGTTTTGCTGCCGGTTTTGGTGCAAGAGTGGCAGTGGCTGAAAGCCGCTACCTGGGGGGGACCTGCGTCAACGTCGGTTGTGTGCCGAAAAAACTGCTGGTATACGGCGCGCACGTTGCCGACGAGCTGGAGCAAGCCGCGGGTTTCGGCTGGACGTTGGAAGAGGGGCATTTCGACTGGGGCACCCTGATTGCCAACAAGAATCGGGAAATCGAGCGCCTTAACGGCATCTACCGTAACCTGCTGGTCAACAGCGGGGTGACCCTGTTGCAGGGCCACGCGCGGCTGACGGGTGCCAACGAAGTGGAAGTGGACGGTCAGCGCTACACCGCCGAGCATATCCTCATCGCTACCGGTGGCTGGCCGCAGGTACCGGACATTCCCGGCAAGGAACTGGCCATCACCTCCAACGAAGCCTTCTACCTCAAGGACTTGCCGCGCCGCGTGCTGGTGGTGGGTGGGGGTTATATCGCCGTCGAATTCGCCGGCATCTTCCAGGGCCTTGGGGCCGACACCACACTGCTGTACCGTGGCGACCTGTTCCTGCGCGGCTTCGACGGCTCGGTGCGCACCCACCTGAAGGAAGAGCTGGAAAAACGCGGCCTCGACCTGCAGTTCAACGCCGACATCCAGCGCATCGACAAGCTTGAAGATGGTCGCCTCAAAGCCACGCTCAAGGACGGCCGCGAGCTGGTCGCCGACTGTGTGTTCTATGCCACCGGCCGGCGCCCGATGCTGGACAATCTGGGCCTGGAGAACACCGGCGTCGAGCTGGATGCGCGCGGCTACATCCGGGTTGATGAGCAGTACCAGACCACCGCGCCCTCGATTCTCGCCATTGGCGATGTGATCGGCCGTGTGCAGTTGACCCCAGTGGCCTTGGCTGAAGGCATGGCCGTGGCGCGGCGCCTGTTCAAACCCGAGCAGTACCGCCCGGTGGATTATCAGAACATCCCCACCGCGGTGTTCAGCCAGCCACCCATCGGTACCGTAGGCTTGACCGAAGAGCAGGCGCTGGAGGCCGGGCACAAGGTGCAGGTATTCGAAAGCCGCTTCCGGGCCATGAAGCTGACCCTGACCGACATTCAGGAAAAGACCCTGATGAAGTTGGTGGTCGATGCCGAGACCGACAAGGTGCTGGGTTGCCACATGGTCGGTCCTGACGCTGGCGAAATCATTCAGGGCCTGGGCATTGCGCTTAAAGCCGGTGCCACCAAGCAGCAGTTCGACGAAACCATCGGCGTGCACCCGACGGCGGCCGAAGAGTTCGTGACCATGCGCACCGTCACTCGCTGATGACGCGGAGCCTGCTGTACAGCCTGTAGACGCAGCCTTGTGCTGCTACGAGGTCCTTGCTGACACCGGAATGTTTCTGTCATTCGGGCCTCGTTGCAGCACAAGGCTGCTTCAGGGGGGGGTACAAGGCCGGATCAATACACCCACACCTCGACCCGCCGGTTGCGCAGCCGGCCTTGCTCCTGTTCATTGCCGGCCACTGGCAATTCATCGCCCATCCCGGTCACCTGCAGCACCTCCACGCCACCGCGCGCCAGTTCGCGGCGCACCGCTTGCGCACGCAGGCGGGAGAGCAGGGCTGCGCGCCCGGGCGTTTCCTTGGGGTCGCCGAACCCCACCAGCACTGCCTTGCCCTGCAGCTTCCCGGCCTGGCGCAGGTAATCTGCCACCCGCTGCACATCGCGCAAGGCCTTGTTGTCCAGCCTCGCGCTTCCTTCCTGGAAGCGGAAGTTCACACTCAGCCGCTGCGCCTGCAGGGCCAGGATGCGATAGCGCGGTGGCATGTCGCTTTGGGGGGCGACAGACAGGGCCTTGATCTGCTGCGAAACGAAACCCTGCTGGGCGATGATCGCCTGGCCGGCCGGGCTCTGAGCGAAGTCGGCCAGGGCCTTGGCCTGGGGCTTGGGGTTGGCTGGCAAGTAAAAATACAGGCGCCGCGAGAGCGGGTAGTCCTCACTGGCCACCCGTGCGCGCTCCGGCAGCATGGCCGGTGCGTCGCCCTCGGCCACCGCCAGCACCTTGGCCCCGTGTACGGCGGCCAGGCTGCTGAAACCGATGGCCTGGCGGTCGGTACCCACGTGTACCGCCAGTTCGTCGCTGGACTCGAAGCGCCTGGCCTTGACCGAAATTTCGGCGTGCTGAGGTTCCAGCACCAGTGCCTTGAAGGTCTCGAAAGTGCCGGAACGGTCGTCTCGGGCATACAGGTGAATGGCCCCGCCAGGTATGCCCAGTTGTTCCCAGCGCTGGATCTGTCCAGAGAAAATTTCCGCCAGTTGCCGGGTGTTCAGTTGGGGTATTGGGTTGTCAGGGTGGACGATGACCGCGACGCCGTCGAGGCCGATCACTTGTTCTGCGCCGGCTGCGCGCAGGTCGCCCAGCGCCTGCAACTGGCGCACTTCACTGTCGTTGATCGGCCGCGAGGCGGCGGCCAGGTCAGCCTCGCCACGGCCCAGCGCGACAAAGCCGGTGCTTGAGCCGTGGGCGGCAATGTCGATGCGCAAGGGCTGACCATGCACGTCGCGGGCGGTAATCACCCGCTCGTTGGCGACCTTGCCTGGCTGTTGTGCGATGGCGGTGGCCTGCTGCGCGCGCAATTGCCCCTGCACCAGCGCCGGCATCAAGGCCGCGCCGATGGTGTTGGAGCCTTGGACACGCAGGTGCAGGGGCTCAGGCAAGGTCGCTAGTGGAAGCAAGGTGAGCAGCAAGACAAGCAGGCGGAGCATGCCGGGTGGCCTATGGCACAGTATTGGCCGGCAGATTACGACAGTGGCGTGATGATAATGTGACGGGAGCGTACACCTTCAAGCGTGCAGCGCCTGCCCGATCGTGCGCCGCGCGGGCGACGCTCGATCTGGCAGGCGCTGCAACGCTGAAGAGGTTAATGTGCCCCGGCCGACTTGCTCAGGTCGCTCTCGGCCCATTCGGTATAAATGCAAGCGTCGGCCACTGCCCAACGCACCTTCACGCTGTCGCCCGGCTGCATCGGCATGCCCGCGGCCGACAGGGCCTTCACCGTCAGCTCGGTACCCCCTGCAGTCACCACATGACAGGTCTGGCTTTCACCCAGGAACAGCACTTCGCCCACCTTGGCACTGACCTCGTTCCAGCCCGCCGGCAATGGCTCGCGCGCCGCTTGTTCGGCGGTCAGGGCCAGGGCTTTTTCCGGACGCACCATGATCAGCGCATCCTGCTCGGCGGCCAGGCCTGGGGTGAGGCGGATGGCCACTGGTTGGCCCTCGAAGCTGCCTGCGCCATTGCTGCTGGCCTTGATCCGCAGGAAGTTGGAGTTGCCCAGGAACGACGCAACAAAGGCATTCGGCGGATTCTGGTACAAGTCGTACCCGGTGCCCAGGCCGACGATCTTGCCGTGGCTGAAGATGGCGATGCGCTGCGACAGGCGCATGGCCTCTTCCTGGTCGTGGGTCACGTAGACAATGGTAATGCCCAGGCGGCGGTGCAGCTGGCGCAGTTCGTCCTGCAGGTCTTCACGCAGCTTCTTGTCCAGCGCGCCGAGCGGCTCGTCCATCAGCAGGATGCGCGGCTCGTACACCAGCGCCCGGGCAATCGCCACGCGCTGCTGCTGGCCGCCCGACATTTGCGAGGGTTTGCGGTGCGCGAACGGCTCCAGTTGCACCAGCTTGAGCATGGCGTCGACGCGCTTGGCGGTTTCGGCAGCGCCGAGTTTGCGAATGGCCAGTGGGAAGGCGATGTTGTCACGCACATTCAGGTGCGGGAACAGCGAATAGCGCTGGAACACCATGCCGATATCGCGCTTGTGCGGCGGCACATTGACCAACGACTGGCCGTCGACCAGGATCTCGCCGCTGCTGGGTGTTTCGAAGCCGGCCAGCATCGACAGGGTGGTGGACTTGCCCGAGCCGCTGGAACCGAGGAAGGTCAGGAACTCGCCGTCCTGGATCTCCAGGTTGAGGTTGTCCACGGCGGTGAAGTCGCCGTAGTGCTTGTTCAGGCCGCGCAGGCTGACCAGGGTTTTGCCGTGCGCGTTGTCTTTGATCACTGCACTCATTGTTGTTTTCTCCGCGCTCAGGCGTTTTCGGTGCGCCGGCGCAAGGCGGCGGCAATGAACATGACCAGCAACGACAGGCCGATCAGCAAGGTCGAAGCCACGGCGATGACCGGGCTAAGGTCCTGGCGCAAGGTGGTCCACATCTTCACTGGCAGGGTCTGCAGGTCGGGGCTGGCCATCATCACGCTCAGCACCACCTCATCCCAGGACACCAGGAAAGCGAACAGGCCACCGGCGATCATGCCGGGGCGGATGGCCGGGAACGTGACCTTGAAAATGGCCTGCAGGCGTGATGCACCGCAGATCACCGCAGCATCTTCGATCGACTGGTCGAACAGCTTCAGCGAGTTGATGATCGAGATGATCGTGAACGGCAGGGCGACGATCACGTGGCTGACCACGAAGGCGAACAGCGTGCCGGTGTAACCTAGCTTGAGGAACAGTGCGTATACCGCCACGGCAATGATCACCAGTGGCACGATCATCGGCATGGTAAACAGCCCGTACAGCAGCTCGCGGCCCGGGAAGCGGCCACGCACCAGGGCGAATGCGCTGGGCAGGCCCAGCAACACGGCGGCGATGGTGGTCAGCACGGCCACCTTCAGGCTGGCCAGTGCGGCGTCCATCCACTCCGGGTTGGAGAAGAACTGGCCGTACCACTTGAAGGTCCAGCCCGGTGGCGGGAACACCAGCCACTGTGACGAGCCGAATGACAGCAACACAATGAAGACCACCGGCAGCAGCAGGAAGGCCGCGATGACCCCGGTGGTCAGGTACAGGCCCGTACGCAGCGGGCGGCCCATGGCATTGGGAGACAGGAGCATGGCGGTTTACCTCGCGTTGCCAACCGGGGATTCCGGCTGCAGCTTCAGGTACAGGTAGAAGAGCACCAGGGTGATCGCCACCAGCAGTGCGGCAGCGGCGCTGGCCAGGCCCCAGTTGAGGAACGACTGCACCTGCTGGATGATGAATTCAGGCAGCATCATGTTCTGCGCGCCCCCCAGCAGCGCCGGGGTGACGTAGTAACCGAGCGACATCACGAACACCATCAGCGCCCCGGAGAACAGCCCCGAGCGGCACAGCGGCAGGAACACCTTCCAGAAGTTGGTCCACGGGCTGGCACCACAGATCGAACCTGCCTGCAGCACCATCGGGTCGATGGCGTGCATGGTCGCCTGCAGTGGCAGCACGATGAACGGGATCATGATGTAGCTCATGCCGATGACCACGCCGGTGAGGTTGTGCACCATTTCCAGCGGGGCATCGATGATGCCCATGGCCATCAACGCCTTGTTGATCACGCCCGAGCTCTGCAGCAGCACCAGCCACGAGTAGGTGCGCGCCAGCAGACTGGTCCACAGCGACAGCAGCACGATGTTCAGCAGCCAGCGGCCCCACCCCTTGGGCACCAGGGTGATTGCCCAGGCCAGCGGGAAGCCCAGCAGCACGCTGATCAGGGTAACCACGCCGGCCACCGAGAAGGTGTTGAACAGCACCCGTGCATAGGCCGAGTTGGCGAACAGCTGCTCGTAGTTACCCAGCCCTGGCGTTGGCTCCAGCACCCCGCGCAGCAACAGGCCGACCAGCGGGGCGAAGAAGAACAGGCCAAGGAACAGCAGGGCGGGCAGCAGGTTGCGGCTGCCTTTCCAGCGCTGGCTCAGGCTGGCACGGCGCGGTGCGGTGCCCGGGGCGCCGGCGCCCGTGGGGGCACCTTGCGCGTTTTGCAGGGCGTTGATGGCGACTTTCATTTGACCAACCACTCATTCCAGCGGGCCGCGATAGCTTGACCGTTCTTGGCCCAGTAGGCGAAGTCGAGGGTGACCTGGTCCTGGGCGTAGGCAGTTGGCAGGTTTGGCGCGAGGTCCTTGTCCAGCTTGGCCACGCTGTCGACGTTGACCGGCGCATAGGCGGTTTTGTTGGCGAATTCGGCCTGGCCTTCGGCGCTGCTGGCGTTGGCCAGGAATTTCATGGCCGCTTCCTTGTTCTTGGCGCCTTTGGGGATGACCAGGAAGTCGGCCATGACCAGGTTCTGCTTCCAGCTCACACCCACCGGTGCACCGTCTTGCTGCAGGGCGTAGACACGGCCATTCCAGAACTGGCCGAGCGAGGCTTCACCCGAGGCCAGCAACTGCTGTGACTGGGCGCCACCGCCCCACCAGACGATGTCTTTCTTGATGGTGTCGAGCTTCTTGAAGGCGCGGTCCAGGTCCAGCGGGTACAGCTTGTCAGGGGCTACGCCGTCGGCCAGCAGGGCCAGTTCCAGCACGCCGGGGCTGGGCCATTTGTACAGGGCTCGCTTGCCGGGGTAGGCCTTGGTGTCGAACAGCGCGGTCCAGTCCACCGGCTTGTTGGCCCCGAGCTTGCCTTCGTTGTAGCCGAGCACGAAGGAGAAGAAGAATGAGCCGACGCCATGATCAGAGACGAAGCGTGGGTCGATCTTGTCGCGCTTGATCTGGTTGAAGTCCAGGGGTTCGAGCAGGCCTTCGCTGGCGGCACGCAGGGCAAAGTCGGCTTCGACGTCGACCACGTCCCACTGCACGTTACCGCTCTCGACCATGGCCTTGAGCTTGCCGTAGTCGGTGGGACCGTCCTGCACGACCTTGATGTTCGTGGCTTTGGTGAACGGTACTGCCCACGCTTCTTTCTGGGCGTCCTGGGTCGTACCGCCCCAGCTGACGAAGTTGAGGCTGTCGGCGGCCTGGGCGGCCTGACATGCCAGGGTCAGCAGGCTGGCGGACAGCACTGCGGTTACACGTTTGCTTAACAGCATGGTTACGCCCTCGTTGCTTTTGTTATTCGAGGCGGGGCTTTTGGTGCGCCCGCCAATAATGTTCGGGGAGCAGCTAAAACAAAGTGTTCTGATGGCCGCTTTTAATTGTAGGTGCCGGCCTGCAGGTTTAAGGTCTACGGGATATCATATTATGGTATTCCAAGATTTTGGCAAGAGGTATGAGGCGACCGGCCATCACTCCGCCCTGTCAAAAGCACCAAGGGCCCTGTAGGCGCGGGTTTACCCGCGAATGCGTCGGTGGTGCCACCCTCGCATTCGCGGGTAAACCCGCGCCTACAGGGCCCCGCTAAATCAATTGCTTGTGTGTTCTCAGCCATCCATCCCCGGGTCGAACGGGATGCTCTGGACCACCTCCAGCTCATAGCCCGCCAGCCCCGCGTATTTCAGCGGTGGCCCCAGGTGACGCAGCTTGCCCACGCCAAGGTCCTGCAGAATTTGCGCCCCGGTACCCACTTCGGAATACACCTTGGACTGGCCACGTTGATAGGGCCGCACAGGGTGGGTCAGTTGTGGCACACGCTCAAGCAAGGCCTGGGAGGATTCGTGGTTGGCCAGGATCACCACCACGCCAGTACCTTCCTCAGCCACCTTCTGCAGCGCCGCCCACAGCGTCCAGTTGGCGGGGCCGGCGTACTCGGCGCCCACCAGGTCGCGCAGCGGGTCAATCACATGCACCCGCACCAGGGTCGGCTGTTCGCGGCGAATGTCGCCCATGACCATGGCCATGTGCACGCCACCTTCGATGCGGTCTTCATAGGTGACCAGGCGGAAGGTGCCATGCACGGTCGGTAGCTCGCGCTCGCCGATGCGCTTGATGGTCTGCTCGGTGCTCAGGCGGTAGTGGATCAGGTCGGCGATGGTGCCAATCTTGATGCCATGCCGGGCGGCGAACACTTCCAGGTCGGGGCGACGGGCCATGGTGCCGTCGTCGTTCAGCACTTCAACGATGACCGAGGCCGGGCTGAAGCCGGCCAGGCGTGCCAGGTCGCAGCCGGCTTCGGTGTGGCCGGCACGGGTCAGCACCCCGCCTTCGCGTGCCCGCAGCGGGAAGATGTGGCCAGGTTGCACCAGGTCTTCGGGGCGGGCGTTGGGGGCCATGGCCGCTGCCACGGTGCGTGCCCGGTCTGCGGCGGAAATGCCGGTGGTGACCCCGGTGGCCGCCTCGATCGACACGGTGAACGCGGTGCTGAACACGCTACCGTTGGCCGGAACCATCTGCTCCAGGCCCAGGCGCTGGCAGTGATCGTCGGTCAAGGTCAGGCAGATCAGGCCGCGTGCCTCGCGGGCCATGAAGTTGATGGCCTGGGCGTCGCAGCGCTCGGCGGCGATCAACAGGTCGCCTTCGTTTTCCCGGTCCTCGTCATCCACCAGCAGGACCATCTTGCCTTGCCGGTAGTCCTCGAGAAGTTCCTCGATGGTGTTGAAAGCCATGGTGCACGCTCACTGTGGTGGGGTGAATTTTATGGTATACCATCATACACAAATATCGCCGTAACAGGAGAGCTGCACATGAAGGCCTACTGGATCGCCCATGTGGATGTGACCGACCCCGAGCAGTACCAGCAATACACCCAGCGCGCCCCGGCTGCCTTCAAGGCATTCGGCGGGCGCTTCCTGGCCCGTGGCGGGCGTAGCGAGGCGATGGAAGGGAGAGCTACGCCTCAGCGTAGTGTGGTGATCGAGTTCGATTCGTACGCGCAGGCCGTCGCCTGTTACCGCTCCGCGCTGTACCAAGAGGCATGCAGTCATCGCCAAGGGGTGGCGAAGGCTGAGGTGATCATTGTGGAAGGGTTTGAGCCCTGAGCAGGATTCGCCGGCCCTTTCGCGGGTAACCCGCTCCTACACAGGCCACCACAGAATTTGACGTTTGTGGTGGCCTGTGTAGGAGCGGGTTTACCCGCGAAAGGGCCGGACCTGCCGCACCGATGGCAGATTCATTGAAGCCTGCGGGCCGTTTCCGCAAATAGAAGCAAAAGACCCGCCCAGGCGGGTCTATTGCTCATTGCCTCACTGCAGATGCACTTTAAGTTCGTTGCCCGCCTGCCGCAGCGCCGCCTTTACTGCCGGCACTTGGCTCAACGGGTTGAGCAGCCCATAGTCATGAATCATTCCGTTGTAGCGCACCGAGGTTACTGTCACGCCCGCCGCATTCAACTTGCGGGCATACGCCTCACCTTCATCCCGAAGCACATCGAACTCAGCCGTTTGCACCAGGGCCGGTGGCAAGCCCTTCAGCTGTTCGGCGGACGCCCGCAGCGGCGAGGCGTAGATCTGCGCCCGCGCCTTTGCATCAACGGTGTAGTTGTTCCAGAACCACTTCATCATCCCGGTGGTCAGGAAGTGTCCTTCGGCAAACTGCTTGTACGATGCTGTCTCGAAGCTGGCATCGGTCACCGGCCACAGCAGCAGCTGGAAGCGCAGGGCAGGGGTGCCGGCCTCTTTGGCCTTGAGTGCAACCACCGCCGCCATGTTACCGCCAACGCTGTTGCCGGCTACAGCCAGGCGCTTGCCATCCACGCCGATCTCCTTGCCATGTTCAGCCACCCAGCGAGTCGCGGCGTACGCCTGGTTGATCGCCGTCGGGTAGTGCGCTTCCGGTGACGGGGTGTAGTCCACATAGACCGCCACCGCACCCGAGCCGACCACCAGGTCGCGGATCAGTCGTTGGTGGGTCGGGAAGTCGCCCAGCACCCAGCCGCCACCGTGGAAGAACATGAACACCGGCAAATCACCTTTGACATTAGTCGGGCGTACCACTTGCAGCTTGATTGACTGGCCATTGGCCTGAATCGTGCGTTCCTTCACTTCGATCCCCGAGAGGTCGACCTTTACCGAGGCCTGGGCGCCGGTCAGTACCGCGCGGGCGTCGTTTGGTGTGAGCTGTTCCAGCGGCTTGCCACCCCCTTTCTCCAGGGCTTCGAGGAAGGCCTGGGTGTGTTGTTCGACACCAGGGCTGCCTGCGGCGAAGGCACTGGAAACGGACAGGGCCAGGAGGGAGGCGGTGAGGGCTTTGTGGACAATGTTCATAAGCGAATCCTTTTCTGTGCAAGTGTTGGTAGTGGGCGTCTTGCCTGGCCTGAGGGGCCGTCGCTGCGACTTGTGCGTAGATTAGGCAGATGCACTCGTGGGAAAAAGCCGCTATAAAGTGTTTGACTGTCAGCAAGAGCGAGACAATGAACCCTTACGAAGACATGCGGATCTTTGCCCAGGTGATGGAGGCCGGTAGTTTCACCGCTGCCGCCGACCGTCTGGGCATGTCCAAGCAATCGGTCAGTCGGCGTCTGATGCAGCTTGAAGAGCGCCTGGGTGTGCGCCTGCTCAACCGCTCCACCCGGCGCCTCGATGCCACGCCACTGGGGCAGCACTACTACCAGTCGGCCCTGCGCCTGCTGGGTGAAGTGCAGCAGGTCGAACACGACATCAGCGGCCAGGCCCAGGTCCTGCGCGGCACCTTGCGCCTCAGCGCGCCGCTGTCGTTTGCCATGGCGCACCTGGGTTGCCTGCTGACCGAGTTTCTGCAGTTGCACCCCCAGGTTGATGTAGAGGTAGACCTGAGCGACCGCGCCGTCGACCTGATTGGTGAAGGCTATGACCTGGCGCTGCGGATTGGTGCACTGGAGGACTCCAGCCTGATCGCCCGGCGTATCGCCAGTGTCGAGCGGGTCTACTGTGCGAGCCCGGGGTATTTGCAAGCACGGGGAGTGCCGGAAAAACCGGATGAGCTCGCCGCACATGACTGCCTGCCCTATGGGCATTCGCGGCAGGTGCAGTGGCAGTTCCACAAAGGTGGTAAAGCCCAGGCAATTCAGGTGACCGGGCGCATGCGGGCGAACAATGGCGAGTTGCTGCGGGGGGCTGCGATTGCTGGGATGGGTGTCACTTACCTGCCGACCTTTATCGTTGGGCAGGCGTTGG
The DNA here is from genome assembly GCF_058782925.1 of Pseudomonas sp. FW305-E2. Classification (NCBI taxonomy): domain Bacteria; kingdom Pseudomonadati; phylum Pseudomonadota; class Gammaproteobacteria; order Pseudomonadales; family Pseudomonadaceae; genus Pseudomonas; species Pseudomonas sp. FW305-E2. The sequence continues at coordinate 113,180 of NZ_JBYSYE010000001.1, read as the reverse complement.
CGGAGGGGCAGTTGGTGACGGTTCTGGATGAGTGGCGCCCGCCCGCGCTGCAGCTTTCGGCGGTGTATCCGCAGCACCGGCAGGTGGCGCGGCCGGTGCAGGGTTTTGTCAGCTTCCTGCGTGCGCGGCTGGCGCAGCTCTGACGGTCGGTACAGGCTATGCTTGCCCTATGAGTACACCCGTTCCTTTACGCCAACCTTGCCCCCCTGGCGCCTGCGTCTGCGGCCGCGAGCAATTGGCCGACCATCCGCAGGCCGCCCAGCGCATCCTCTTGCTGACCCGGCAGGAAGAAAAACGCCTGCTCGAACGCCTGGAAAACCTGAGGGACCTGGAAGACCTTCGACGTCTGCAGCAGCGCCTGTACGAAAACCTCGGCATCCGCGTGCACATCGCCCCCGGTTACAACGAGGTACGGACCATGCGCGGCATCGTCATCGAACTGGACGAGCAACCCGGGCTGTGCCGCAAGACCCGGCAGTCTATCCCGGCGGCAATCCGGCGCGGGCTGGAGCGTAATCCGCAGGTTGCGTTCCGGTTGCTCGATACGCATGACCTGTTGCGTGATACCTGAGCGTTGATACCAGCACCGGTCGCTCCCACACAGGCGCGCGTCAGTTCCGTTAATTTTTACAACGCTTGCTACGTCTACTTGAAAGCCACCCTGCGCCAGGCGCGCAGCGGCATCATCATTTAAGGAGACAGGCAATGACTTCCGTTTTCGACCGCGACGATATCCAGTTCCAGGTAGTGGTCAACCACGAAGAGCAATACTCGATCTGGCCCGACTACAAAGCCATCCCCAACGGCTGGCGAGCCGTGGGCAAAAGCGGCTTGAAGAAGGACTGCCTGGCCTACATCGATGAAGTCTGGACCGACATGCGCCCGCTGAGCCTGCGCCAGAAAATGGCCGAAGCTGCCGCCCAGTGACCGTGCTGAACCTGCTGTGCCTGCCGTACTCCGGGGCCAGCGCCATGGTCTACAGCCGCTGGCGGCGCAAGCTGCCGGCCTGGTTGCAGGTGCGCCCGGTGGAATTGCCTGGGCGGGGCGCGCGCATGGCAGAGCCGCTGCACACCGACATGCAAGTGCTGGCTCGGCAACTGGCCAGCGAGCAGCGCCTGACGGCAAGCGCTCCTTATGCGTTGCTCGGTCACAGCCTGGGTGCACTGCTGGCCTTCGAGCTGGCCCATGAGCTGCAGGCATTGGGCTGCCCGGCGCCGCTGGCCTTGTTCGCCTGCGGCACCGCGGCACCTACCCGGCGTGAGGACTACGACGGCAACAACTGGCGCGAGCCCAAGAGCGACGCCGAGCTGATCAGCGAGTTGCGCGCGCTGCAGGGCACGCCTGAGGAAGTGCTGGCCAACGCTGAGCTGATGAGCCTGACCTTGCCGACCTTGCGCGCCGATTTTCTGCTGTGCGGCACTTACACCTACCGGCAGCGACCGGCGTTGCAGTGCCCACTGCATGTGCTGGGTGGCGTGGAAGACCGGGCCAGCGATGAGCAACTGCGGGCATGGCGCAGTGAAACCCAAGGCGCGTTCTCGCTGCAGATGTTCCCGGGTGGCCATTTCTTCATCCATGAGCAGGAAGACCGTGTGCTCGCTGCGCTGACCGCGTCGCTGCAACCGCTTCGGCTGTCCGCCTGATTGACGTCACCGCTTGCCTGGGGGAGGCTAGGGTTTTTCCCAGGCAAGAGGCAGACAATGCTGATCGATCCACTCAAGGCCACGCTGCTGGTCGTCGACATCCAGGAAAAACTGATCGGTGCCATGAGCGACCCCGAAGGCACTCGGGCACGGGCCCGCTGGTTGCTGGCGGCGACTGCCGAGCTGGCGCTGCCGACGGTGATTTCCGAGCAGTACCCCAAAGGCCTGGGCCATACCCTGGCCGAACTGCTGGCCGCAGCGCCGGCAGCTGAAGTGGTGGAAAAAAGTCACTTTTCCTGCGTGGCTGCCGAGTGCCTGCCGGCCAGTTTGATGGCGCGCGAGCAGGTGATCGTTTGCGGCATGGAAACCCATGTTTGTGTGCTGCAGACCGTGCTCGGCCTGCTGGCACTGGGCAAGCAAGTGTTCGTGGTCGAGGATGCCTGCGACAGCCGCACGCCGGCCAGCAAGGCCGCAGGCCTGGCGCGCATGCGTGTTGCCGGTGCGCAGGTAGTGACCCGCGAGATGGTGCTGTTCGAATTGATGGGCAGTGCCGGGCACCCGCAGTTCCGCCACATCAGCAAAACCTATCTGGTCGGTGAACAGCCCTGAACGGCCGGTTACTGGCCATTTCGGTGATGGCTCTGGCGCTGTTGCAAGGCTGTGCCGGGCGCCGGGAAGAAGCGCCCGAAGCGGACCCGGCCAAAATCCGTGCGCAGCTCCTGCGGCTGTTACCCGCCCAGGTCAAGGACCGCGAGGGTTGGGCCAACGATATCCAGGCAGCCTTCGAAGCCCAGCGCATAGCGCCCAGTAAAAGTAATCTGTGCGCAGTGCTGGCGGTGACCGAACAGGAGTCGACCTTCACTGCGGACCCGCAGGTGCCCAACCTTGGGCGTATCGCCCGCCAGGAGATCGACCGCCGCGCTGCGCGTCTGCATATTCCCAAACTGCTGGTCGACGGTGCGCTGAAGACGCCGTCGGGCAACGGCAAGAGCTACCAGCAGCGGTTGCAGACGGTGCGCAGCGAAAAGCAGTTGAGCGAACTGTACGACGAAGTCGTTGCTCGCGTGCCGCTGGGCAAGACCTTGCTGGGCGGGCTGAATCCGGTGCACACCGGCGGGCCGATGCAAGTCAGCATCGATTTTGCCGAAAAGCATGCGAGGGATTACCCCTACAGCCATGAAGGCACGATTCGCCAGGAAGTGTTCAGCCGGCGCGGCGGCATGTACTTCGGTATTGCCCACCTGTTGGGCTACCCGGCCAACTACGAGCGCCAGCTTTACCGTTTCGCCGATTTCAACGCGGGCTGGTACGCCAGCCGCAATGCGGCATTCCAGGCGGCATTGAGCAAGGTCACGGGGGTGAAGCTGGCACTGGACGGCGACCTGGTGGCGCCAGGGGCGATCATGCCGGGGACGACTGAACTGGCCGCGCGCAAGCTGGGGGTGAAGCTGGGGCTGCGTAACCCGCAGATCCGAAGCCAGCTGGAGGAGGCCGACAGCCTGGCGTTCGAGGACAGCAAGCTGTACAGCGGGGTGTTCGCCCTGGCGGATGCCAAAGCCGGCAAGCCGGTACCCCGCGCAGTGTTACCGGGCATCGAGCTGAAGAGCCCGAAGATTACCCGCAAGCTGACCACGGCCTGGTTTGCCGGGCGGGTCGATGAGCGCTATCAGCGGTGCATGAAGCGTTAGCCTGGCAGCAACCGCGATCCTTGAGCGGGCTTGCACGCGAATACGGTGGCGGCGGCAACGGTGATCGGCGGGTGGAGCTTGGCCAGCAGGCCCGGCCTCTTCGCGGGTAAACCCGCTCCTACACGACGGCCTGTGCCCAACCACCGACGCGTGTCCAATGTAGGAGCGGGCTTGCCCGCGAACACGGGCGAAGCCCGTGCCATCCACCGCGCGGGCTTGTCCGATCAGCGCCCGCCCAATGCCCCAACCACCTGGTCAACGCTGGCTTTGAGCCCCGCAATCGCATCTTCAGGGTCACTCTCCACCACCACCAGCTTGGCCCCGGCCGCCTTGATCACCTCGGCCACTGCCGCTTCAGGCTGACGATGGTCCAGCACCAGCGCCACGTCCTGCGCCTTCAGGTTCTCCCCCAGCGCCTTGAGGGCGGCCGCATCCCATTCGACCGGCAGTGGCTGCTCGACCGCATCCAGGTTCAACCCGTTGACCAGATACCCCAGCCGCTCCGACAGGCTCACCACCGTCAGGTTGTCGACTTTGGCCAGCCGCGTCTGGCTGCTGGCCGAAAGCTCCAGCAATTGGCGCTTGAGCCCTGCCAGGTTGCCCTGGATCTTTGCCTTGTCGTCCGGCGCCAGGCGCTCCAGGTCATTGGCCACCACGTCGGCCATGCGTCCGAGGTTGGTCGGGTTGAGCCAGGGGTAAGCACCATAGGCATCGTCACCGTTCACCGCAATGCCCGGCAGTGCGCCATCCACCGGTCGCGCGGCATCGATCTCGACAATGCGGATATTGCTGCGTCGGGCCATCGGGTACAGCGGGTCGTCACGCCAGATCGAACGCACCCCGATCACCGCATCTGCCTGCTGGGCGGCCTTGTGCAGGCCTGCGCCACCACGCCCGCTGAAATACGACGGTTGGCGGCTGGCAGGCAGGTTGGCCGGTGCTGCCTGCTGAAGCTGCACCGCAGTGCCGTCGAGCAGGGCGCTGGCCAGGCTGTGGGTGACGGGCAGGGTCGTCAGCACTTGCGTGGCGAAAGACAGGGACGGCAGGCCGGCCAGTGCCAGCGCCAGGGTCAGGTGTTTGAAGTTCATGCCGGGTTTCCTTGCAGGCGGGGAACGAGGGCGCGGGCCAGGGCGGCCAGGGCAAAGCAGATGCCGGCGACCAGGATGATCGCGGCCCCTGACGGCACCGGCAGGTCGAAAACGATCGGCAGCAAAATACCGAGCAGGGTACTGATGGTGGCAATCAGCACCGACAGGAAGAAAAAGCCCTTGAGCGACTGACTGACCAGGCGAGCGGCGGCGGCCGGGATGACCAGCAGCGCACCGACCAGGATGGCCCCGATCACCTTCACCGCAGCCACGGTCACCAACGTCACCAGCACCACGAACAGATAGTCCAGGGTCTTCACCGCTACCCCGCGTACAGCCGCCAGCTGCGGGTTGAAACTGGCCAGCATGATGCGGTTGTACAGCGGCAGCGCCAATGCCAGCACCAGCGCCGCGACGATGCCCAGCACGAGCAAGTCCTGGGCGCTAACGGTCAGCACCGAGCCGAACAGCACGTTCTCGAGGATGTGCACGTTGATCTTGCCTGCCAGCATCAGCAGCAGGCTGGCGCCCAGCGCCAGCGACACCGACAGGAACACGCCAATCAGTGTGTCCGGCGACAGCCCGGTACGGTTGCGCAGGAAGTTGAGCAGGATGCCGAACAGCAGGCAGTAGCCGAACAGGCTGCCGTACGGGCCGGTATAGGGCTCACCCAGCAGGATACCGATGGCCACGCCGGTCAGCGCCGCATGGCCGACCGCTTCGGAGAAGAAGGCAAAGCGCTTGACCACCACCAAGGTACCCAGGCCGCCCAACACCGGGCCGATCATCAGGCCGGCCAACAGGGCGTTGACCACGAAGCCGTAGGCCAGCGCCTCGGGCAGATAGCCGGCAGTGGCCCAGTCCTGGACCGTTTGGCGAAAGATTTCAAAACTCATCAGGCAAGGCTCTCGCTACGCGGGTGAACGGAGAACAGACCGAGCAGACGCTCCGGAGTCAGGGCCTGGGCAGGCGGTGCATCGAACAGCACCTGGCGGTTAAGGCCTGTTACCCGGTCCGCCAGACGCAACACGGCTTCCAGGTCATGCTCGATCCACAGAACGGTAGTGCCGGCCTGGCGCCAGCCCTGCAATAACTGTTCGAACACCTGGATTCCGGCTTCATCGAGGGCCGACATCGGTTCGTCCAGCACCAGCAACTGCGGCTCGGGGATCAGGCCTTGGGCCAGCAGCACGCGCTGGCGCTCACCGCCGGACAATGCACCCATGCGCCGCGTGCGCTTGTCGAGCATGCCAACCTGAACCAAGGCTGCATCAATGGCTGGCTTCACGCGCCGCGACAGGCCGAGGAAGGCCGGGCGGCGCTGGCACATGGCGGCCATGAAGTCGTCCACGGTCATGGGCAGGCCGCGGTCGAACTCCAGTGCCTGCGGCACGTAGCCAATCACTTCGCGCTCACCAGGCCAATGCAAGGTCAACTGGCCCTGGTGTGGCATCTGCCCGAGCAGGGTCTTGATCAACGAGCTCTTGCCGCCGCCGTTGGGGCCGACGATGGCGTGCACGCTGCCTGCTGCCACGCTGAAACTGACCTGTTCGAGGATACGCGTGCGCCCCAAGGTCAGGTCGATGCCAGTGAACTCGATGCGCGGCCCGCAGGCTGTCGCCAGGTTGGCGGCAGCGGTCATGCGCGGTTCTCCTGAATGGCGCGGACCACCGTGTCGAGGTTGCGCTTCATTTCCACCTCGTACTTGTCCTTGGTGTAATCGCCGTAGGAGATATGCGTCAACGGATACAGGCGTACGCCGGACTCACGCTGAATGGTTTCGACATAGGCCGACGGGAAGTCCATTTCCGAGAAGATCACCCGCACGTCCAGTACCTTGAGCTGGTCGATGGTTTTTTTCAGCTGCGCCGGGCTGGGCTCGATGCCATGGGCCGGCTCGACGACGGCGGTCACCTCCAGACCGAAGTCGCGCACCAGGTAGTCATAGGCAGCATGGATGGTGGCGACCCGGAACGTTGCGCCAGGGGCTTCGGTGACCTTGGCCAGGGCTTCGGCACGCAGGGCGCGCAGGCGCTTGGCGTAGGCACGGGCGTTTTGCGTGTACAACTTGGCGTTGTCCGGGTCGAGCTTGCCCAGTTCACGGGCGATGTTGTTCACTTGGGCGATGGTGGTGCTGATCGACAGAAAGGTGTGCGGGTTGACCACCTTGCCGGCACCGCGCGCGGCGATGCCAGTGGCCGCCAGCAGCGGCACGTTCTGATTGGCTTCGATAGTGGCAATGTCGGGTTTTTCGCTGGTGGCGATCATGCGGTCTGCGAAATCGTCATGGCCAACACCGTTGAGCACCACCACGTCCAGCGTGCCGATGCGCTTGATGTCCTCGGCCCGCGGCTCGTAGGCGTGCGGGTTGAAGCCCGCCGGAATCAGGGGAACCACCTCGGCCTTGTCGCCGACAATATTGCTCACGTAGCTGTAGTAGGGGTGCAGGGTGATGCCGATTCGCAGCGGCTTGCTGTTATCGGCCAGGGCCATTGCCGGCAGGGCAAGGGACAGGAGCAGGGCGAGGGCGGAGCGAAACATGGGCGGGTCCTTGGGTTCAGTGACGGTGTTCGCGGGTGACCCCGGCGTCGTAGTGGCTGACCACCTGTTGCCAGCCAGCCGCGATCAGGGCGGCCTGGCCGAGGTCGTCCGGGATCACGGCGGCGCTGTCGCGGCGCAGCCAGATATCGGCTTGGCCTGTGCTGTCGGGGGGCAGGATCAGCAGCAGGCTGCCGGCCACTTCCGGGGCCTGGCTGCGGCCCAGGTAGGCGCCGGGTTCCAGCCATGACCATTGGTGGCCGCCACGGCTTTGGCTGCCGGCATCGACCACGAACGGCGGCAGGCCTTCTTCGACCAGGGCCTTTACGCTGGGCGTGACGGCGTTTTCTTCGCGCAGGAGCTGGATCTCGTCGAAGGCTACCCGCAGGTCGGTGTACAGGCCTTGCTCGGCGGCGGTGAGGTCGCGGCGGGCGTCGATCTGGTGGCTGGCGATGGCCTGTTCGTCCTCGCGCTCACCGCGCAGCAGCACCACGCTGGCGGCGAGCACCACGATCAGCAAGCTTGCCAGCAGCACGTACAGGGTTTCGTGCCCGGCACCGGCCGGGCGAATGACGTGGGCGCGGCTCATGGCTGGGCGATATCGGCGTAGTCCACTTCCACCACGTGCCCGGGGCCAGCATCGAACAGCACGTAGAATTCGCCGTCCGGGCGTTTGAAGGTCAGCGTCGAGTCGTCGCCAAGCTTGCCGCCGACCAGCACCTGTTCGTCATAACCAATCACGTCCAGGGTCACTCCGGGGGCACCGCTGCCGTCCGAGAAACCGCCGGTGCACTTGACCTGACCGCTGGCCAGTTCTTCGCATTCGCACATCGGGTTGTGCGCCAGCGCAGGGCCGGCGACCAGTACCAGCAAGGGCAGCGCCAGGGTGCGCATCCGGTGATTCATTTGTTTTCTCCTTGTTTCTCGAGCCATGCCACAGTGGCTGGCGATGCCTTGGCCAGGGGGATCGACGCCTGGTGCATGCTGCCGTCCCAGCCTTCCAGGGTGATCCAGATGTGCGCGTCGGGTTTGGTACGCGGCGGAATCGGCAACGAGGTGCCCATGTTGTAAGGTGCGCCGAAGAAAATGGTGCCGGCGGCGCGCAGGCTTCTTGGCTTGCCGATGCGCAGGTAGGCTGCCTTGACGTTTTTTATGCAGGCCTTGCACAGCGATGCATTGAACGATTTGAAGTAGCCGGCGGGGCCGTCGGCGTGTGGCGCCTCGTCACGCAGTTCAGCAAGGTCGAGGCTGTAAGGGCCGACCTGGATGTCACTGATCACGTTGGCGCCAAGGCCAGCGTCGCCGCGGAACAGCCGGGCGTCGGCGAAGTACTTGGGCATGAAGCCCAGCGGGATCAGGATCAGCAGGATGTTCAGGTGAAAACGCCACTTCAGCCAAAGCTGCTTCAGCGGGCTGGCGGGCACGGCCTGGGCCTGGCTCATGAATGGATCTCCACGGTGGTTTCACTGTGTACTGCACGCGGAGCGCGCTCGCTGCGCTTGAGGGCCGCGGCGGTGGCCTGGGCGGTGCGCTTGGCCCAGATCAGCAGGCCGCTGAGCACCATCAGGGTGAGGATCAGGCCGAAGAAGAACCACACCAGCTTGATCGGCAAACCGCCAAAGTCGCCGGTGTGCAGCGGGCGCATGGACTCGGTGACGAACTCCAGGGCCGAACGGTCGCGGATCAGGAACTGGCTGTCGACATTGCGTGTGTACGGATTTACCGACGCACTCTGGAACATCAACGGGTACCAGCCCGGGCCAGACAGCATGACGTGGCTGTAGGCAGTGGCGGGGAGCGAGATGGAGGTCACTTCCAGCCCCGGGATCGCCAGCCCGGCAAGGCGTGCCGCCTCATCCAGGTCGATGCGCGAGGCGGGGCTGCCATCTGGCGTTTGTGGCACTTCCTCACGGGCGATCACCGGCACGATGGGCTGGCTGGAAAGGGTGATGTGGTTGTCGGACAGGATCGCCTGGATCAGGAACCAGGTGCCGGTGACGGAAATGACCGCAATGAACCAGATTGACCACACCCCGGACAGACGGTGCAGGTCACCCCAGAAAATTCGCGAACCATGGCCGGTACGCACGGGTTTGAAAAAGCCTCTCCAGAACTTCTTGTAAACCACCAGGCCGGTGACCAGCGAGGCGAGCATCGGCAGGCCGAGCAGCGAGACCAGGTACCAGCCCCAGCTGAAACCGTTGGTGAACGGCACCAGCCACCAGCCGTGCAGGGCGCGGGTGAAGGCTTCGAAGTTGAAGTCCGGGGTCTTGCCCTGAATGGTTCCGGTGTAGGGGTTTACATACAGCGTCGGGCGGGTGCCGTCAGGCAGTGTGACATTGGCTTTCACCGCGAAGTGCGAACCATCTGGCTGGCTCAGGCGTTCCACCACCATGTCCGGCTCGGCCTTGTTCAAGGCCTCCAGTACCTGCTGAAAGCTCATGCGCTCGGTGTCTGCGTCTGGCTTGTTGGCGCGCACAGCCGGATCGGCGAGCCAGACGATTTCCTGGCTGACCACGGCGAGCATGCCGGTGAAGCAGACGATCAGGACAAAGAACCAGATCGGCAAGGCGAGCCAGCTGTGGACCAGGAACCACAGCTTGGATTTGGATTTTTTCGGTGTTTGGGCCATCAGACGGTCTTCTGCTATGGGTGGTCGAGCGTGTGCCAACCAAAGAGTGCTGTACTGATAAGGACGAATGAGAATCGAAAACCTGCAGGTTAAAATGAAAGCAAATGTTTCAAAGCACAAACACCGGACTGCGCACGAGGCACCAGTCCGGCCTTGATGGCTGGTTGTAGAGAGGGGTCAGGCGCGGGTCAGTGCCACGGCTGCTTGGGGCTTTTCGTGCAACTGCTCCAGGTCCTGGTACAGCGCTCGGCCAATTTCCGCAGCGCGTGCCGGCAGGACCGAAAGCAGGGTGTCACTCAGGCCGTGGCTGTTTTCGCAGAAGCCCTGCAGGTACACCGAGGCTTGCAGGTCCGGGCTGGCCAGTACGCGGTAGTTGCGGTCGACGCTGAAGTCCTCCAGGTAATCGGCCAGCGGCGCGAGCAATTCGCGGTGCGAGCGGCGCTCGTAACCGGTGGCGAGGATAACGGCATCGTAGCGGTGGGTTTGCTGCTGGCCGGTGGCGAGGTCGCGCAGGGTCAGTTCCAGGCCTTCGCGGGTGGCCACCACCGCTTCCACCTGGCGCCGGCACAGCACGTTGTGGCGGTGCTGATGGGCAACCTTCTGCCGGTAGAGTATGCCGTAGATGCGCTCGATCAGGTTGAGGTCGACCACCGAGTAGTTGGTGTTGTGGTATTCGCCCAGCAGTTTGCTGCGCTGTTCGGCCGGTTCGTTGTAGACCAGGTCGGTATAGTCGGGCGAGAAGATCTCGTTGACGAAGGGGCTGTCGTCGGCGGGCTTGAGGGCCGAGCCGCGCAGAATCATGTCGACCTTGACTGACGGGTAGCTGTCGTTGAGGTCGATGAACGCCTCGGCGGCGCTCTGGCCTGAGCCGATCACGGCAATGCGCATGGGTTTGCCAGCCGTGCACGGCAGTTTGGTCAGGCTGCTCAGGTACTGCGAGTGGTGGAAGACTCGCAGGTCATCCTTGAAGGCGCCGAAGTTTTCCGGGATTTTCGGCGTGCCACCGCTGCCCACCACCACTGAGCGGGTGGCGCGGCTGTATTCGCGGCCTTGTTTGTCACGCGTGATCACGCACAGGTGTTGGACCCGGCCTGCATGCATGTGCGGTTCGATGCGCAACACTTCCTGCCCATACACCGCCTGGGAGGCGAAATGCTCGGCGGCCCAGCGCAGGTAGTCGTTGTACTCCAGGCGGCAGGGGTAAAAGGTGCCGAGGTTGATGAAGTCGGCCAGGCGCTGCTTCTGGTGCAGGTAGTTGACGAAGCTGTAAGGGCTGGTTGGGGTACGCAGCGACACCAGGTCCTTGAGGAACGAGATCTGCAACTCGCTCTGGGTAGCCAAGGTCTCGCCGTGCCAGTGGTAGTCTTGCTGCTTGTCGATGAACAGTGCGTCGAGTGCATGGCCCCGGGATTCGGCGAGTTCTTCCAGGGCGATGGCCAAGGCCAGGTTGGAGGGGCCGAAGCCCACGCCGATCATGTCTTTGATGGTTTCCTGCTGTGAAGACTGGCTCATGGCTGCGATTCCCTGAATGGTCGAATATGGACGCCCGCCGGGGCTCCGGCTCCTGCGCAAGTACATGAGTTGGAACGAGCCAGCCGAGGGGGAATTTAAGCGGGCTAAAGAACAGCGTGAGGCGGCCGATGTGTTGGTTACGGCAAGGACCAATTTTTCAGGCAGGGAATCGACATGAGCGGTATCACGGCAAGCAACCTGATGATCAATGGTGTTTCAGCGCAGACGCTGAGCGCGAACGCAGCAACCGAGCGTGAACAGGCGAAACAGGCCGATGAGGCGGTGGGGCCGTTGAGCATCAGCAGTGACAGCATGAAGGTGTCGGCGGGTAGCCAGGCGCAATCCACCGACGCAGAAGGCAGTGGCGAGTCGGGGGCTGTGAGCGAGCTGCGTCAACTGATCAAGGATCTGCAGAAGCAATTGGCAGAGGAACAGAAACAGTTGGCTGCATTGCAGAACAGCAAGATGGACGAGGCTGCGAAAGCAGCAGCGGTTGGTGCCAAGCAGGCGAGCATTGCTACCCTCAATGGGCAGATCATGGCGGCCACGGCGCAGTTGCTGGAACTGTTGCAGCAAGAGGGCGGCAGCAGTGCGGGCGGGATGGTCAGCGCTACGGCCTGACTGGACATGCACAGGCCGCTGTAGGAGCGGGTTTACCCGCGAATGGGCCGGCCCTGCTGGCCAATTTCCACCTGCCGTTCACCGTTGCCGCCGCGACCGTATTCGCGGGTAAACCCGCTCCTACACCTATCGAGGGTGGACATACATGGGTGATTGGGCACAGGCCGTCGTGTAGGAGCGGGTTCACCCGCGAAAGGGCCGGGCCTGCTGGCCAATTTCCACCCGCCGTTCACCGTTGCCGCCGCTACCGTATTCGCGGGTAAACCCGCTCCTACGCCTATCGAGGGTGGACACACATTGGTGATCGGGCGCAGGCCGTCTTAGGCGCGGGTTTACCCGCGAACACGGGCGAAGCCCGTGCTATCCACCGCGTTGTCTGTTTCGCCAACAAGCCCGCACGCGCCAGGAAATGGCGGTCATTCGGCCGCCAACCGCCCCTTGTTCTGCCGGTCGGCCTTGTACTGCATGGCCACTGCCGGTGCCGGCTTGGCGGCACCGGTTTCCAGCCATTGACGCATGCGGCTGGCATCGGCGAAGTGGGTGTACTTGCCGAAGGCATCGAGAATGACCATGGCCACCGGGCGGTTATCCATGCGAGTCAGCAATACCAGGCAGTGCCCGGCCTCGTTGGTGAAGCCGGTCTTGGTCAGCTTGATATCCCAGTTGCTTTTGTTCACCAGGTGGTCGGTGTTACGGAAGCCCAGGGTGTAGTTGGGCTTGCGGAAGGCGACGGTCTTTTCGCGGGTGGTCGACAGCTCGCTCAGCATGGGGTACTTGCGCGAGGCCATCAGCAGCTTGGCCAGGTCGCGGGCAGTGGATACGTTCTGCGTCGACAGGCCAGTCGGCTCAACATAGCGGGTGTGGGCCATTCCCAGGCTGCGGGCTTTGGCATTCATTGCCTTGATGAACGCCGGATAGCCGCCGGGGTAGGCGTTGGCCAGGCTATTGGCCGCACGGTTTTCCGACGACATCAGGGTAATCAGCAGGGTTTCGCGGCGGTCCAGCTGGCTGCCCAGGCGCACGCGCGAGTACACACCTTTCATCTCCGGGTTGTTGGCAATGGTCATGGTGAGCATTTCATCCATGGGCAACTTGGCATCCAGCACCACCATCGCCGTCATCAGTTTGGTCACCGAAGCGATCGGCACCACGCGGTCGGCATGGCTTGAATACAGCTCCTGGTTGCTGTTCAGGTCGATCAGCAGAGCGCTGCCTGAAGCCAGATGCAGTTTGGAGGGGTCACGTTGAACCTGGGCCGGGGGTTGTGCAGCAGCAGTCGACGGAAGGGTCGCGGTACCTGTGAGCAACAGCAGCAGGCTGAGGATGGACAGGGATGTTTTCACGTTGAGGCTCACTAAAAGTTGGTATGTCGTTGGCTGTGCAAGGGTTTTCCCCCTAAAACCGATGCATTTTGGAGTATGGCTGAATTGCTGTCGAATGCCTTATGACTAAAGGGCGCAAGGTGAACGATATTTAATCCTGTACCCATTACGTTCTTTTCCAGCTTCGCCAGTTCCGTCCAATCGTTGGCAGAATTCAACCACTTGGCGTAGGTCGAGAGAAGCACCTGCACCGAGCGCCCAAGCTACCTAGCAATGAACGCTGGATTCGTGGTGACGAGCCAGAAGGTTGGAAGATGAATGGCGACTCCGTCGAGACGCGGCGCTTCTGCTTCGAGCGGTATTGCGCGATCTCTCTGGCCCTTGCCAGTGCGCCAAGAGCCCGGCTGTTCAACATTACGGTGCGGGTGTATTTCGTCTTGGTCCGCTCGACTGCCTGCTTTTCAACCACGATCCGGCAGATGTGAGCCGTCTTTTTCTCGACGTAAGGCTCCAAATCGCGGAGGAAACTCGTGATTTAGCCCTTTTCGATCTGGCCATCGATAGCAAACTACGAGCCTGCGATCTGACCAAGCTTCGCGTACGCGACGTTGCTCATGGGGAGCACGTGTCATCGCGGGCGATAGTGATGCAGCAGAAAACCCAATGTCCCGTACAGTTTGAAATTACAGAGCAAATGCGGCTGGCCCTACAGGCCTGGATACATCAAGCCCAACTCCACAGCGAGGATTGTCTTTTCCCAAGCCGGCTACACGCCTCAGTGCATCTCTCCACCCGGCAGTACGCCCGAATCGTCAAAGCGTGGATAAAGTCTATTGGGCTAGATCCTGCTATGTACGGCACCCACACGATGAGACGTACAAAGGCATCGCTGATCTATCGCAGGACAAAGAACTTGAGAGCAGTTCAGCTCCTGCTCGGCCATACAAAGCTTGAAAGCACGGTGCGATACCTGGGCATTGAAGTCGATGACGCATTGGAGATGGCAGAGCAGACGGAGGTCTGACAGCGTCCAGCGACGGTCGAGGTATGACCGTCGCGATTCGACCCATTGCAGCCGTTTAGACAAAGCAGTGGATGCCACGACCTACGCTGCTCACTGATCGGCTAAGCATAGATACTGATGTAACTGCTCTCCAAGAACCTCGAACGCCTGAGCGATCCTGTTAATTTTGCGCAGGTCATTGTGCATTGCGATCCACACCTCAACCTCAAAGCCAAAATCGTGTGGTAGCACATGTACCAGTCCGTGCGATTTTGCGATTTGAGTCGGGCAGAGCCCGAAGCCTAAGCCCGCTCTCAGAGCGGCCAGCTGAGCAAGGTGATGATCAGAGGCAATGGCGAAATGCTGGTCGGCATCGCACAGACCAGAGTCGATAAACCGACGCAAATCCGCTGAGCGTCTGTCTGGCCCGATCAGCGGTCGCTGGCGCAGCGACAGCAGGGAGGTTGGGTTACCGTAGCGCTCCAGGCACCCGGCACTGGCATGGATGCCAATCTGCAAACTGCCGACACGCCGCACCGTGATATCCGCTTCATTGGGCCGCATCAGCCGCACCGCAATATCCGATTGCAGCCTGGCGATGTCTTCAAGGGCATCGCTTATGCTCAGCTCAAGTTTGAGTCCGACGTGTTCGTAATGGAAAGGGCGCAGCAGGTCGGGCAAGACTTCGACGCCAAGCAACTCGCCACAGGTCAGCCGGACTGTACCGTGATCCATCGACGCTTCAGAGCTGGCCATGCGGTTGAAGGTTTGCGCGGCCAGATCCATGGCCTCCACATGTTCGATCAGGCGCTGCGCTCCGGCAGTAGGCGTCAGTCCTTGAGGTGTGCGGGTGAACAGACTCACACCGAGAGCGTGTTCAAGACAGTCGAGGCGCCGGCGCGCAGTGGCCTGGGCGATACCCAGCAGCTTCGCCGCGCCGCTCAGGCTACCAGAGCGCAACACGGCGAGAAATACACGCTGGCTTTCCCATTCAATACCGCTCATACATTCTTGGCCAACAGTTGCTCCTAATTTGATCTTCTGCCCGAGCCCGTGAAAAGCGATCATTCGCCCACATTTTTCCGGGCGTCATTGTAAGGAACTAACGCATGAGAATCACCGGTCAGTGCCGATGTGGGCAAGTCACCCTTGAGATCGTGGCGCGGCAATTGCCGCCGCTGTATGCCTGCCACTGTTTGAACTGCCAGCGCTGGAGCGGCAGTGCGTTTGGTCTGCACATGCTGAGCGCGGCTTCGGCTGTTCAGGTGTCTGGCGAAACGGCGATCTTTGAGCATGAACACCAAGGTCAAACGTCTACCCAACATGCCTGCGGTACATGTCATACCCGGCTGTTCAACGAGACGACGGCAGCACCCGGCATGCGAGTGGTACGGGCCGGCATCCTGGAAGGGGCTGAGCGCTTCGAGCCGGTTGCGCATATCTGGACTCGGCGCAAGCAGCCATGGCTGGTGCTGCCGGGAGCAATCGCACAATGGCAGGAGAGCCCCACGCCAGAAGCATTTGCCGCCGCATTAGGGTAAGAGCTTGCTCTTCCATAAGTGAAGATGTCGCTCGCCGAGCGGCAAATTATCAGGGTTGACTACGTCCGCTTTGGGTCGATTGCAGCCGCTCACGACTGACCGCTATCGACCCATAGCTGCCCTTCGCGAAAGGCAGCTACCGGCCAAAAGCGGCCCTTGATTATCTACGAAATCAGGGCCCATTCAGTAGCCGTGGAAAGAAAGTCGGTGTTGGTTATCAGAAAATCCTGCAGGCAACAGTTGCGGAATAGTCAGAGCCAGCGGCGAACCTCGGCCTTGTAGCGGCGGTAGTCGTCGCCGAACTTGGATTCGAGATAGCGCTCCTCGCGGGCGATTACCTGTTTCTGGATCACAATCAGCACCAATGGAAGCAAAGCCAAGGCGATTGCTCCGTCGAAGCCGACCGCAATGCCGGCATAGACAAGCGCCATGCCGAGATACATGGGGTTGCGGGTCCACCGATAAGGGCCGGTCGTTGCGATGAGGGTCGTTGGTCGCGACGGCGGAATGTTGGTGCCCAGACGCCGGAACAGCCCCGCCGCCGCAAGCATCATCACCGCGCCGGCAGCGAACAGCAGCGCGCCCGTCGCGACCAGCAACCACCGGTCGATGCCGAAGTAGCTCAGGGCGAGGAACCGATCCGCCGCCAGCCCCAACAGCAACGCTCCTAGATAGATGAAGGGCGGAGGTAAGCGCACCCCCGCGCTGTCCGGTTCGACGGCCATGTTCATTTCCTCTCTAAGCGCTCAAGCCAGCATCGACTGCTGGGCAAAAATACCCGCCATCGCGCCCTGCGATGATGCCTGGGTGACCGAGGGCAATATGGGCGTGGTGAGATCGCCGGCGGCGTAGACGCCGGGTGTGCTGGTTTGGCGGCGTTCGTCGACCTTGAGGACGACGCCGGTTGGCGTATCCATCGTGGCGAGGCCCAGCGATTCATGCAGGTTTGCGGATGGCTTGTTGCGCGGATGAGCAAACAGGATGTCGACCGCAACAGTGGAGCCAGTGTCGAGATTGACAGTAGCGATATGCCCTTGGTGATGGGCGATCTCAACGATCCGCCCGTCGATGACAGATATGTTGCGGTGAGCCAGATCGGCCTGGATATCAGGCGCAATGTCGTGACCATCGGCAAAGACAGTCAACCTGTCGGTCCAATCGAGGAACAGCCTGACCTGGTTGTGAGATTGCGGGCCGGACCACACGAGGCCCCAATGTTGCCCGGCGACTTCAAAGCCGTCGCAATAGGGGCAGGGGACGATGGACGTGCCCCAGCTCTCGGCAAAGCCTGGAACATCAGGCATCTGATCTGCGACGCCATAGCTTAGGATTACGCGGCGGGCCTTGAGGCTTTTGTGATCGTCAGTGACAACGCAGAAATCGTCGATTACGCCAGAAATTTTCTCCGCCCGGGCATTGACCAGCCTGACCGTTGGATAGCGCGCCAACTGCTGCCGCGCCGCGGCCAGGATTTCCAGCGGCGGTGTGTGATCGTGACCAAGCAGACCATGTGAACGGCCGGCAAAACGGTTACGCGGGCAGCCGGTATCGAGAACGATGACCTTGCGACGGGCACGGCCGAGCTGTAAAGCGGCGGCGAGACCGGCAAAACTTCCGCCGATGATGATGACGTCATTCATGGTGATGGGCTCCGCTGGAGGGCAGGTTCAAACCTAGGCTTTGGATTGCAAATTTAAGATACCGAGTGGTATCGTATACCTTGAATTAAGATACTGCAAAGTACCAATATCATGACTGAGACCATACAGGGCCGGCGCGGCCGGCCCACCAACGAGGCGCTTGCCCAAACGATACTCAACGCCGCGAGCGAACTTTTTGTGGAATTGGGTTTTCAAGCGACGACGTTGGACAAGGTCGCCCAGCGGGCGAAGATATCCAAGCTCAGCATCTATAGGCGCTTCGAGAACAAAGAGGCGCTGTTCAGCGCAGCCATCACGGCTGGTTGCCAGAAGTCGTTTGCACCACAGGCCCTGCTTGAAGGTGCCGAAGGTTCGGTCGAAGACCAACTTATGGCGGTGGGAACATCACTGCTGCGCACGCTGTTGAGACCAGACGTCAGCAGTATCGAAGCCATGGTCATGGCCGATAAAACGAGTCAAAACGCCTTGAGCAAGCGCCACTACGAAGCAGGCGCCGCCCATGTCATCGCCGACATCGAGATCCTGCTGCGCCAACTTCACGCGAAGGCGCTTCTCAACGTGCCCGATTCCCTCCAAGCCGCCCGCTTGTTTGCTGCGCTCTTCAAAGGGTCCGATCTACTGATGATCGCCCGCTTCGATCAGGCGAGAGCAGAGGACGAAAACGAAATCGAATCCTACTGCCGGTCGGCCGTCGCCATGTTCATAGCCGCGCACGGTCGCAGCGACCGCGCAAGTGGATAAGCATTTAATTGCTCCAGGGCAGCTTGGCCTAGGCTTGGTTTTACGCTTCAGGGTTCGCAGCGGAATCACAGGCTGCGTCCGATAACTACGCAGTACTGACGCAAGTGCTCAGCATCGCAGCCTGAATCGACCATAGACTCGGAGACTCCTTCAAGCTGCTGGCTGCTATTGACCGTTTGCTGTCCTTAGCGAGAGACCGCTTTGGGTCGACAGCGGACTGTGGGAGGTGGGTGTAGCTGACGACCCAGGACGGATCTTGGTTGGCTGAACGCCTGGATGGGGGAATAAAGCTGTCTAAAACCGCCCGAAAGCGTCTCGGTTTTATTGGGCCAAAGTCGCTGAAACTGGCTGAACCCTATTAGACAGGCCAGATGCTCAGGCCGCTTGCGGTGCGGTCTGAGGCTAGATTCCCACGCTACTGCTGCATTGCCGGGATGTGCTGGATGGACGTACAGCCGGCGCGTACCAATTTTTGTACCAATAGTGGGATGCAGTTCAGCGAAAGGTCCCGGTATTGAGGTTCTCGCCCGTGTCCGGTGATCTGATATAAAACCTTTCTGGACAGGGTAAGCGCACACTTGATGTAGCTCAGAGCTTCTGAGCATTGAGAGGTGCGTATGACCATAGATAGGGATGGAATGGATTGGGATCAGCAGGTTAGCAGGCCGGCTGAAAACAATGGTCCGCCAGGCGGTCAAGACTCGGAAGGTAAACGGGAGCAGCCCGAGGATCGCGACGACTCCGCACATAATCGGCCCTTTCGAGGCAAGCAGAGACCAGGCCCGCCGGACCCATCGCGGGCATCCAATGCCGAGCGTTATAGTTATCACAAGCGCCCACTGGAGTAATTGCCAGTACAGTGTGTAAAGGCTGGCGGAAGTACTGTTCAGCCCAGCTAATAGAAGCCCAGCCCCGCGCTGGGCTTTTTGCATTCATGAGACGCCATGAGGGCTTGTGATAGCAGGGCTGGGCATCGACGTTCAGCGGTGGATAAGCGAGAGCTCGCTGATGATGCAGATCGAGCCGTCCTCGGCGGGGGTTGCGTCGGTGTAGTCGACCTGGTTGTAAACCCCGCCGTGGAACTCGAACAGGTGCGAAGCCCAGGTACTGTCGAGCTGCAAATCGCCCGACGAGGCGGATACCCCGTTGCATTCGGCCGTCACGGTTACCACGCCTTCAGACGTGGTGTGAATGCTGATGTGGAACGTCGCACCCAGTGGCACCCCCTTCAGGACTGTGGAATTCACCGGGTCGGTCTGGTTGAAGGTGCGCCGAAACCCCAGGGTGATGTTGCCCTTGTTCCAGAACACCTTTACTGGCGGGCCGTCGTCCCCGCGTACGTGCATCTGGGCGATGACCACCTTCTGCGCCGAGTTGACCTTGGTCAGCGTCATGGTCTGGCGATTCCAGTGATCCTGGGCGCTGGCCAGCGTCCAGTCTTGCGTTTCTGTCCATTCGCAGCGTGTCCTGTGGGTGCTTTTGCTCGAAGCACCTTTGGTTGGGGCTGAGAACTGGATCGAGCCATCGCTGAGCACTGTCACGATGCTGGGAAAGCGGGCAATCGCTTCAGCACCGTTTAGCTCCAGAGCAACGGGGTTGGTTGAGGAGACGGCTACCGGCGTGGCGATGGTGAGGTGGCTGATATCTACGGCCATGGGGAACTCCTGGCGAAAAGGTTTGAGTGGCATAGCCGCCGTACAAGCGACGGCCGAACACAAAGTTAGCCTCAGGCTAAAGATCGGTCAATAGCTTATGGCTAAATTAATTTCGCTTCACGGGAAATTACCTACAGGCGAAATTTTCCGCAGTGGGGGGCTTTACGCAGGATTTGACGGTGAGCTAAGCTTTCGCCGAGTACTGTACGAATATACAGCTATCAGGATGAGAATATGGCAAGCCACATGAAGTCGGAACCTCAACAGCGCCAGGAAATGACCGGAATAGAGGGGCTTAGCCTGCGGGTATCGTCAATGATCAACCACCCGCTCGCACAGACGCAGCGCTGGGTAGTGGTGCACCGTCTGGATACCGACGGTGAAGCGGAATGGGAGGAGGTGATGGGCCAACTGCTGGAAATGCCCGACTTGCAGCTGACGTTCAATGATGACGCTAGCGTGACGGTGCGATGGGCGCGCAGTAGCGTGGAAGAGCGTGATGATTTTATCGTCGAACGCGACTGCGAGGCGCAGGTCGAGGAGGCTGCACCGTTCTGAGCTTCAGCAAAAGCCCGCCGGTCAGGGCGGGCTTCGGTTTATACAAGGTGGGCATTCCACACCAGCAGTACCCTGGCCTGTATGTAGGTCTCTTCCCGACGAATCATGCGGTCTTTGTGCCGCGAGTTGTCGGAGATCATCTCGAAGTGGTCCTCGTCCGCGATCTGTAGCCGCTTGATGTAGATGTGGTCGCCCCAGGAAAAGAAGTAGATGCCATCGCCGACGAACTCTCGGATGCTGACGTCGACGATCAGCGGGTCGCGGTGCCTGATGGTCGGCTCCATCGACTGGCCCCAGCCGGTCACCATCTTCAGGTGATGGTGCTCGCTGAACGTCACGCCCAGTTCGCGCAGGTGGCTGGGGCTGACGCGAACGTCCTTGAACATCTCGGGGTAGTCGTGGGGGATCTGGCCGCCGCCCATGGCTGCCCGCACGTCATAGTGGGCAATCCACACTTCGTCACCGACCAGGCCGGGGCGCAGCGGCTCGGCTTCCAGCAGCGTGGCATCTGCAGGCTCTTGCGCCGCAGCCAGCAGCCTTTGCCGGGTTTCTTCAGCGATACCTTTGCCGCTTCGGGCAAGCATCTGTTTGACCAGGTCGGCTGCAGAGAGCTTGTTGTCAACTGGCTCGGTAGCCGCTTGTGCGTGTTCGCCTGGCGACAGCGCGTCGAACCAGCCCCGTGGCAAACCTTCGATGCCCTCGATGCGGCGGGCCACGTCATCGCCCAGGTTTTTCACGGTCTTGTCGGAAAGGATCTGGCTCAAGTGTGCAGGCGCCATCCCCCAGCGCTCTGCGCAGGTGCCCTTTCTCTGGCTGCCGATCAGCTTCACCAGGTTGTGCTTGCGAATTTGGTAGATGTCCATGGGGTGAAGCATGCCAGTGTTTAGCTTGCTGCTAAATGCGCGCATAGCTAAATCTACTCTTGTGGTGTGTTTAGCTATAGGCTAAATTAAGCACGCAAACAAGGAAAGCTAGCGAGACATTTTTCTCCAGGGCTGATCACATCATCGTCTGTAATGAGGTTCACATGGATCCGACCGACCTCGGCCCGGGCACCGTCACTTGGCTGGGCGGTACGGGGACTGTACTGCTGGGTGCGTTTCTGTGGCTGCGTAAATGGTTGTCGAGGGATGCAGTCGACCGCGCGATGGACAGCGCTGAAATTTCTGTCATCCGCCACCTGACAGAGCTGCTGGACATTGAACGGGATGCCCGAAGGGAGGCGCAGGCAAAAGCTGATCTGCTCGCCAAGGAACGAAACGAACTGGTGATGACCGTAGGCCGGCTGCAAGGCAAGGTCATGGTGCTGACCAGTAAGCTGGGCAGTAGCGGCCAAACGTAGGGGGGCAGCCCGGGCAATCCGTGAAGAAAAAAAAGCCCGCCAAATTGGCGGGCGACAAGGGCGTAGGGAGCAACGCACAACAAATTCGGTTCAGGCAACCAAAGTACCTGGTTGCAACTGTTCGGCCAGTGCCTGGGCTGAGGCGAGCGTCGGCATCGGGCCGCTCACGGCTTCGCCGTTGCGAACCAGGTACCAGCACGCCAGCAGGCCCTGCTCACGCAGTGAGGCGGGAACGGCGCTGCCGACAACGGACATGATCTGGATAGTGGCCATGGGGACCTCCTGTGAAACATGGCCCTACCATACGCAGCAGCCGGGATTGTTTGAAATCAACTTCCTCGATAGTGATCATTGCTCCTATCAACCATTACCAGCGCGGTGGCCCGTAGTACACCGGTGGCGGCCCATAATAGGTGCGGTAGCCCGGTGGCGGTGGGGGTGGTGCGTAGTAGGGCTGGTAGTAAACCGGCTGTGGTGGCGGTTGTACGTACACCGGCGGCGGCGCGTAATAGACCGGCTGGCGTTCGACATACACTGTGCGGTCATGGCCGCCATAAACCGTCGCCCCAACCACGGCGCCGACCACAGCCGCACCCAGCAGTGGACCCGGCCCGTACCAACCACCGTGCCCATGGCCGCCATAGCCGCCGTGAGCTGCTGCAGGCCCGCTGATGGCCAGGGCGCCGACCAGCAGGACGATTCCGGGAATGAGACGGTTCATAAAGCAACCTCGCAGGAAAACCCCACGTCCGGGGCCCTGTTACTATGACTCCGGTCTCTGTCAGCTGAGCACAGGGGAACGGTAAAGGTTGTGTAAGGGGCGACCAGTGGTTGACTCTGTTACGCTGAATAAACGTTTCAGTTATGACCAAGGAGCCTGCTATGCCGACAACTCCAAGCCGGGACACCGTGCTTTGCATCTCTCTGGCCGGTCGCCCCGGCACCTTCGGCGTGCGCTTTCACAACCACCTGTACCAGCAGTTGGGCCTGGACTTCTACTATAAGGCCATGCGCACCGATGACCTGCCGGCGGCGGTGGCAGGGATCCGCGCCTTGGGTATTCGCGGCTGCGGGGTGTCGATGCCGTACAAGGAAGCCTGCATGGCCTTGGTCGACGAAATCGATCCTTCGGCGGCGGCCATCGACTCGGTCAATACCCTTGTCAATTGTAATGGCCACCTGAAGGCGTACAACACCGATTACCTGGCTGTGCGCCAATTGCTGGCTCAGCATCAGGTCGACCCGGGCACTGCCTTTGCCCTGCGAGGCAGTGGGGGCATGGCCAAGGCCGTGGCCAGCGCCTTGCGCGATGCCGGGTTTGCCGAAGGCATCATCGTTGCACGCAACGAGCAGGCCGGGCGTCAGTTGGCGGATGTCTGTGGTTATCGCTGGGTGCCTGAGCCAGGCGACCTCTGCCCGCCGATGCTGGTGAACGTGACGCCGATCGGTATGGCAGGCGGGCAGGAGGCAGAAGAGCTGGCGTTTCCCGAGCACGCCATCGCGGCTGCGGAGCGGGTGTTCGATGTGGTGGCGATGCCGGCGCAGACGCCGTTGATTCGCCGGGCTCAGGCGTTGGGCAAGCCGGTGATCACTGGGCTGGAGGTCATTGCGCTGCAGGCGCTGGAACAGTTCGTGTTATACACCGGGGTAAGGCCGACGCAGGAGCAGGTGGATGCGGCGGTGGCATACGCGCGGGCTAGCTAGTTAATGCCACCCCCTTCACAGCTTCGGCGGCGAAGGGGGTACAGGCGAAACCCGGATCAGAACACCTCGTGCCCGTTATCCAGCTGTTTGTCGACCAGTGCCCGGCCATGGGCCAGCGACACACGCTGCGCATTCTCAAGGTCGGAGAAGAACTGCATGGGCATCGACATGCGCTTGCTGGTGTGCCCGTCAGGTGCCGTGATCAGGCAGCCGGCGGCATAGGGCAGGGGGGAGTCGGGATGGGGCATCACGCTGGCAGTGATGGTGTGCTCGCGGTATTCACAGTGAAGAGATTGCATCGTCCTTACCTCGCTGTGGCATGTGAAGCAGTTACCTTCATATACCACAGCAAGAGGCCGGGAGTTCCCGGCCCGACGAGCGCGCCGCGACGAACGCTTAGCCTTCGAGCTCGGTTGGCTGGATCACTTCGACCCAATAACCGTCCGGGTCCTTGACGAAGGCCAGGTGGTTCATGCGGCCGTCCTGCAGGCGTTTCTGGAACGGTACTTCCAGTTCCTCGAAGCGCGCGCAAGCGGCGCGTACGTCGGGTACCGAAATGCAGATGTGGCCAAAGCCGCGCGGGTCGGTGTTGCCATTGTGGTAGGCGAACTCGGCATCGTTTTCGGTGCCATGGTTGTGGGTCAGCTCCAGCACGCCGGGGATCGCCTTCATCCACTGGTGGCGTGCGGTGTCATCAGCGGGGATCTGGGCAGGGTCGACCAGGGCCAGGAAGTACAGGCTGAAAGCGGCTTCAGGGAAGTCACGCTTGTCCACCAGGCGGAAGCCCAGCACGCGGGTGTAGAAGTCCAGCGACTTCTCGATGTCCTTGACCCGCAGCATGGTGTGGTTGAAGACGAACTGGGCGGTGGCGGCGTCAGGTTGCGCGGTGACGCCAGGCAGGGTTTGCAGATCGTGCAGGCTCATGGGAACTCCTGAGACGGGGCCGGGCGCAGGGCGCCGGCAAAACAGACAGGCTGGCCATGATACGGCAGTGCGCCGATTGCGCAAATGAAAGCGCCCTGCAAAGGCAGGGCGCTGAAATTAGAGGCCCGCATGTGCGGGCGCGTGATGGGGTCGCTAATCCTTTAGCTGTTTCGATACTGAGCCACGCCTTGTGAAAAAAGCGTGAAGCCTTTGTGGGCATTTCATCAGCGTACCCAGCTTTCTACCGTGGCGGCCCCATATTGTTCTTTCCAGGCCTTGAGGCCGCGGTGGTTGCCGCCTTTGGTCTCGATGCGTTCGCCGGTGTGCGGGTTCTGATAGACCTTGACCACCCGCGGGCGGCGTTGTTGCTTGGGGGGTGTGCTGGAAGCGCGGGCCACAGCCTTCGGGTCGAGGATGGCGATGATATCGCGCAGGCTCTTGTCATAGCTTTTCATCAGGCCGACTAGTTTCTGCTCGAATTCGATTTCGCGTTTGAGGCCGGCATCCTTTTTCAACGCTTCCAGTTGCGCCATCTGTTCCTGGAGCGCTTTTTCGGCAGCACGAAACTCTGCAAGTCTGGACACTGTAATCACTCCTGTACGTCGGTCGTGGCAGGGCGTGACGAACATTGAAGAAGAGTAAAAACGCCGGCCACGCAGGTGGGTTCCACTGTTCGCTGATATCGAGTGTAGTCATTCATGGCTACTGGGTAAACTGCTAACTTTTTGCAAGTAAGCCGGGAACTTTCCTAGTTTTGCGTGCGCTATTTTGCGGTGTTTCTGCGGTTGCGCGACAGGGGGGCTAGACCATGGTCCAATGGCCCGCGCCAGAGCCTTTGCGCGATCATTTCAGATGATGGCCGACTCATGTTCGGACCTGCCGCAGTGCCGTGGCCAACCCGTGCCACAGGTTGTTAACTCGTCTTCATTCTGGATGTTTGCTCGCATGTTTTCCCCTTTCCCCCTCGCCCCCGGGCGCCGTGTAACCGGCCTGGTTCTATTGTGTGCCGGTGTCAACGCCCAGGCTGCCGGGTTTCTTGAAGACGGCAGTGCCAAGATCGAAGCACGCAATGTCTATTTCAACCGGGACTTCCGGGACGGTTACAGCAGTTCCAGCCAGGGCGCATCCAAGCGCGAAGAGTGGGCACAAGGCTTCATCCTCAATGTGCAATCCGGTTATACGCAAGGCCCGGTAGGTGTTGGTGTGGATGCGCTGGGCATGTTCGGCTTCAAACTGGATTCCAGCCCGGCCGACAGTAACAGTGGATTGCTGCCCTCGTCTGGCCACGACCCCCGGCACTCGGCCGACCAGTATGCGAAGATGGGCCTGGCGGCCAAGGTCAAGGTCTCCAATACCGTGCTCAAGTACGGCTCAATGATGCCTGATGTGCCGTTGCTCAAGTACAACGATGGCCGTCTGCTGCCGACTCTGTTCCAGGGTGCCA
This sequence comes from Pseudomonas sp. FW305-E2, assembly GCF_058782925.1. Lineage (NCBI taxonomy): Bacteria > Pseudomonadati > Pseudomonadota > Gammaproteobacteria > Pseudomonadales > Pseudomonadaceae > Pseudomonas > Pseudomonas sp. FW305-E2. The sequence goes on along the minus strand of NZ_JBYSYE010000001.1, from coordinate 87,563 downwards.
TGCTCACCTCTGAAGAACTGCACGACCTGAAGTTCACCCTGGCTCGCCTGGACAACTACACCGCTCGGGATTCCACCGACCGCCAGGACATCCGCGTGCACTGCAAGAACAAGCGTTATGCCTGCGATACCGAAGCCGACCACTTCGACCTGGCTGGTGTCGACTACCGTTTCAACGAGCGTTTCAGCGCCCAGTACCAAGTGGCCAAACTGGAGAATATCTACCGTCAGCACTTTCTCGGCCTGGTGGCCAGTCAGCCGCTGCCGGTGGGCAGCCTGTCAGCTGACATGCGCCTGATCAAGAGTGATGACATCGGCAATGCCCGTGCCGGTGAAATCGACCATCGCGCCTTCAGCGGCATGCTTGGCTACAGCCTCGGTGGCCACAAGCTCAGCGCCGGCTGGCAGCGCATGTATGGCAACAGCGCCATGCCGTACCTGGATGGTAGCAACCCGTACCTGGTCAACTATGCCCAGGTCAATGATTTCGCCGCTGCACAGGAGCGCTCCTGGCAAGTGCGCTATGACTACGACTTCAAGGCATTGGGTGTACCCGGCCTGACCTTCTTCACCCGTTATATCAACGGCGACAATATCAAGGTGCCGGGCAGCCGTGCCGAAGGCAAGGAGTGGGAACGCGACACCGAGTTCAAATACCAGGTGCAAAGTGGCTCTTTCAAGGATGTCAGCGTACGCCTGCGTAATTCCACTTACCGCAGCAACTATGAACAGTGGGCGCGTGACATGGATGAGACGCGGGTCATTGTCAGCTACAACTTCTCGATCTTCTAAGCGGCTGCTTTGCCAAATACCGGTAGCCGCCTGACAATGGTGGCGGGTTCCCGCAAAGGGCAGGGCAATGAAAGACCTGTTGTTGATCGGCATCGGCGCGGGTGACCCGCGCCAGGTCACCTATGAAGCAGTCGATGCGCTGCGATGCGCTAGCGTGTTCTTCGTGCTTGACAAGGGCGACGACAAAGATGAACTGGTACGCCTGCGCATGGCCATTCTGCAGCGCTACCGCCCCGAAGGTGGCTATCGCCTGGTGCCGGTGGTCGACCCGTTGCGCGATGTGCAGGCGGATGACTACCTGGGCGCGGTACAGCACTGGCACCGGCAGCGTGCTGCGCTGTATGCGCGCCTGATCGAGGAGGAAATTGGCGACGGGGAAACAGGTGCCTTCCTGCTGTGGGGCGAGCCGACCTTGTACGACAGCACCCTGCGCATTCTCGACCTGGTCCGCGAACAGGGCGTGACGTTGCGCTTGCAGGTCATCCCTGGCATCAGCAGTGTGCAGGCGCTGGCGGCGCGGCACCAGGTGCCGCTCAACCGCATCGGCGAGCCCCTGACCGTGCTGCCGGGGCGACGCCTGGCCGGGCAGGGGGCTATCGACAACGTGGTGGTGATGCTCGACGGGCAGTGCGCCTTTGCCGGGCTCGATGACCCGGCGTTGACCATCTACTGGGGCGCGTACCTGGGGACCGAGGATGAAGTGCTGATCGCCGGGCCGTTGCAGGCGATGAAGGCACGGATACTGGAAGTGCGCGAGCGGGAGCGGGCGCGCAAAGGGTGGATCATGGATACCTATCTGCTGCGCAGAGAGCTGTGAGGTGGGTTGCCTGTGTCGGCCTCTTCGCGGGCAAGCGAAACAGGCAACGCCGTGCTCAAGGGGTACCCACAATGCCCACCACCGTGTCCCGCAACTGGTCGATGCTGAATGGCTTGCCGATCAGGTGCATGCCCTCCGGCACATTGAAACTGTCGGCGTAGCCGCTGGCGAACAGCACCGGTAATAGCGGCCGCAGTTCGCGCGCTTTTCCCGCCAGCTCCTCACCTCGCATGTCCGGCAGCCCCACATCGGTCATCATCAGTGCAAGCGCCTGGCCGGGGTCTTCAAGTACACGCAGGGCGGCTGTGGCGTCTTCTGCCTCGATGACCTTGTAGCCCAACTCGTCGAGCACTTCGACCGTCAGCATACGTACGATGTCGTCGTCTTCGACTACCAGAAGGTGCATGGTTCAAATCCTGTACAAATGAGTGTCTTTAATCTGTGCGCCGCGCGGCATCAGAAGTTCCCGAGGATACCGCTCCATGCAAATAGATGGAACGATTGCCGAATGCAACCTTCAAATACTGGCTAAATGCCCTGCCAGACCCGTCAAAGCTGGTTAGACTCGCTTATCAGGACAGCGCAGTGGCAGATAACAATAACGACTGATCGGCCACTCTTTTCAATGGACTTTTCTAGCTCGGGCGTTTTCTCATGATTCAAGCAGCCTCGATGGACCAGCGAAGCTTTCGCAAGCTGTTGAGCCGTAACATCGGCCTTCCCCTGGGGGTTGGCCTGCTGGGGGCCGTGGCCTTCGTCGCGGTGATCAACTACCTGCTTTCGGCCATGCAGTGGGTCGAGCACACCGACCGGGTGATCGGCAATGCCAACGAAACGGTCAAGCTGTCAATCGACATGGAAACGGGCATGCGCGGCTTCCTGATCACGGGCGACGAGCGCTTCCTTGACCCTTACGAGGTGGCCAAGCCACGCATTCTCGGCAGCCTGCAAAGCCTGCGCAGCATGGTCGAGGACAACCCGCAGCAGGTTGACCGTATTGACCGGCTGATGGCCTTGCAGCGGGCCTGGAACGACTTCGGTAACGAGATGATCAGCCTGCGCCGCAGCCAGGGCGATTACCAGGCCTCGATCGGCAATGGCCGGGGCAAGCGCATCACCGATGAAATCCGCAAGGAGTTCGATGACCTGATCATTACCGAACAACAACTGCGCATGGCCCGTAACGAAAAAGTCAGTGCCGTCACCGTGACGGCGATTTCGGCTTTCGTGCTGTTCATTGTCGGCCTCAGTGCATTGCTGGCTTACCTGGGCCGTCGTGACCTGCTGGCACTTTCGGCCAACTACGCTGAAAACCTGCAGGCCCAGCAACGCTCGGCGCAGCGCCTGGAGCACCAGGCCTGGTTGCGCACCGGCCAGACCCAGCTGGCGCAGCAGGTGCTCGGGCAACTGACCTTGCCCATGCTTGGCGAGAACATCCTGCGCTTCTTTGCCTCTTATCTGGGCAGCGTGGTGGGCGCCGTGTACGTGCGCGACGAGCATGGCCGGCTGGTGCGCGTGGCCTGTTATGGCCTGAGTACCGAAGAGCAGGCCCGTGAGCAGATCGAGTCGGATCACCATGGCCTGTTGGCCCAGGCGGTCCGCGAAGGCCGCTTGCTGCGCCTGGAGGAACTGCCCGAAGATTTCTATCGCTTCAGTTCCGGCCTGGGCAGTGGCTTGCCGCGCAGTGCATTGCTGATGCCGGCGACCGAAGACGGGCAGATCAACGGGGTGATCGAGCTGGGTTTCCTGCGCCCCTTGCAAGAACGGGATGAAGAGCTGCTGGAGCGGGTCGGCGGCAACCTGGGCATGTCGATCGAGAGCGCCCGTTATCGTCAGCGCCTGCAGGAAGTGCTGGCCGAAACCCAGCAACTCAATGAAGAGCTGCAGGTGCAGCAGGAAGAACTCAAGACTGCCAACGAAGAGCTCGAAGAGCAGTCACGGGTGCTCAAGGAGTCTCAAGCCCATCTGGAAACCCAACAGGCCGAACTCGAGCAGACCAACGAGCAGTTGTCGGAACGCACCGATGCGCTGGACCGCAAGAACGATGAGCTGAGCCAGGCGCAGCTGGAGCTGCAGGCCCGTGCCGACGACCTGCAGCGATCGAGCAAGTACAAGTCCGAATTCCTCGCCAACATGTCCCATGAGCTGCGCACGCCGCTCAACAGCTCGCTGATCCTGGCCAAGTTGTTGGCTGAGAACGGTGAAGGCAACCTCAGTGAGGAGCAGGTCAAGTTCGCCGAATCCATCTACTCGGCCGGTAACGATCTGCTCAACCTTATCAACGACATTCTCGATATCGCCAAGGTCGAGGCCGGCAAGCTCGAAGTACGGCCCGAGACCACCCAGGTCGAGCGCCTGGTCGAAGGCTTGCGCGGCATGTTCCAGCCGCTTGCCGGTCACAAGGGGCTGGCCTTCGAGGTCAAGGTCGAGCCGCAGGTACCGGTCACGCTGTTCACCGACCGTCAGCGCCTGGAGCAGATCCTCAAGAACCTGCTGTCCAACGCCATCAAGTTCACCGAGCGTGGTCAGGTCAGCATGAACGTCAGCTTCCAGGCTGGCAGCGGTATCGTGTTCGCAGTCCGTGACACCGGCATCGGCATTGCGGCCGATCAGCAGCAGGCGATCTTCGGCGCCTTCCACCAGGTCGATGGCACCAGTAATCGCCGCTATGGTGGTACTGGCCTGGGGCTGTCGATCTCCCGTGACCTGGCGCATTTGCTCGGTGGCCAGATCAATGTCGAAAGCAGCCCTGGGCAAGGCAGCGTGTTCAGCCTGATTCTGCCGGAGCGCTACGCCGCCGAGGCCGAAGACGTCGAGCCGCAAAGCCTGCGCCCGGCCGTCGATGCGTTGCCGCCCGCACCGCAAGCGCCGTTGGCCGCCGCTGTCATGCGCCCGGCGCCGGCCTTTGCCGACGACCGCGAGCGGGCCCCTTTCGATACCCGTTGCATTCTGGTGATCGAAGACGAGCCCAACTTTGCCCGCATCCTCTTCGACCTGGCCCATGAGCTGGGCTATAGCTGCCTGGTGGCCCATGGCGCCGACGAAGGCTTCGAGCTGGCAGCCCAGTACATTCCGGATGCGATCCTGCTGGACATGCGCCTGCCCGACCACTCGGGCCTCACCGTCCTGCAGCGCCTCAAGGAGCAGGCCAGCACCCGCCATATCCCGGTGCACATCATTTCGGTTGAAGACCGCGTCGAGGCGGCCATGCACATGGGGGCGGTGGGGTATGCGGTCAAACCCACCAGCCGCGAGGAGCTCAAGGAGGTGTTCGCTCGCCTGGAAGCCAAGCTCACGCAAAAGCTCAAGCACATCCTGCTGGTGGAAGACGACGACCTGCAGCGCGAGAGCATCGCCCGGCTGATCGGCGACGACGATGTCGAGATCACGGCCGTGGCCATGGCCCAGGATGCCCTGGCGCTGTTGCGCCAGAACATCTACGACTGCATGATCATCGACCTCAAGCTGCCAGACATGCTCGGCAACGAGCTGCTCAAGCGCATGACCGCCGAGGATATCCGCGCCTTCCCGCCGGTGATCGTGTATACCGGCCGCAACCTCACCCGCGAGGAAGAAGCCGATCTGCTCAAGTACTCACGCTCGATCATCATCAAGGGCGCACGTTCGCCGGAGCGCCTGCTCGACGAAGTGACGCTGTTCCTGCACAAGGTCGAATCGCAGCTGTCCAACGAGCGTCAGCGCATGCTCAAGACCGCGCGCAGCCGCGACAAGGTGTTCGAGGGCCGCAAGGTGCTGCTGGTGGATGACGATGTGCGTAATATCTTCGCCCTGACCAGTGCCCTGGAGCACAAGGGCGCCATTGTCGAAATCGGCCGCAACGGGCGCGAAGCCATCGAGCGCCTGGAGCAGCACGACGACATCGACCTGGTGCTGATGGACGTGATGATGCCGGAGATGGACGGCTTCGAGGCCACGCGGCTGATCCGCCAGCAACCGCGCTGGCGCAAACTGCCGATCATCGCCGTGACCGCCAAGGCCATGAAGGATGACCAGCAGCGTTGCCTGCAAGCCGGTGCCAATGACTACCTGGCCAAGCCGATCGACCTGGACCGCCTGTTCTCGTTGATCCGTGTCTGGCTGCCGCAACTGGAGCGAATTTGACTAGCGAACGCAACACCGACATCGAGATCCGACTGCTGATCGAGGCGATCTACCTCAAGTACAGCTACGATTTCCGCAATTATTCCGGCGCTTCGATCAAGCGTCGGATCCTCCACGCGCTGCGTCAGTTCGATTGCCTGACGGTGTCTGCGCTGCAGGAGCGTGTGCTGCACGACCCGGGCATGTTCATGCAACTGCTGCAGTACCTGACGATCCCGGTCAGCGAGATGTTCCGTGACCCTGACCACTTCCTTGCCGTGCGCAACGAAGTGGTGCCGTTGCTGCGTACCTGGCCCTCGATCAAGGTCTGGATCGCGGGCTGCAGCACGGGGGAAGAGGTGTATTCCATGGCCATCCTGTTGCGTGAGGAAGGGCTGCTTGAGCGCACCATCATCTACGCCACCGACATCAACCCGCATTCGCTGGACAAGGCCAAGCAGGGCATCTACTCGATGCAGAGCATGCGCGAATACGAGGAAAACTACCGCCTGGCCGGTGGCCGCCGAGACTTCGCCGAGTACTACACCGCCGCCTATGGCAACGCCATCATGGACAGCAGCCTGCGTGACAATGTCACCTTCGCCGACCACAGCCTGGCCACCGACAGCGTGTTCTCCGAGACCCAGTTGGTGTCGTGCCGCAATGTGCTGATCTACTTCAACAAGGACCTGCAGGATCGGGCGCTGGGCCTGTTCCATGAGTCGCTCTGCCACCGTGGTTTCCTGGTGCTGGGTAGCAAGGAGTCGGTGGACTTTTCGGCCTACAGCGATCGTTTCGAGCCGCTGGTCAAGCCTCAACGGATCTTCCGTAAATCATGAGCGGTGTACGTGCAGTGGTGATCGGCGCCTCCGCCGGTGGCGTGGCGGCATTGTTCCAGGTGCTCGGCGCGCTGCCGTCGACGTTCGCCATACCGGTGCTCTGCGTGCTGCACCTGCCGGACGATCGCCACAGCCAGCTGGCCGGCGTGCTGCAGCGGCGGCTTCATCGGCCGGTGTGCGAGGCACGTGACAAGGAGAGGATCAGCGGCGGGCAGATCTATGTGGCAGGGCCGGGTTACCACTTGTCGGTGGAGCGCGACCTGACGCTGTCGCTGAGCCAGGAAGAACCCGTGCACTTCTCGCGCCCGGCGATCGATTTCCTGTTCATCTCGGCGGCCGATGCCTACGGCGACAGCCTGCTGGGTGTGCTGCTCACCGGGGCCAACGAAGACGGCGCCAGGGGCCTTGCCTACATCAAGAACAATGGGGGGCGCACGATTGTCCAGGACCCTCGTGACGCACAGGTTGCCCTGATGCCGGAGGCCGCCCTGGCCCTGCACCAGCCCGACCATATTCTTACTCTGAGCGGTATCGGGCAGTTGCTCGCGACCCTGGAATACAGCGCATGCTAAGCCACACCATCGCCAAACTGCTGATTGTCGACGACTTGCCGGAAAACCTGCTGGCGCTCGATGCCCTGATCCAGGGCGAGGACCGCGAGGTGCACCAGGCACAGTCTGCCGAGGCTGCCTTGTCGTTGCTGCTCGAGCACGAGTTCGCACTGGCCATTCTCGATGTGCAGATGCCGGGCATGAACGGTTTTGAACTGGCCGAGCTGATGCGCGGTACCGACAAGACCAAGCACATCCCGATCGTCTTCGTCAGCGCGGCGGGTCGCGAGATGAATTATGCCTTCAAGGGCTACGAGAGCGGGGCCGTGGACTTTCTGCACAAGCCGCTCGACACCCTGGCGGTGAAAAGCAAGGTCTCGGTGTTCGTCGACCTGTTCCGCCAGCGCAAGGTGCTTGGCCGGCAGCTGGAAGCCCTGGAGCAGAGCCGCCAGGAACAGGAGCTGCTGCTCAGCCAGTTGCAGGTGGCACGGTGTGAGCTGGAGCACGCCGTGCGCATGCGTGACGACTTCATGTCGATCGTCTCCCACGAGGTGCGCACGCCGCTCAATGGCCTGATCCTGGAAACCCAGTTGCGCAAGATGCACCTGGCACGGGGCAACCTGGACGCCTTCAGTGTCGACAAGCTGCAGGCCATGGTCGAGCGCGACGAACGGCAGATCAACAGCCTGATCCGGTTGGTCGAGGACATGCTCGATGTTTCGCGCATCCGTACCGGTAAACTGTCGCTGCGGCCCAAACTGTTTGACCTGGGCCAACTGGTGCGTGGGCTGGTGGAAAACTTCACGGCGCAGGCCATGGCCCTGGAAACACACATCGAATTGCAGCGTTGCGAAGCGCTGAAGGGGGAGTGGGACGAATTCCGGATTGAACAAGTAGTGGCCAACCTGTTGTCCAATGCAATGCGTTACGGCGAGCGCAAACCGGTGCAGGTACGGGTGTTCGAGCAGGGCGGCATGGCCTGGGTGCAGGTGCAGGACCACGGCATCGGTATCAGCGCCGTCAACCAGCAGCGGATCTTCCAGCAGTTCGAGCGGGTCTCTGCCCAGCAGGCCAGCGGAGGGTTGGGCCTGGGGTTGTACATCTCCGAGCAGATCGTCCAGGCGCACGGTGGCCGGATACAGGTTGAAAGCGAGGAGGGCAAGGGTGCCACATTCACCCTGCAATTGCCGATGGCAATATTCAAAGAACAAAACGACCAGGCGCGGGCAACCTCTGTGTAAGCCTGGGGTCTGATGGCCAACTGTAAGTATTTCAAGGCGTTAACATGAGTGAAGATGCACAAGATGTGGTTCTGGTCGTCGAGGATGAACCGGCGATTCGCATGATTTTGCGCGATTACCTGGCGGGTGAGGGGTACCACGTCCTGGTGGCTGAGGATGGCGAGCAGGCGTTTGCCATCCTGGCCAGCAAACCGCACCTGGACCTGATGGTGACAGACTTCCGTTTGCCGGGGGGGATCTCGGGGGTGGATATTGCCGAGCCCGCGGTGAAATTGCGGCCTGACCTGAAGGTGATTTTCATCAGCGGCTACCCGGCGGAGATTCTCGAATCTGGCAGCCCGATCACCCGCAAGGCACCTATCCTGGCCAAGCCGTTTGACCTGGATACCTTGCACGAGCAGATCCAGTCGCTGTTGCGCTGAGGCATCCGGCCTTTTCGCGGGGCAAACCCGCGAGGAGGCCGTTGCAGGCTATCGCAGCGTCCGCTCAATTCCGCCGACCAGCAAGTTTTCCATCAGCTCCAACCCTTGCGCTTCAGGCAGTGCTTTGAGCAACCCCGGCAGCTGGTTGAGAAACGTCGCCAGTACATGCGCTGTAGCGTCCAACGCTTGCCCCGGCAGTTTCGCTTGCGGTGCGATCAAGCGCAGCAAACCCGCCTCATAGCGCTTGCGCAACGATGCCAGGTGCGCCTGTTGCGCCTCACTCAAACAACACAGATCCCGCTCGGCCAGCCGAAACTGCAGCGGCCGTTCGGCATGCAACTGCCAGTGCGCAGCAATCAGGCAGCTCAATGCCGATGTCCCCCGGGCCATGGCCCGGCGGGCCTGGTCCAGGGTGGCCTGCAGCTCTTCGTACAACTCTTCGATCAAGTCGTACAGCAGGTCCTGCTTGCTGGGAAAGTGATGGTACAGCGAGCCGGCGGTCAGCCCCACATGGGCCGCCAGCTCGCGCATGCTGACCTGGCCAAAGCCCTTTTCGGCAAACAATGCCATGGCCTGGTCACGTCGCTCCTCAAAGTTGGCACAGCGCATTGCGGCATTGACCGGGGGCATGGTGCTTGGTCCTCAGTAGGTGAAGAAACCGCGACCGCTCTTGCGCCCCAGCCAGCCGGCCGCGACCATTTCCTTGAGCAGCGGAGCGGGGCGGTACTTGCTGTCGTTGAAGCCTTCATGGAAGGCCTCCATGATCGCCAGCAGGGTGTCCAGGCCGATCAGGTCGGCCAACGCCAGCGGGCCGATCGGCTGGTTGCAGCCCAAGCGCATGCCGGTGTCGATGTCCTCGGCACTGGCCAGGCCTTCCTGGCGCACGAAGATCGCCTCGTTGATCATTGGCACCAGGATGCGGTTGACCACGAAGCCCGGACGGTTGCCGGCGGTGATCGGGGTCTTGCCGACTTTTTCGGTCACCACCAGCGCCTGGGCGTAGGTGTTGTCGCTGGTCTGCAGGCCACGAATGATTTCGACCAGCGCCATCATCGGTACTGGGTTGAAGAAGTGCACACCAATGAAGCGCTCGGGGTGCTCGATGCTGGCGGCCAGTTGAGTCACCGACAGCGACGAGGTGTTGGTGGCGATCAGGCAGTCGGCGGCAACGTTGGCTGCCACCTGCTGCAGGATGCGCTGCTTGAGCTGCAGGTTCTCGGTCGCCGCTTCGATCACCAGGTGTGCAGCACTGAGCTGGGTGTAGTCGGTGCTGGTGCGAATGCGTGCTTTGGCGGCTGCGGCCTTGTCGGCGTCGAGGGTGCCTTTGCTGACCTGGCGCTCGAGGTTCTTGCTCAAGGTGGCCACGCCGCGCTCGAGCGCTGCGTCGGAAACATCCACCAGCAGCACCTGGTAGCCGGCAATGGCGCACACCTGGGCAATGCCGTTGCCCATGGTGCCCGCGCCGATCACGGCGATCTGTTCAATGCTCATGTGTCAGTCTCCCTCAGACGCGCTCGAACACGACAGCGATGCCTTGGCCACCGCCGATACACATTGTGGCCAGGGCGTAGCGGCCCTGGATGCGCTGCAGCTCATGGATGGCCTTGGTGGCGATGATCGCACCGGTGGCACCCACCGGGTGGCCCAGGGAAATGCCCGAACCGTTGGGGTTGACCTTTTCCGGGTCGAAGCCCAGCTCGCGGGCTACGGCGCAGGCCTGGGCGGCGAAGGCCTCGTTGGACTCGATCACATCCAGGTCTTGTAGGTTTAGGCCGGTTTTTTCCAGCACTTTGCGGGTGGCCGGGATCGGCCCCAGGCCCATCAGCTCCGGCTCCACCCCGGCGTGGGCATAGCCCACCAGGCGTGCCAGCGGTTTCAGGCCCAGGCGGCGCACTGCGTCACCGGTGGCCAACACCAGGCCGGCGGCGCCATCGTTGATACCGCTGGCGTTGCCGGCGGTGACGGTGCCGTCTTTCTTGAACACCGGCTTCATGCCGGCCAATTGTTCGGCGGTCACATCAGCACGCACATGCTCGTCGACACTGAACTGCACGCTGCCTTTGCGGGTTTTCAGCTCCAGCGCAACGATCTGGCTGGCGAAGCGGCCCTCGGCAATGGCACGCGCGGCACGGCGCTGGCTGGTCAGGGCCAGTTCGTCCTGCATTTCGCGGGTAATGCCGTGCTTGGCCGAAACGTTCTCGGCGGTGATGCCCATGTGGAAGTGCTGGAACGGGTCCTGCAGCACGCCGACGGTATAGTCGATGCCTTGCAGGTCACCCATGCGTGCACCCCAGCGCGCTTGTGGCAGCAGGTAAGGGCCACGGCTCATGGATTCGGCGCCGGCTGCGACGGCCACATCGGTGTCGCCCAGCAACAGGCCCTGGGCCGCAGAGACAATAGCCTGCAGGCCAGACCCGCACAGGCGGTTGACGTTGAATGCCGGCGTTTCCTTGGGGATGCCAGCGTTCATTGCCGCTACCCGTGCCAGGTAGGCGTCACGCGGTTCGGTGGGGATCACCGTGCCCATCACCAGGTGGCCGACTTGCTCGGCGGCCAGGCCCGAACGCTCGATGGCGGCGCGGGTCACGGCGCTGGCCAGGTCGGCCAGTGGCAGGTCCTTGAGGGAACCGCCGAAGCCACCAATGGCTGAACGGACGGCACTGACGACGTAGATTTCTGCGCTGCTCATGAGGGCTCCGATTGCGAAGGCGTGGCGGGACCGGGCCAGGCTCTGCGAGAATGGTGGGCGGCCCCGAAGTGGGATCGAGTCTAGGCAAAGGCTCTGTTGCCGCCTATGCCGGATCTGTTCAAACAACCTGGCACTTTTTGCCACTCAGCATAGACAGCGAAAACCGCCATGCGCGAAAGCGATTCAGTCGCCGTGTACTTCCTCAACGCCATGCTCCACGCCCTGCGCGACACGCCCGCCGAGCGTGATGCCCAGCTGCGTGCGGTGGGCATTGCCCCGCAGCTGCTCGATCAGCCTCAGGCGCGGGTGCCGGCCAAGGCGTTCGCCCAGCTGTGGCTGGCGTTGATCCAGCGCCTGGACGATGAGTTCTTTGGCCTCGACAGCCACGGCATGCCGCTGGGCAGTTTTGCCCTGATCTGCCGGGGTTTGATCCTCGAGCCGAACCTGGAAAAGGCCTTGCGCCAGTGCATGGGGGGCTTCGGCCTGTTCCTGCGTGACCTGCGTGGCAGCCTGACGGTACGTGGCGGGCGGGCGCTGATCAGCGTGCAGTCGAACATTGCCGACCCTTTGACCCGGGTCTATGCCGAGGAAACCTACCTGGTGCTGATGATCGGCATGCTGTGCTGGCTGGCCGGGCGGCGGATTGCCATCGACCGCACGGAGCTCGCGGTGTCGCGCCCGGCCCAGGAGGACGACTTGCTGCTGTGGGGGCCGGACCTGCGCCTGGGCAGCGGACGCACCGAGGTGGAGTTCGACAGCGCTTACCTGCGCCTGCCGGTGGTGCAGGACCGAGCCGCTTTGCAGACCTTCCTGCGCAGTGCGCCACAGGGCCTGGTGATCCGCTTTCGCAATCAGAACGGGCTGGTGGCTGAGGTGTATCGGCACCTGCGGGCATTGCGCTATGGACAGTGGCCGACATTGGCCGCGCTGGCGCAGCAGCAGGGGGTCAGTGCCAGTACCTTTCGCCGGCAGTTGGAGCGGGAGGGTCGTTCGTACCAGCAGATCAAGGATGAAGTGCGCCGGGCCATGGCCTTCGAGCGGCTGCGCGAAGGCGCGTTGAGCATTGCCGAAATTGCCGAGCAGGCGGGGTTTCAGGAACCGAGTGCCTTCCACCGGGCGTTCAAGAAGTGGACCGGGCAGAGCCCAGGAAGCTACCGGGCGCGGCTGGCCGGCCTGCGTTCTACCTGTGGGAGCGGGCATGCCCGCGAAGAAACCAACGCGGTGGATGGCACCGGCTCTGCCGGTGTTCGCGGGTAAACCCGCTCCTACAGGGCATGCACAGAATTGTGGGAGCGGGCATGCCCGCGAAGAAACCAACGCGGTGGATGGCACCGGCTCTGCCGGTGTTCGCGGGTAAACCCGCTCCTACAGGGCA